>NKPV01000302.1 GCA_002254605.1 Armatimonadetes bacterium JP3_11
CGGCGACCACACCCTCTACAAACACCGCAAACACCATGCGCAACTCCTCGCCAAACTAAGCCAGCCCGCCGACCCCGACCACGCGCGAATCGAGCGCGACCTGCTAAAATCGCAACTCGAAAAACTCAAACTCGCCCGCACGCGCGACGAGCTGCTCCAAGCCGCCCTCGACGCCCTCAAACGCGAGCTGCCTCCGGAGCAATTTAATAAGGTGATCGACGCGCTAAGCAGCGAGGCATGGGAGCCTTAACCCACTGCTCCCAAGTCTCGCGCAGGTAGCACACAAAACACTCCCACACCCGCTCCCGCGTCGCCGCGCTGATCTTAGGATCCCCCCTCAAAGCCTTGAGGAACGTACTGGGACACATGAGCCACGACTGGGCGCACCACCATACGCTAATCGGCGGCAACACCTCTCCCCGCCGCGCCGCCGCGTCCAACACTTCCGCAATCAAGATGTGGTAC
>NKPV01000112.1 GCA_002254605.1 Armatimonadetes bacterium JP3_11
ACTCCATAACGCGCCTTAAGTAATGACATCTTGACACTTATCTCCTGAAAAGCCGTAACAGGTCGTACAGTTGGTGTGCAGGGCGTGGGATCAGCGGGTACGGAACATCGTGATAGCGTTGGGTAATCATATGGTTATAGTAGACATGCTCAATAGGCAAGTTGCTGGAAATGCTTTGCATGACGGCAAACGCCGACATGTATTTGCGTCCCGCTGTGGCGTCAATCACGATTCCTTGCGCAATCTGGCTTTCTTTTTTCAGAACGCTCTTGAGCGTATTCCAGAACCCCATGAAGTTGTTTTCGTCGATAGGCACTTCATCAAATTTGGGTTTCTCAACACCATATCGTGGCAAGATTTCGTGTAGGTAGTGCGTGACGGTCTGGACGCTTTGACGCACTTTTTCGTCGGGCGAGGCGAGCAGCACGATGCGATCGGGCACGACGCCTTGCTCGCACGCTTGCCAAATCGTATTGACCACCGCCATCGGGCTCCACCCGACGACGGTAATCCAGCTGCGGTGTACCGGTTTGCTTTGCATAAGCGATTATGTCTCAGCCACGACGGATTGCACCAGCGCGGCGGCTTCCGCTTCTGCCTCTTCCGTTTCGTGATAGAGTTGCTCCAGCGTCAGGCTGCGGGCACGCGCGAGGCGATTGTCCCGTCGCATGAATTGATTCATCGCGTAGCTTAGGAATTCCTCCTTCTCCAAGCCGAACGGCATGTTTGGCTCATAGGGTTCGAAGGTTTCTTGTACGACGCCGAGCGCGTACGGCAGAAGCTTGTTCATTGTCTCCTGAATCGCGTTCCACACGGGGTCGCCATGCTCGGCGATTAGGCGTGAGAGCAGATACACCCCGAACGCGATATGGCGCGATTCGTCCTGCATCATCTTGCCGATGCCCTGCACCAGTCCCGGCATCTTCTGCTGGCGTTTATAGGCTTGGAAGAAGCCGTAGTAGCCCGTTTCTGCCAGCACGCCTTCCACAATCATATTGTAGGTCACCGACGCTTCCGCTTGGGCAATCGGGGAGGGGTCATAGGTGAGCCGATGCATTGCTTGGGGGAGCGCTTCGTAGAAGAGTTTGCGGTACGAGGGCGAGTGGTAGCGCGAGAGGTCTTCACCGCGCACATCTGCCACTTCGGTGAGGAAACGGTTCATAAACTCCACATGTTTTGCCTCTTCAAATAGGAACGAGGTCAAGAAAATCTCCTCTTCGAGCCTGCCTTCGCTGGCGATGACTTGAATGAGGGGCAACAGGTCTAAGGTCACGCTCTCCTCGCCGGCTTGGAAGAGGGAAATCAGGCGCAGGGTGGCGTCTTTTTGCTCGTCGGAGAAGGTTTGCCAGTCGGCGCGGTCTTGGGAGAGGTCGATCGCGGCAGGGTCCCAGACGCCCAGGCGTTTGGCTTTCTGGAACATCTTCATTGCGGGGTGGTCGCGATTTAGCCCCCGCGCACTGGTGGTGAGGAACTCCGTATGCGTTATCATAGCTGAGACCTCCTCGTCCACTAAGGATACCCAACGAGGGTGCGATAGTAGGGTACACTTACATTGGAACGCGCATGAAACGCTACTACATCACGACGCCGATTTACTATGTCAACAGCGCGCCGCATATCGGCACTGCGCTGACCACGATTGTCGCCGACGCATGTGCCCGTTTTCACAAGCGACGCGGGCGCGCGGTCTATTTTTTGACGGGCACCGACGAGAACGCGCCGAAAGTGCATCGTGTCGCTCAAGAGCGTGGCGTCCCGACGCAGCAGTTCGTGGACGAGATGGCGGAGGTGTTCCGAAACACCTGGCGCCAGTTGCATATTGAGTATGATGTCTTCATCCGCACGACGGAGGAACGCCACAAGCGCGTGGTTGCGGAGGTGTTTCGCAGGCTCCGGGATCAGGGCGACATCTACAAGGGCAGCTATCAGGGTTGGTACTGTATCGCGTGTGAGACCTTTTTTGCCAGTAGCAAGGTGGGCGATTCGAGGACTTGTCCTGATTGTGGCAAGCCGTTGGAGTGGCGCGACGAGCCGTGTTATTATTTTCGCCTTTCTGCTTACGAGTCGCGCCTGCGCGAGCATATCGTAGCCCATCCGCAGTTTATCCAGCCCGAAGTGCGCCGCAACGAGACGCTGGGGTTCATCAACGAGGGGTTGCAGGATGTGGCGGTCAGTCGCTCGGGCGCGGATTGGGGCGTTCCCGTGCCCGATGACCCCGAAAGTGGCGTGGTCTATGTGTGGTTCGACGCGTTGTTGAACTACCTCACGGCGACAGGCTGGCTGGAGCGCGGCGACGCCTATCGGGACACCTGGCCCCCCGAGTTGCAACTCATGGGCAAAGATATTCTGCCCCGCTTCCACGCCACGATTTGGCCCGCGATGCTGATGGCGCTGGGGCTGCCCCTCCCAGAGCGCCTGTACGGGCACGGCTGGTGGATTGTGAACAAGCAGAAGATGTCCAAGTCGTTGGGCAATGTGTATGCGCCTTTGGATGTGGCGCAGGCGTTGGCGAGCGCGTCGGGCTGTGCATTGCCCTACGCTGTGGACGCCTTCCGCTACTATATGCTACGCGAGATGCCCACCGACGCCGACGCCGAGTTCAGCTTGGAAGGCTTCGAAGCCCGCTACAACGGCGACCTGGCAAACGACTTGGGCAACCTGCTGCACCGCACCCTCTCGATGATGCATCGCTATTTTGGGGGGCGCGTGCCCGACGGCGCACGGTTAGACGCCGCACTGGCAGACCTGTTCGCGCAGCAAGCGGCGCGCACCACCGAAGCCTATGAAGCGGTGGACTTCCCGCAGGGGCTGCGCGAAGCGTGGCAAATCATTAGCGCGGTCAACCGCTACTACGACGAGCAAGCCCCGTGGACCCTCATGAAACAAAACAACGCCGAACGCGCAGGGCAGGTGTTGTACGCGGGGCTTATCGCCGCACGGGCGCTGTGCGTACTTGTGGAGCCAGTCATGCCGCGCGTCGCCCGCGAAATCGCGTGCCAGCTCAACATCGGTGAGATACCCAACTGGAACGAGGCGACGGCAACGAACGCTTTTCCCGCAGGGCACACCCTGCAGGAGCCGAAACCCATCTTCCCAAGACTGCAGCCCAAAAGTGGCGCGGACACAAGCGCCCGCGCCAGCAACTCGGACAAGACCGTCCAAACCACTCCCAATACGACCATGCAAGACCTGATCACAATCGACGAGTTCAAACGCCTGCAGATACGCATCGCGACCGTAAAAGCGGCGGAGCCTGTCCCGAAGTCGACCAAGCTGCTGAAACTCACGCTGGATGTCGGGGGCGAGGAGCGTACCATCGTGGCGGGCATCGCCGAAGACTACACCCCAGAACAGATCGTGGGCAAACAGATTCCTGTGCTGGTGAATCTGCAGCCTGCGCTGATTCGCGGTATCGTATCCGAAGGCATGATGCTCGCGGCGGATGTCGATGGCAAAGCGGTCCTGCTCCACCCGGATCGCGAGGTGCCTAGCGGCAGCACCGTGCGATAATCTGATCACCTTTTTCGGGTACACTTCAAAATGCCGACAATAAGGGGGCGCAATCGATGTTTAAGGCGTTAGCACGGTTTTGGAGATACTTAGTCGCGTGGGTGACGGGCAAGGTGGAACAGCTCGAAGACCCCGAGGTGCTGCTGGATCAAGCGCGACGCGAAATGCAAGAGACCCTCGCCCGCAATCGTGAGCGAGCCATCCAGGCGATTACGCAGAAGAATATGCTGCAGGCGGAGGTGGAGAAGCTGGAGCGCACGGTGCGCGATTTAGAGCGCAAAGCGGAACTGGCGCTGCAGCAGGGCAAGCGTGACCTCGCGTTGCAGATTGTGCGCGAAAAGAAGGCGCAAGAAGGCGCACTGGAAACGATGCGCGCCTCGCTGCAGCAAGCTATCGAGACGGTGGAGACGATTAAAGTCGCCATCCGTCGCCAGGAGGAAGAGGTGCGCGTGAAGACGGCGCAGGCGCTCGCAATGAAAGCGCGCTGGAAACAGGCGCAGATTCAGACGGCTATCAACAAAGCGCTGGAGGGCATCTCCGTCGAGAACATCGAATCGAGCTGGTCAACCGCCGAACAGCGTATCCAGCGAGCGGAGGCGGAAGCGGCGGCGCGGCAAGAGATGGCTGCGCAGAGCCTGCAAGGGCGAATCGCTGCCCTGCAAGACGCCCAAATCGACCACGAAGCGGAAGAGGAACTGGCAAAAATCGAGCAGCGGCTCGGGCTCCGAACCGCGCCCACCACCAATTCGGTCGCCGCCCAAACCGCCTCAACCGTCGACGATTCCGAGGCGCTCAAAGAGTTAGAGGAACTGGAACGCAAACTGCAGGCTACACAAGGCGACACGGGTACGCAAGGCGGGGCATAAACGCCGTCCGCCTTGCAGTGTCCCCAACAGCCTTATTCCTCCAGTTGCGCAATCGGCACAGGAACACCGCCCGCCGCCGCCGACTTCCAAGCGGCTTCCGTGAACGCGGTGATGCGCAACGCATTCTCTGGCTTCGATTGCACCTCCTCGCGCCCCAGAATCGCGTTCACGAAGTTAATCACGGGCTGGGAACCCGGCGGCAACTGCTCCTGCTTGTACCGATTGCCGTGCGCATCGCAAATCTCCAGCTGGTCGTGGCGAATCAGGTAGGTTGCCTCGCTGCCCACCACCGTAATCTCCTCATGCCAGCCGACCGTTGTGCTGCCGATAATCGAGAGGTTGCCGATAGTCCCGTTGGCATATTCGAACGCCAGCGCGGAGTTGATGTCCACCTTGCGGTCGAAGTATTGCATATAGGCGCTGACCTTCGTTGCGGGCGCGTCGATAATCCACATCAAGAAGTCGACCAGGTGCGAGCCGGTGTCGTTGATTTGCCCGCCTCCTGAAAGCGCCGGGTCTTGGCGCCAGGTGTTCGCCGTGCTGCGCATCCAGTTCTGCAGGTTGATGGCTTGCACAAAGTGGGGCTCGCCGATTTCGCCGCGGCGGATACCCTCGTAGACATAGCGATACACAGGGATATAGTGGCGCTGATAGGCAATCAAGCCCACCTTGCCCGTCTCGCGGATGCGCTTGACCAGAATCTGCGCATGTTCCACCGTGCAGACCATCGGCTTCTCGATCATCACATGGAGCCCTTTCTCCAGCGCCGCCATCGCCTGCTCGAAGTGCAGTGTGTGGGGCGTCACGATAATCACGCCGTCCATCTCCACTTTGTCCAGCATAGCGCGATAGTCGTCGAAGAAGGGCACGCCCTGCAGGTGCGGGAATCGCTGTAGGGTCGCATTGCGCTGGTCTTGACTGGGTTCGGTGATGGCGACCAGCTCCGCTTCGCTCACGCCTTGCAAGATATTGATATGGTGGCGTGCCATACCGCCACTGCCGATCAGTCCTAAGCGTACTTTGCTCATGTTTCAGCCTCCGAATGGGGTGATTTTGCCCTGCCCCCGTTTCGATAGCGGTGAGGATGTTCCTGCTAAGGAGGTATCCTATACGCTGATGACAACCCCAATTGGCACACACGAGCAAGTGGTGATTCTGGACTTCGGTGGGCAATACACGCAGCTGATTGCGCGGCGCGTACGGGAATGCAATGTGTTCTGCGAGATTGTGCCCTATGATGCGCCGCTCTCTGCGTTGCGCGCCCGTCGTCCGAAGGGGGTGATTCTTTCGGGCGGTCCTGCCAGCGTGTATGAGCCCGATGCGCCGCGCGTTGACCCTGAGCTGTTCACGCTGGGTATTCCTGTGCTGGGCATCTGCTATGGGCATCAGCTCATGGCGCACCTGTTGGGGGGAACGGTGTCGCCTGCACCTCAGCGCGAGTATGGACGCACGCTGCTGACCGTGGTGCATGGGGAGCCGCTGTTCGAAGAACTCGACTTCCACCTCACCTGCTGGATGAGCCACGGCGACCGGGTGGAGACGCCGCCTGCAGGGTTTGTCACACTGGCGGAGACCGAGAACACCCCCGTCGCCGCGATGGGCGATTTGGAACGCCGCCTCTATGGCGTGCAGTTCCACCCCGAAGTGGCGCACACCCCGTTCGGGATGCACCTGCTGCGCAATTTCCTCTACAAAGTCTGCGGTTGCAAAGGCGACTGGACGATGCGCCACTTTATTCAAGAGAGCATCGCCAGTATCCGCGAGCGAGTGGGACGCGAGCGCGTGCTTTGCGCTGTGAGCGGAGGCGTCGACTCTTGTACGGTCGCCGCGCTGGTGCAACGGGCGATTGGTGAGCAGCTCACCTGTATTTTTGTAGACCACGGACTCATGCGTGAGGGCGAGCCAGAACAGGTGCGCACGCTCTTCACCCAGCATTTCCCCAGCCGTCTGATTTTCGTAGACGCGCGGGAACGGTTTCTGCAGCGCTTAGGTGGGATTACCGATCCCGAACAGAAGCGCAAAGTGATTGGCGAAGAGTTCGTGCGCGTGTTTGAAGAGCATGCCGACGCGATTGGGCAGTGCCGATTCTTGGCGCAGGGCACGCTCTACCCCGATGTGATTGAGAGCGGCACGCGCCTCGCGGCGAAAATCAAGACGCACCACAATGTTGGGGGGCTGCCCGACTGGATGACAATGGAGTTGATTGAGCCGCTCCGCTATCTGTTCAAAGACGAGGTGCGCCGAGTCGCGCAAGAGTTGGGATTGCCCCCCGAAATCGTGTGGCGACAGCCGTTCCCTGGTCCGGGATTAGCAGTGCGTGTGTTGGGCGAGGTGACCGCCGAGAAACTGGCGATTGTTCGCGCCGCCGACGCCATCCTCAACGAGGAACTGACGCGCTCGGGCTGGGCGCAGCGCGTGTGGCAAGCGCTCGCAGTATTGCCCGATGTGCGCAGCGTGGGCGTGATGGGCGACCAGCGTACCTATGCGCACCCGATTGTGTTGCGCGTGGTGCAGAGCGAAGACGCGATGACCGCCGAACCCGCCGAGCTGCCTTGGGACTTGCTGTTGCGAATCGCCAATCGCATCAGCAACGAGGTGCCAGGCGTCAATCGCGTGCTGTACGACCTCAGTTCCAAACCGCCTGCCACGATTGAGTGGGAGTAGTTGCTCTACGCACGGTTGCGCCAGCGTGGCAGGAACCGCCCTGTCGTGCGCTGATAGTCGGGGTATTCGGGATAGCAGCGCGAGAGGCGTCGCTCCTCTTCACGGGC
>NKPV01000327.1 GCA_002254605.1 Armatimonadetes bacterium JP3_11
CGCGGTCTCTATGTGTTCACCCATGACAGCGAGCGCGGCAACGCCCACGCCCATACCCTGTTCGAGACCATCCAAGTGCGGCGCAAAGACGGCGTCGAGGCGCCCCGCAGCTTCGCGGATTACCATGTTCACATAAATGATGCTCTGCCCGAATCCGTTAGTCGCCACGACCTGCATCGATAATCTGACCCTTTGGCGGCGTCCGCCCCGCGCGGGCGCCGCCGTACCGTTGACTATATCAGCGCTCTGGAAGGCGTCGGCTTAGACCCGCAAGTCGGCTACCTGCACGCCCTGCGCCCCGGAAGACCCGCCCTCGCGTTAGATCTGATGGAAGAAC
>NKPV01000206.1 GCA_002254605.1 Armatimonadetes bacterium JP3_11
CTCCGTGCAATTGGGAGGGGGCAATATATGAAATCCCGTTGACTCTTCAGGTTGGTACAGTCATCGATTTCGCCTTGGATCCACTGGACTCGAACGATTGGAACGATAGCACTTTATATACTGTTCATATGATTCGGGGTTTGTCTGGCGATGTAGATGGCAGTGGCTGCGTGGATGATGCGGACCTGTTGCAGGTGCTGTTCGCATTTGGGGCTACTGAACCGAATGATGCAGATGTGAACTGCGATGGGGTCGTAGACGACGCCGACCTGCTGCTTGTACTGCTTAACTTTGGCAGTGGGTGTTAGACACCCTCGCCCTCTTCAACTCTCGCTGTCTCGCACAAGACGTTTACGATCCGGGAGCGGGTATACTTCATCCTACCATGCTGCTAGAAGAGAGCATCCCGGCGACCGGAGAACGGGTCAGTTGTGCCACTATCTGCCTGCTGGGAACGCGCTGGGATATAATGCCAACTGGCAGTATCGGCATACAGGCGGTGAGTGGCTCATGAGGGGCGCACGCGAACCGATTACCCCGGAAGCATTAATCACTTCACCGCCTCTGCAACCTCATCGCGTACGGGAAGCGGCTCCAGCAGCATCTCTTTCGTGGCGATGAACGATTCGCGCGTATAGTCGGCGAGTTCATAGTCCTCGCGCAGCACAATTGCGCCTGTGGGGCATGCGTCTTGGCAGTAGCCGCAGTAGATGCAGCGCAGGAGGTTAATCTCGTAGCGTTTGGCGTACCGCTCGCCAGGGGAGTAGCGTTCCTCGTCGGTGTTCTCGGCGGCTTCCACATAGATACAGCGCACAGGGCACGCCCCAGCACACAGCGAGCAACCGATGCACCGCTCCAAGCCGTCCTCGTAGCGCAGCAGCACATGGCGCCAGCGCGTGCGGGCGAACTGCTCCTTGCGCTGCTCGGGATATGAAACCGTATCCTTCGGCTCCAAGAAGTGGCGCATCGTGATTTTCAGACCCTTGCCAATCGGCTTGATCACATCGCGAATGATATTCATCGTGGCACCTCGTTGCGGATTTCGGTTCCTGCTAACAGTTCGGCGTATTGAAGGGCGTTTTTGGCGACCGCTTTGTGCGGCAGCTCCTCAAGCGTGAAGCAGAACAGTTCGGTGGGGAGTTCCACCTTGTCAAAAAATTCACTATAGACCACCGGTCGCTTGAACCAGACGGGGATGTCCGTCTCGCGCAGCACAATGAGCAGGTCGACATCGCTGCGCGGACCGGCTTTATTTTTCGCCAGCGAGCCGAACAGGTACACGGCGACTACTTCGGGACGCGCCTGCACCAACTGCTGCGCCGCGCGTCGTGCTTGCTCACGCGCCGCCGCCCGATCGAGCCAGTAAATCGTCACAGACCCGTACGATTCTTTGCGCACAATCGAGGGCTGCTTCGGCATCGGCTTGCTGGTAGTTTTCATAAGGGACACCTCCGTTCTCGGTGTCGGGATACCGCGTCGGAATATAATGAATATCTAAGTCTCGTGCGCCCTGACTGAGGGCAACGAACTGTTTGGCGTCGATATCGTTTTCGTCTCCGCGCCGCCTATGGCAGGCGTGTCTGTGCGTGGTTTCAGCTCCAGCAGCATGCCCAGCCGTTGCGTGCGGATTTTTTGCTGGAGTTTAATCAGCGCGTAAATCAGCGCGTCGGGTGATGGGGGACAGCCGGGCACATACACATCGACTGGCACAATCTGATCGACGCCTTGCACAATCGCGTAGTTATTGAAAATCCCACCGCACGAGGCGCACGCACCCATTGAGACCACCCATTTGGGGGCGGGCATCTGGTCGTAGATTTGTCGAAGGACGGGCGCCATCTTTTTGCTCACGCGTCCTGCCACAATCATCAGGTCGGCTTGGCGAGGGGAGGCGCGGAACACCTCCATCCCGAACCGCGCTAAGTCGAATCGCGACGCCGCCGACGACATCATCTCAATCGCGCAACACGCCAGTCCGAAGGTCAAAGGAAAAATGCTGTTGCGCCGCGCCCAGTTCACAATCTCATCTAAACGCGTCAACAACACATTCCCGCCCATCTCCAAGTTGGGAATCGCTGGAGTGGACGAATCACGCAACACGATTTCCTGAACGCGCTTATCCATAGTCTGCCTCCACGAAGCTTCGGTAAGGATTCTACCCGATTGCACACGGATTTTGGACGCGTACGCAGGTACACTCTTGCCATGCTTCAAGCGTGGCTGTCGGCTCCGCGTGCGTTGAGCCTGCGCGATGCGCCCATCCCCGAGCCAAATGCGGGCGAGGTGGTGGTGCGCGTGCGTCTTGCGCTCACTTGCGGCACCGATTTGAAGACCTACCGTCGCGGACACGCGAAGTTGCCCTTTGGATTGTTCGGGCACGAGGGAGCAGGGGAGGTGGCGGCTTTGGGGGCGGGAGTGTCGCACCTGCAATTGGGGCAACGGATTACTTGGCTCCCAACGGCGCCGTGCGGTGAGTGTTTCATATGTAGGCGGGGGCGATTCAATCTCTGTCGGAACTTGTTTGAAAGCGTTGTGCTGGGGAGCTACGCGGAGTACCTCAAAATCAACGCGCGGGTGGCGC
>NKPV01000194.1 GCA_002254605.1 Armatimonadetes bacterium JP3_11
GAGTGCAATCGCTTTGTAGCCTTTCAGGTAGAACGGCAAGGCGTCGGTGTAGGCGCCGTGCGGCACAGCGCTGGGCTGGAGTCGCCATTCGGGGTGCGCCTGCGCGAGGCGTTCGAACTGCCGTATCATCTCGGGATGAGCGCGGGCACGGGGCAGCATCGCCTCCGCCACCAAGTAGCGTGGCTCGCCCAGACCGACATGATCCACAATGAGAAACTCCGCTTCGCGCAGTTGGAAACCGTATTCGCGTTCGAAGGCGAAGGCGCCGTTCGGTCTTCCTACCTCTTCGCAGCCTGTAAACACGCCCCAGACCTCTGTGTGCGGTAGCGGTTGTTCGGCAATCCGCTCCAGTATTGTCAGGAGCGCGGCGGTTCCAGAGCCGTTGTCGTTGGCGCCCTGCACCCAAGGCAGGAACATCTCCCGATGAAGGAGCATGCCCATCCCGTAGAGCGCGACCAGCCCGCCCAAAGTCATCACGCCGCGCGCCAGAGAAACGCTCCAAGACTGCCCCACCACAGGCGCAATGGGCAACATCAGGGCAAAGAGCGTATGAACGCCCAACAGTCCCGCCTGCAGTTGGAAGTTCCGCCCGAACGCCCGCACATGACGCGGGTGCCACATCAGCGCAGCGCGTTGGCTATCGATGTGCGCCATCAGCACCACCCGCCGCCGAACTTCCGACGACGCTGGCGCCACAACAATCAGGTTCGCGCTCTCGCGCTGGGGAAACAGACGCATCCCATCCCACCGCCCACTCACCAAGCCCCAGAACATCGCCATCCCGACAACGCTGCACAGCGCTCCCATCCCCCACGCCAGCAACGCACCTTGCCACGCCAAAACCGCCGACGCCACAAAACAGAGCGAGACCGCCATCCACGCAGGTGTAAGCGAGGGGACACTGTGGAACGACTGCTCGAAGGCGGTCAGTCCGCGTTCCTGGAGACGGCGGTGAAGATAGCGGCGTAGGCGCGACTCCGCTTCCGAGGTCGCAGGGCGCGCACCGAAGGCGTGAATAATCTCGCGGAGATTCTGGTAAGCGGTGGACATAATCAAGAGCATCCCCGCGAGGATCGTCTCTCGCAGGGATGCCCAGATAGAACTACTACTGCCGCAATGCTTTCACACAGCGACCGAGCGTCCCGGAGTACTGGTCGTCGGATGGGATACCCCACAGATCACGCGAGCCGGGGATATTCGCGCTCGTGTCGCACACCTTGCGGTTCTGGTTGTCACAGCTGCGATTATAAGGCGCGGATTGCACGCACCACAGGCGGAACTGCTTGTTGCTGATGTTGATACACGCCTGGTTCGCTTGGGCGACCTTCAACGATTTCGCGTGCCCGTCCGCATAAGCAACGGCGGCTGTTTCGTTGTGGCGCCCCTCCACCGGCGAGTTGAAGATCGAACAGTTGCCCGTGCCGCCAGTGAGTGTGAGCTGTCCATCCAGATAGGCAGCCGTCTCCGCCACATACTCCAGCTCCGCTTGCTTAATGGGGGGCTGGTTCCGTGCGCCCGTGATCGTGTTGTTCGGACCGTCTTCAAAAAGGGCAAAGTTCGCAACATAACTAAGCCATTGGAAGCGTCCGCACTCGCCACCTGGCAGCCCGAACTGGCGCCAGAACGCATCCAAATCCATTTCGCGTCGCCGGGAGGCACACTCGTAGATGTCCTTATTCTTCACATACGGCTCAATCGCCGCGAGCATCGTATAAGCGCACTCCTGATTCTGCTGATTGTGCGCTCGGTAGACGCTCATTGGATAGGTCTCGTCGTAGTCTTGGATGTATTGGATAACACCCAGCCCTGCCTGCTTCATATTGTTGACACACTGGGTCTGGCGCGCCTTCTCGCGCGCTTGCGCAAACACAGGGAACAGAATCGCCGCTAAAATGGCGATAATTGCGATAACGACTAACAGCTCAATCAGTGTGAATCCACGATACCGCATCGTTCCGTTTACCTCCTCGTAATCTGGATGATTCTACTTATGAGTCAGGATTCCTGCTGTCAAAAGTTCCTGAACGGTTAGATTCCTCGCTTCGGTCGGAAGCTCAGAGGAGTGTCGAGTGCTATTCCGAGCCGAAAGCGAGGAATTCAGCAGATCAGCAGCTTGCGCCGAAGTTGAACAGCACGATGAGCAGGTCGGCGTCATCGACGATGCCATCAGCGTTCACATCGCCGTCGCCGCTATTGCCGAAATTGAACAGCACGACCAGCAGGTCCGCATCGTCGATGGTGCAGTCGCCGTTCACATCGCCCCGCGACGGCAGCGAGGTGCTGTACGCGACGGCGTTGATGGAGTAAGTGCGAGCGCAGGCGCGCAGTGGACCGCCCGTGTCGCAGCTATCGCCGCCCAATCGGAGAACACCATTGAAGCCCAAGTAGTTCACATTCTCATCGGGAGGGTTAATCGTGGCAGTTGCCAGCCGCAGGTCCACGCCGCAGCTCGAGCAGTTAAGCGGATCGCTTTGACAGCTCGCCAGCTCGGTAATCTCCATCGTGAAGTCGCCGTAGACATCATTCAATTGAAACCACTGATTCACACTGCCGCCGATAAAGGCACACTCCGGGGGGCTGAAAGTGCGGCTGCCTTGCCAGCGTACCGCGTTGGAGCCTACAGCCTCACCATAAAAGGTCACCGTCGCGTTGGATTGGATACTATTGACCATCTGGTTGATGGTGATTTGGAAGTCCAGTTTGTCGCCATCGCCGTCCAGATCCGAGAGAACGACACAAATGGGGTTCTGATCACCGAGCCCACCTCCTGCAGCGGATAGAGTGCACTGGGCGCCGATGCGAATGTAGTATTGCGAGTCGAAGAATCGGAAGGACATTTTGCCCGCTTGCTGGAGTTTTTGCACGGGCGTCTGCGCGGTAGCAGCGCTGGTCAGCGCGAGCGCGCTGACGATGCCGAAAAGAATCGCCTTTCGCACTGTCATTACACCTCCGTTTATAGGATGTCCTATTATAGCAC
>NKPV01000208.1 GCA_002254605.1 Armatimonadetes bacterium JP3_11
ACGACCGTCCGCGCGACCAGCGATAACGAGGTCGCCAAGACCAGCACGAATAATATTGTCGTTGGCACGGTGGTGGAGCTGCTGGACGGCAACCGCGTGCGGATTCGAATCGACAACCACACGGTGTGAGGAGGTGATCCAAGATGCCGTTAGTGCGAAGTGATTTACTCTCGCTGGTCGAGGCGGGATTGCGCACGGAGTTCTTCCGCGCCTATCGCCAGCTGGAAGACACGAGCATTACGCCCCAGATTGCTACAATTGTGCGCACGAATCTACCCGTGCAGAAGTATGGCTGGCTGGGCAGTGTGCCTGTGATGCGGGAGTTCGTGGACGAGCGACAACCAGCGGGTTTGGGAGTGTACGAATACACGATTAGCGACCAGGTGTGGGAGGCGTCGATTGCCGTGGAGCGACGCGCCCTCGAAGACGAGCAGTACGAGATGATCCGGATGCGTGTGCGTGACCTTGCACGGGAGGCGGTGCGCCATAAGGAACAGCTGGTAATCAGCGCGCTGATACGCGGGAGCATCGATGGACGGTGTTATGACGGGCAGCTGTTGTTCGACACCAACCATTCCGAGGGGGAGAGCGGACTACAGAGCAATGTCTACAACGGCGCTCTATCGACCAACAGCCTACAAGCCGCTATGGCGCAGATGATGCAGTTCAAGGATGACCGCGGGCGACCGATGGGGATTATGCCCGACACGCTGCTGGTGGGTCCGAAGCTCCAATGGCTGGCGATGGAGTTGCTGGAGTCGCCGATCGTGGTGCAGGCGAACACGACGAACAACTTCACGCCTTATCGGAATGTGCTGCAGGGCAAGTTGCGCTTGATTGTGTCGCCCTACATCACGGGCACGCACGAGAGTAAGTGGTTCCTGTTGGACACTTCCCGTGCGATGCGGGCGGTAGTGTTGCAGGAGCGTCGCGATGTGCCGCTGGAGTTCGCCGCGTTGGATAAACCCGACAGCGAACAGGTGTTTATGCAGGATAAGGTGCTGTATGGCGCACGCGCTCGCTATGGTGTCGGCTACGGGCTGTGGCAAACCGCGCTGATGGGCACAGGCTGATTGACCTCGGAGTAGCCTCTCTCTCAAAGGGGGGCTACTCCGACACTACAAGAGACTTCCGCACTCACAGAGCAAGAGAACAATTTAGAGGATCGCGCATCCCTACTGATTGCGAAGCAAATCCCTTCGTGTTAGGATCGGTCTTCTTTCGTTTACTTTTCTCAATATACCGCTATGATGCTGGGGAGAACCACTTACAATTATGTCATTAGCTGGGTATAATAGTTGGCATGCAGAAAGCAATAGAAATACTGTGTGTCAGCGAGTTGCAGATAGGTGGACTGTCGATGGATTTGCTTGGGCAAACCGACACAAATGCGCCGACCTTTGTGAACTGTCGTGCCTATCGGGTGTTGCTGTGGACGGGCGTGAAAACCGGAAACGCGCCTGTGCACTACACCGTGCGTGGAGGCGACCAGCACGGCTGGCGGTGGACGCAAACGGGCGCCATTCAGTCAGGGGCGAACCAGTGGTTTCGCGTCGCTCTCAAGCTGCCGCATCGTATGGAGTGGCTACGCATCGAGGTCTCTGGTGGAACGCAAGCGCTCAAGAGCAAAATCGTTGGGGTAAGGGGGTAAGCCATGGAGGAACCGATTCGGATTACACGCCGTGAACTATTGAAGTGTATTTTGGCTGCGCCGTTGGCGACCACGCTTACGGGGTTGCCCACATCGCCTGCGCATGCCCAATTAGACGAGTTCAGCCCGCCAGAGTGGGAGTGGCTGCTGCTTTGGGAAGGGCGCACATTAATCGACAATACGGGAAGAGACATCAAAGGCAACAACGCCTCGCTTTTCCCTACGGTGCGCTACACGACCAACTACTCTCAACTACTGTGGACAGGCTATAAGTTGGGCGGCGCGAATGTGGACTATCGTGTGCTTGGGCGGTCGGTGGATTTCTCGGGAGCGCCGATTGGACAAGGCTGGTTCCTCATCGCGCAAGGTACGATTACTATGCCCGCCCAGCGCTGGTTCCGCGTGCTAATCACACAAGGACACTGGGATGAGTATCGGATTGAGTTGCGCAGTACGCCATCGCAAATCGTACATAGCCGCCTGATGGCGCGCTGGGACTATCTACCGAAATAAAACGCACAAGGAGGACACACCATGCCGATTCGATTCTTGAAGAACGCTTCAGAGATCACCGATGTGAGCTGGGAGGCGCCCCTGCCTGTGCTGGAAACCAGCAAGGAGCGGAAACTGGTGCAAGCCGACCCGCTCCTCACTGCCCTCGTCATCGCCGATACCAACGCAAACCGCGACATCTTAGGCAACACCGCAGCAGAACAACCCACACTCTCACATTGCGGACAATACCACACGCTCATCTGGACAGGAACCAAATCCGCCGCCTCCGATGTCAACTACATCATCGAAGCACGAAGCACCGACATCAACTCAGGCGGTCCCTTAGCAGGCGGTTGGTTCCAAGTCGC
>NKPV01000184.1 GCA_002254605.1 Armatimonadetes bacterium JP3_11
GCGACTTGGAACCAACCGCCTGCTAAGGGACCGCCTGAGTTGATGTCGGTGCTTCGTGCTTCGATGATGTAGTTGACATCGCTCGCTGCGGATTTGGTTCCTGTCCAGATGAGGGTGTGGTAAGGCGAGCAGTGTGAGAGTGTAGGTTGCTCTGGTGCGGTGTTGCCTAAGATGTCGCGGTTGGTGTTGGTATCGGCGATGACGACGGAAGTGAGGAGCGGCTTAGTGGGTTGGGGGTCGACGGGGAGCGGCGTTCCGGGCGAAACAGCCTGCACATAACTCCCTGCGTTCGAATCATAAACAGGTTTGAGCATTAGCCACCTCGCTTGCGTTTCGGCTTCTCATGCTCGGAGCGATTTTGCAGGTACTCCGTGATGTGGTAGAGCGCGTCATACTCAGGCGCGATGGGGAGCCCCGCTGTGGCAACACGGATCCCTGACAGGCACGCCTCTGCGGTTTCCACGAGCTTGCCCTGCTCGAAGCAATACCACAAGTCTACAGGGCTTATCATCACGCCCTCCTTAGAAGCCCGTGATGGTACAGAACGCGCGTGGTCGGAGTACCACATTCGCGAAGCGTCCGTAGCAGCGGAGCGTGCGCACGCGCTGCACGAAGTTGTTGCCAATCAGCCCGACCTCCACCTGCACGCCGCGGCGCTGATACAGGATGTGCCACTGACGGAACGCTCCGACCAGCGCTGTGTTGGCAGGCATGGCGTTGCTGGGGATCACGGGCACGCCCATCACGGAGGTACCGAGCGCGCTCACAGGATCGCCGAACAGATACCGCCCTGTCGCATCCTTCTCGGTCACAAGCTCGATATAGTCCGCCCAGTTCAGTATGATCGCGTCCGCGTTCGCGTTGCCCGTGGTCGCCCCGCTGCCCGCAACGCGCCCGATCGCGTCAAGCAGCGCGTCGATGCGCGGCGTCGTGCTCCGCGCAAAGGTCTGTACGCCAGGGGTGTTAATCACGCCCAAGAGGTTCGGCGCTGTGCCGTTGCCCTGGATCATCTGGGTTTCCACGCGCTCACGCACGGCGTAGAGCAAAATGCCGTCCACAATCGCTTGCAGACCGTCGTTATCTTCGAGAGCCTCCTCGGTGACGGGCAGGTACGCGCCAACCGCCTGAACGGGCTGATTGCGCTCAGTGAACGCGAATGTGCTTTCGGGCAGAGCGGAGCCTTCGGCGGTCTCGGCGGCGGCAGGCGTGTGGGTGGTCTGCTCCATGTAGCGGATGCTGCCGAGCTGCGTCGGCACGATGTTCACAATATCGAGCAGGGTCAGCTGGCGGACGGGGAACGGCACGACAACGCCTGTGCGCAGGGCTTCAGGCGGGTAATCCGTGCGCGTGAGCGTCGCCTTGAGTTGCAGGTCAAGGTCGTAGTTTTTCGCCCAGAACGCCTCAGGGGCTTTGCCGAGCCGTTTCATGTCCCGCGCCACGAGTTGCCCCAGCGTTTTCGCCTCTGCAGGCGGGCTACTGGGCGGGGCGTAAGCCGCAGGGTCGGGCAAGCCCTCGATGGCTTCCTTGAGGGCGGGCAGGTTCTCATTCGCGAGTTTATCGAGTTGTGCTTTCAGGTCTTCGGCTTCCTTGCGGAGAGCCACGAGCCGCTCGAACTGGGCTTCCGTGCCCCGAAACTTGCCCTCGCTATCCTCACACACCTGGATCAGCGCACGCGCTTCGTTCAGCACATGCGTATACTTCTCCAACGTTTCCGTGTAGACTGTGGTATTCATCGAGTCCCCTCCATCAGTAGTGTAAGCGCAACACATTCGCGTTGGAACGCAGGGCTCAGGTCGGCTTTTGGCTCAGGCGCGGGCAAGCGTTTCGCCGTGCCTGCAGCGAGCGGGTTCGCCCCCGCCACCACAAAGCTCACCTCGAACACCTCAATCGCGGTCAGCACGCGCACCTCGCCCGTTTCGGCAGAGGTTTCGTACCGCCAGTCGAGGGGTCGATAGCCGATACTCATGGGCGTGGGCTTGCCCAGCGCGGCGCGTTCCGCTATCACCTGCCGTACCTCTTGGGCGCGAGGTGTGCTGTGGAACTTGCCTACCACGCGCAAGCCGTAGGCGTCCTGCTCGGCGCGTTCAATCATCCCCACCACTTCGCGCGGGTCATGCTGCCAAAGGAGTGCCCCGCGCGCGGTGAGTTCCTCTAAGTTCACAAACGCGCCTGCCTCGATGCGGTCGCCGACGCGGTCGATGTTCCCAAAGACCGCCGCATAGCCCTCGAACACGCCCGTTTCGGCGTCGAGCTGGATCTGCGCATCCAACGCTTTGTATTCGCGCTCCACGCCTCTGATATTCCCCTAACGCCTAACGCCGATAGCGGTACTCGAAGTAGCAGCGGCAGTTGACGATGCAACGCGATTGCCCAATCGGGGGCAGCGTGCCAATCGGTTGCCATCCCCTCCGGGCATACTCAATACAATCGGGGCAGGACTCTTTTGCCGTGCGCCGACGGCGTTCCTCGGTGAACCCCACGCGCTGCATTTCCAGTCGGC
Source organism: Armatimonadetes bacterium JP3_11 (assembly GCA_002254605.1). Taxonomy (GTDB): domain Bacteria; phylum Armatimonadota; class Fimbriimonadia; order Fimbriimonadales; family GBS-DC; genus GBS-DC. The sequence goes on from NKPV01000184.1 coordinate 2,501, forward strand.
GCGTGTTCTCATAAGTGGCGTAGGCGGCGCGGGCGTAGAGCGCGGCGCGATACGCCGCCTGACCCTGCGAGAGTTTGCCCTGCCGTATCGCCTGTCCGAACCGCGCGAGGTAGTCATACTGCTTGCGCAACTCGCGTCCCACCCGTCCGAAGTCCTCACTGGTCATCTGCGCCCATCCGCCTTTTGCCAGCGCATAGCTCATCAAGTGCGCGATTTTGAGTTTCTGTTTCATCGCCACGACGAACGCCGCGTCGTCGATTTGCCCTGCGCCCGCCTGTGCGCCGAGCTGCCGTATCTCCAGCGCAAGCGTATCGAGTGCGCGTTCCATCGCAGGGCGCACAGTGCGGTTCCAGTCCACGAATCGCCCCGTGCGCAAGTCGCGATACCGATGCACGCGCGCATCGTAGGCGTACCTATCCGTTAGGCGGCGTTTCGTTTCCTGCAGAACTCGCGTTTCCAGGTCGGGCAAGTAGCAGCGCGGCAAGGTCAGGCGCGTTCCGCTCTGCCCACGCCTGTACCTCGTCGATGTCGCTTTGGGTGAGGATAATCGCATCGCCCGCCTCAATTGCCTTCTTCTCATGCTTCTTCTTGTTGCGCTTCAAGATAGCCCTCCACTGGGGTTCGATTCAGCGGCAACAGCAAAATGTTCTGCGATTCGTCGGTAGGCAAGCTCAGTGCGCGGCGTACTTCGGCGACAGTCACAACGCCCCGATCCAGCAAGTCGATGAAAATCCGCGCCTGCTCCTGCCGCACACGCGCCATCGCGGGCACGCTATCCCAATCGGGCACCAGGCGCACGCCTGCGCCATGCACGCGCTCCACCAGTTGCGCCGTGAGTTGCGAGGCGAGGCTCTCGATCAGCGGA
>NKPV01000203.1 GCA_002254605.1 Armatimonadetes bacterium JP3_11
CACGGACCCTGCAAACACCCCTTATAAAACACAGGACACCCGAATGCCCGTTTTTCGGTATAATTCAAGCGTATGCCAATAAACGCGCAAGATATTGAAGCGTTTATCCAGCAGCTGGACGCTAATCCCGAGTTGAAACGCGCCCTGCAAGATCGTCTGGTGGACGCGGAGGCGGTTCAGCGCGCCTTGAGCGACCCGACAAAACGCGATGCGATTCGTCGGGTCGTACTGGGCGACGACTGGGAAGACATGCCCACCCTCTTGCGCCAGTTAATTGAATCGCAACAACGCCACGAAGCCATCTTGCAAGAGCATACGCGCATTCTGCAGGAGCACACCCAGCAGTTGGCGATGCTGATACAAACCCAGCAACGCCACGAAGCCATCTTGCAGGAACATACTGAGATCTTGCGCCAACACACGCAGATGCTCATACACCTGAATGAGCGGTATCAGCATCTGGAGTCGGCGGTTGAAGGCTTAAAGGGGCTTCAGATGGGCGAAGCTCATGAGCGAGAGACCTTGCGCCGTGCTGTGACCATCTTCCGCGGCGGTTCAGGCGGCTCGCCAGATCACCCCCAAGTACAGCGTCGTCTGCGGCAGTGGCTCCGCCCTTTCTACAAAAGCGAGCGTCCCATGAATCCCCAAGCCGACCCCTTTCTGGCGGATGTTATTTGGTGGAAAGACAGCAAGGTCATCGTGGGCGAGATTTCGATCAAGGTTGACCGACTGGATGTGCAACGCGCCAAGCAGCGTGCGCAGACGCTGAGGCAGTTAGGCGTGGACGCAACGCCCGTCGTGATTGGGCTGGAATGGTCTCAGCCCGAAACCATGCTGGAAGCCCAAGAAGAGGCGGTGGAGTGGTTCGTAGACGGCAAACTCTCGGACGGCTTTATTGAGTTCCGCAAGTTGGAAGAGCCGCTGGAGGCAGACGAAGAGGTATAACCCTCCGCAACTCAGGTACACTTTGACCAGCATCAGAAGCACAGAGAGACAGATACCTATCCGTTTCGTTTAGGTGTGATATGACAGAGATCAATCGTGCGGTACCGCCGCCTGATGCGCCGATGCGTCCGTCGGAGCTGCCCCTGCCCGACGCGACGACCCTGACCAACGGACTGCGCGTGATGACGCTGCCCGATAGGCGCGCGCCGGTAGTGGAACTCCGACTGATTTTGCCCTACGCCGGGCGCGCCTACGATGCGCCCGACTGGGTGGGGCTATCAGGCGCAACCGCACGATTGTTAATCGCGGGCACCCCCACGCGCACCAGCTTCGAAATCGCCGACGAAGCCGACCGCTACGGGGGCTATATCAGCGTGAGTGCGAACACCGAGACGGCGATACTGAGCGCGCGGTGCCTCGCTCCTTACACCGAACCGATGATACGCCTCATCGCTGATGTGTTGCTCAACCCTATTTTCCCCAGCGATGAGGTGGAAATCGACCGCGCAAACACGCTGCAACGCCTGCGATTGCAACGCTCACAGCCTGCGTTTCTGGCGGAGGAGCGGTTCCGTATCGCGCTCTTCGGTGACCATCCCTACCATCGTCTTGCGCCCGATGAAAACGCCCTCCAACGCTGGCAAACAGAGCATTTGCGTGCCTTTCACGCGACGCGCTATCGCCCGCACGAGGCGACGCTGCTCGTCGTAGGCGATTTCGAACCAGAGACACTGCTGAATTGGCTCAACGATGCTCTGGGCGCATGGCAAGGCGCGGTGGTGCAAGACCCACTCCCCACCCCTGCTATGCAAAACACGGAGGTGGGCTGGCTTTTGGTGGAGCGCCCGAACTCTGTCCAGAGCCATCTGATGCTGGGGACGCTCTGCCCGCCACGCACAGCACCTGAGAGCCTCGCGCTTCATGGAGCCGTCACTCTCTTGGGCGGGGGCGCCAGCTCACGGCTGTTCCTAACTGTGCGCGAACAGTACGGCTATGCCTATAGCGTCGGAGCGCATCTGGACTACTACCTGCGCATCAGCGCGTTTGTTGCAGAAGCGCAGACTGCTACCGAAAACACCCGCGACGCTGCCCGCCAGATTCGCACCGAAATAGAGCGACTGATTCAGGAGCCTGTGCCCCCGCTGGAGATGGACGCCACTCGCAACTATCTCATCGGACGCCACATGATAAGCCGCCTCACGCTCGGCTCGCTGGCAGACCTGTATAAGCAAACGGTTCTGTACACTCTGCCGCTGGACTACTGGCGGCGCTACCCCGATCTGCTTGGAGCACTCACACCGCAGGAGGTGCAATCCGCCGCAGCACGCTACCTGCAGCCAGAACGCTTCGTGACGGTCGTGGTGGGCGAACCGAGCCCGACAAAGCCGATTCCCTAAAAGGCGCATAGGCGCCCCCAATCGGAGAGTATCATTCCCCAAAAAGAGAGTCGCCTGTCTTCAAGCGTTTCGGGCACATCGACCGAGCATTCGCTATCAAGTTGGTTGCTACGCGCTATAAACCCCCAATTCCGCCCCACAGAGTTCCCGCAACCGCATTGCTGGGACTCCGCAAGCGGAAGGGGAGGCGCACAGCGACGCATTTATTTAGCCAAGCTAAATTCTGCGCGACCCCCCCACCCCGCTGAACTCAAAACAAATGTCTACAGGGGGGTCGCGCACTATTTAGCCACGCTAAATAA
>NKPV01000011.1 GCA_002254605.1 Armatimonadetes bacterium JP3_11
CCCACCCCCTCGCTCCGGGTTGAATTCACACCATGAAAATCGCACTCATCGGATTTCCATTAAGCGGGCGTACGACCCTGTTCGAGGCGCTGTCGGGCGGGCATGCGCGCGACGGCGTGGCAAGCATTCCCATCCCCGATGCGCGTTTTGAGGCGTTAGCGAAGCAGGCGGGCGCGAAGAAAATCACCTATGCCGCTTTTGAGTGGCGCGATGACCTGCCCGACTTCAACCCCGAAAAGCCCGAAACCGTGCGGCAGCCGCTCAGTCTCGCACGCCAAAGCGACGCGCTGGTGTGTGTGTTGCGCCTGTTCGACAGCCCCTACGCACCCTATCACGCGCCTATTGATCCCATGCGCGACTTGAAATTCTGGCTGGACGAGTTCACCCTCTCGGACTTGCAAGTTATTGAGAACCGCCTCGAGCGATTGGCGAAACTATTCCAATCACACAAGGAGAGCGCGCCCGATCGAGCCGAATACGCGCTTTTGGAGCGGATGCACCGCGCGGTAAGCGCAGGCGAGTCGTTGCGTGCGTTAGAAATCCCTCCTGACTTGGAATCGCGTTTGCGCGGATTTGGGTTCCTTACACGCAAGCCGATGGTGGTCGTGGCGAACATCGGCGAGAGTTCGCTGGGCAACGAGACGCGCTTGGAGCCGTTGCGCCGCTTGCAAGCCCTGTGCGACGAACGCGAACTGCCCCTGATTAGCCTCTGCGCCACTTTTGAACGCGACCTGCGCCAGCTGCCTGAAGTGGAACAAGCCGAGTTCTTGCAGATGATGGGCGTCTCGGAGCCGATGCTGCCCAAACTGGTGCGCACAGTCTATGAACAGCTCCACCTTCAGGTGTTCTACACCATCGGCGACGATTCCCGCGCCTGGTTAGTTCCTCAAGGCGCCACCGCTTTGGAGGCGGCTGCGACCATCCATTCCGACCTCGCGCGCGGGTTTATCCGAGCCGAAGTGTGCCACGCAGACGAGGTGCTTGCCGCAGGCGGCTGGAAAGCGGCGCAAAAGGCAAACAAGGTGCAACTGGTTGGTAAAGAGTATCTGATGCGCGATGGCGATGTCATTCATGTGCGGTTCAATGTCTAACCCATTTTCGTAGTCGGCGCCGCCGACTCCAGTTTCACATCGCCCGTGCCGATAATACCCACAGGTTGCTTTTGCTTCCGCGAAAGACCTTCCTGATTTCCCAAGCCTAATACGCATGGTGGCGTATATCGTGTGCCGTATTTGGGGGTGATTCCATGCATAACCGACAGAGCGGAATAACTCTGGTGGAACTGTTGATAGTGATTGCGATTATAGCAGTGTTGACCGCACTGCTATTCCCGGTGTTTGCGACGGCGCGCCATGCCAGCAAGGCAAGTGTGTGCGCTTCGAACCTGCGGCAGCTGAGTAAGGCGACCCTGCTGTATGTGCAGGATTACGATGAGTGTTTCCCGCTGGCATTTTATCGTGTTGGTGGGGAGACAGGTGAGTGTCTGCGCACGGTGTGGGGGTGTCTCTATCCCTATTTGAAGGACTATCGGGTGGCGTTGTGTCCAGCGGAGACTCAGCCGACCGATTTGACTGCTTTGCGCGCGACGCGTCCCATCGCCACGCCGGTGTGTGCGGGTGAACCGACTCATGCCTCCCTGATGCCCAACTGGTGCTTGACCGTGAACGCGGCGACCTACCCTGAAGTTCCCTCGGTGAGTTTAGCGCGTCTCCCGTTTCCCGCCAGCACGGGGTTCTGGTTCGATGGTTGGCTCGGCTCCAGTGATGGGGGGCGATTTGAGCCAACAAGTGGTGTGGAGCCGCGGCACGGACATCGGGCGTCGATTCCTAACCGCGTGATGGCGGGCGAGGAGTCGCGTTATCATGGGCGCGGTCAGGTAAGTTTTGTCGATGGGCATGTGCGTGCCTTCATGGCGCGTTTGCGCCCTGATGTATCGCGGCGCGGTGATATGTTCGAACTATCTGCCCGTCCGACCACTGTGGATGGGCGATTGAAGCCCGTATGGTTGGTGCAGGGCGGGGTTTATCATGAACGCGCGAGCTTCTTCGGCTGGCCCAGCCGCCCGAAGGAGGGCGATCCGAACCGTATGCTTTTGATGTGCTATCCCCGTCCGAACTACTGTGAGGAGTGGGAGTAAAGCCGCGCAGCAGGGGGCGCCGACGCTTACAGGAGTTCGCGTCGGCGCCCTGCGCGTGCGCTGCTACGCCTCGTCCTCTTTTTTGTGTTTGCGTTTGGGTTTTGGTGCGTCCTCGATCGACTCGGGCGTTATCTCCTCTGGGAGTGTAATAGAGGCTTCTATTTCGCCGGAATCGCTGTTGGTGGGGTTCAACTCCTCGGCGAACAGGGTCTCGAGGGTGGGTTGGCGGGTCTCCACAACGGCTTCGGTAGCGCGTGCGCCCCACTCGAACTTCGGTTCGAAGCGAGGCTTCACATAGCCCGTGCCTGCAGGGATCAGTCGCCCGATAATCACATTCTCTTTCAAGCCGACCAGTTGGTCGACCTTACCGCGCACGGCGGCTTCGGTGAGCGCTTTGACCGTGCGTTGGAACGAGGCAGCCGAGAGGAACGAGTCGGTCTGTTGCGCCGCTTCGGACACACCCAGCAGCACCCATTCGGCGGTCGCGGGGCGTCCGCCCTCGGCGATAACCTTCCGGTTGGCATCCTCGAACATGAATCGGTCTACGGTCTGTCCTGGCAGGAAGTAGGTGTCGCCGGGGTCGATCACACGCCGCTTACGCAGCATTTGACGAATAATAATCTCCAGGTGTTTGTCATCGATGTCGACTCCTTGCGCCTTGTAGACCGCCTGGATCTCCTGGATGAGGTACTCTTGGACGCCGCGCACGCCGCGCAAGCGCAGCAGCTCGTGGGGGTTCAGTGGTCCTGGGGTGAGGCGGTCGCCTGGCAGCACCTTGTCGCCCTTGACCACTTCCAGCGAGCCGAGCGGTGGCACCAGCACGGCATCCAGCACGGTCACCTGTTCTATGCCCGCCTCCAGCAAGCGGCTCACATGCGCGGAGCGAATCTCCTCCAGCTCATGCAGGATCGCCTCGCCTGTGCTGGGGTCTTCCACATTTTCGAGGCTCATCTTGCCCACGAGCAGCTCACCAACAGGCAGAGTCGCTTTAATCATCACCCAGCGTCCGAGCGAGCGGACGATATCGACCACTTCACCTTCGTAGTCGACAGTGATCGCTTCGCCCTTGGGCTTGCGCGCTTCGAAGAGCTCTTCCACGCGGTTGATGCCCGTGTTCGGCGGTTCTTGGAGTTTTGCGAGTTTGCGCAACGATTCGCGCGTGCGTTTCTCGATTCGCTCATCGCTCTCGCTGAGTGTATCCTCTTCCGTGTTGACCACGGGCACGGGCTTCCCTAACAAGTTCGAGGCGACCTTGAGCAGCACATTCTTCTGGTCGCGTCCAAGGTCGATGGCTTCTTGGGTAGCGCCTCGCTCTTCGAGTTCAGTTGCAGCGAGGGTGCGTACGCCGCCCCCGATTTTGAAGCCGGCGATTTGTTGTCCTGCCCCCGCCACGCCGCCTGTATGGAACACGCGCATCGTGAGCTGCGTCCCGGGTTCGCCGATGGACTCCGCGGCGATGATGCCGACTGCTGTGCCGCGTTCCACAGGGCGCAGTGTGCCCATGTCCAGCCCATAGCAGAGGGCGCACACGCCCAGCCGCGCATTGCAGGTCAGCGGCGAGCGGATCGGAACGCCCACGCGGTCGTGCTCGACCCACTCGAAGCCTGCCTTCTCCCAGATTGCGTGGATCTCATCGCGACGCGCGTGCAGGCGATCGAGAACCTCCTGCGTAGCCATGTCGTAAGGCTCCAGCAATACCTCGCCCGTGAAGGGGTCTTTGAGCGGCTGGTCGTCGTCGGGGGTGAACGGTTCACCCTCGTCTTTAGCGGCGAGTTCGCGCAGGGTCTGGGTGAACCGTTCGGTTGCCTGGGCGAGCGCGTCGATTTCGGTCGCGACCGCTTCGGAGATAATCTCGTTTTCCTTTACCAGCAGTTCGCCCATGGTGGGGTGGTGCAGGTTGCGCCGTGCGGTACGCCCACGGATGCGCTGGAAGAGGGTTTCAATCAGGTCGCCCTCGCGCTCGATACGACTGACGACGATGCCCTCAGGGGTGTTGCAGTCGCGTTCGCGCACGACGACATCCTGAGCGACATCGCACATGCGTCGGGTGAGGTAGCCTGCGTTGGCGGTGAGCAGTGCGGTGCTTGCCAGCCCGCGGCGCGCCCCGTAGCCCGATACGAAGTATTCCAGCGTGGTCAAGCCTTCTTGGAAGTTATGGCGTACGGGCAGCTCTTCCACGAGGCGCTCCCCGCCCGAGCGGAAGTCGAACCCGCCCATCATCAAGCCGCGCATGCCGACCAACTGCGCCAGCTGCTTCGTGGAACCGCGCGCCCCCGAATCGGTGATGATAAAGAGCGGGTTGTCTGGACGCAGCTCCTGCAACATCATTTTGGACACCACATCATACACGCGCTGCCAGAGTTCGATCTTCCGCTGGCGTTTTTCGTCCTGTGTCAATTCACCCCGGTCGTACAGTTCGTCAATCGAGCGCGCCTCTTCTGCTGCCTTTTGCAGGATGGCGTCGCGCTGCTGGGGCACTGCCATGTCGGTCAGCGCGAAGGTAATCCCGCCGCGCAAGCCCCACTCGAAACCAAGCGCCTTGAGGTCGTCCAGGAAGCGCACGGTACGCGCGTGTCCGCAGGTCTGATACACTTCGCGAATCACCGCTGAGAGCATCTTCTTGTTGTAGACCGTATTTAGCCAATCCGGGTGATAGCGTAGCCCTTCGGGCATAATCTCTTGGAAAATGAGTCGCCCGATGGTGGTCTGCACCAGTATCGGGGTCTCCTCGCCCGGTGGCGTCAGGCGCACCCTAATCGGCTCGTGTAATCGGATGTCCCCGCGCTCGAACGCCTGTCGTGCCTCGTCGGGGTTCGCGAAGTAGAAACGCACCTCCTCTTGGCGTTGCGGATCGTTCATCGTGAGGTAGTACGCCCCCAGCACGATGTCCTGCAGCGGCGAGACGACTGGCGAACCGTCGGCGGGCTTGAACAGGTTGTGCGTGGAGAGCATCAGGGTACGTGCCTCCGCCTGCGCGGGGTAGGAAAGCGGCACATGCACCGCCATCTGGTCTCCGTCAAAGTCGGCGTTATAAGCGTGGCACACCAGCGGGTGGAGCTGAATCGCCTTGCCCTCTACCAGAATCGGCTCGAACGCCTGAATGCCCAAGCGGTGTAGTGTTGGCGCGCGGTTCAGCAGCACGGGATGCTCTTTGATAACCGCTTCCAACGCTTTCCACACTTCGGGCAGTTGGCGATCGATGGCGTTTTTGGCGTTTTTCACATTGTTCGCCAGTTGGTCGCGAATCAGGCGTTGCATCACGAACGGCTTAAACAGCTCCAGCGCCATCTCTTTGGGCAGTCCGCACTGGTGGAGTTGTAGGTTCGGTCCGACCACGATTACGGAGCGCCCCGAGTAGTCCACGCGCTTACCGAGCAGGTTTTTGCGGAATCGCCCTTCCTTGCCCTTGAGCATATCCGAGAGCGACTTGAGCGGGCGTCCGCCAGTGCCGGTAACGGGCTTGGCGCGTTTAGAGTTGTCGATCAGCGCGTCCACAGCCTCTTGAAGCAGTCGCTTCTCGGAGTTGAGAATGCTTTTAGGGGCGCGGATCTCCACAATCTTGCGTAATCGGTTATTGCGGTTGACGATGCGCCGATAGAGGTCGTTGAGGTCGCTGGTGGCGAACCGCCCGCCATCGAGCTGCACCATGGGGCGTAGTTCTGGAGGCAGCACGGGCACGGCTTCTAAGATCATCCATTCGGGGCGCGTCTTGCTATTTTTGAACGCTTCCACGATTTCGAGCCGTTTGATGGCGCGGGCGCGGCGCGTGCCTTGCGTCTTGCTAATCTCCTCGCGCAGTTCCCGGTCGAGTTTTTCGAGGTCGATCTGTTTGAGCAGTTCGCGGACCGCTTCCGCGCCCTGCCCGACGCGCACGAGGGGGCGCAAATCGCGCTGCAGTTTGCGCGTGCCTACCAACAGAAGTTGTTCGATACCCTGCCAAGCGCTCTCATCGAGCAGTTCGTATTGCTGCAGCTTCGCAAGCCGTTCGATGGCTTTTTCCATTTCTTGCAGCATCGCGGCGCGTTCGCGGCGTTCGCTCTCTTTCCGGTTTTCGCACATTCGCACGCGCTCGGCGATCTGCTGCTCGGTCAGCGTGTCGCGCCCTTGCTCCAACTCGTACTCCAGACGCGCGTCCAGTTCTTTGAAGACGCGTTCGATCTCCGCGTCGAAGTTGCGTTTCTCCTCTTCGACCATCCGCTGCAGGTCGACCAAGCTCTGCTCGATGCCCGCGCGGTCGATATCGATGACCATGTAATTGGTGAAGTAGATGACCTTCTCCAGTTGGCGGGGCGAGATGTCCAGGAGCAGTCCGAGCGGGCTGGGGGGTTGCCCCTTAAGATACCATAGGTGGCACACGGGTGCGGCGAGTTCGATGTGCCCCATGCGTTCGCGGCGCACGCGCGCACGGGTCACCTCCACGCCGCAACGTTCGCAGCGAATACCTTTGTTCTTCACACGTTTATAGCGTCCACAGGAGCATTCCCAGTCGCGCGTAGGACCGAAGATGCGCTCGCAAAACAGCCCGTCCCGCTCGGGCTTAAAGGTACGGTAGTTGATGGTTTCGGGCTTTTTGACTTCGCCATACGACCACGCACGAATGTCATCGGGCGATGCAAGTCCGATTTTGAGTGCCTTGATTCGCGAGATGTCTGCCATAAATTTTCACCTCATGCGTTTCCATCAGTCAGCGCACCGGCTGGCAGTTCTCCCAGCAGCGGCTTAGGTTTCGGTTCATCAAGAGTGTCAAGTTCTTCTAGGCTGCGCAGGTCGTGCGCGACATCGTTCTCGTCGATGATTTGTACCTTGAGCGCGAGCGCACGCAGCTCGTTGACCAGAATCTTGAACGATTCGGGTACGGAGGGCTGAATCACGGGCGCGCCCTTGATAATCGCTTCGAAGGTATGGATTCGCCCGTTCACATCGTCGGATTTGATGGTCAGCATCTCCTGCAGAGTGTGCGCAGCGCCGTAGGCTTCCAGCGCCCAGACCTCCATCTCGCCCAGTCGCTGTCCCCCAAACTGCGCCTTGCCGCCCAGCGGTTGCTGCGTGACCAAAGAGTACGGTCCGATGGAGCGGGCGTGGATTTTCTCCTCCGCGAGGTGTTCGAGCTTGAGGAGATACAGGTAGCCCACCGCGACAGGGTTGCCGAACGGTTCGCCGGTGCGTCCATCACGCAAGATCACCTTGCCCGTTTCTGGGTCGAAGCCGGCTCGGTCGATGGCGCGTTGGCGAATGGCGTCCACCAGCGCGTCCACAGACGGCGTTTTCTTTTCCGCGAAAGCGAGTCGGTCGGCGATGCGTTTGCGCTCCGACTCGGGCGCACGGTGCAACACGGAGCGCACGGCATCCATTGCTTCGTCGAAAGTTGCGCGATAGCCCCACACGACCGACTTACCATCCTCATCGCTCAGATGCAACTCGTGATCCAGCAAGATGCGCAACGCCTTGCGACGCAAGCGATCCGCCAAGAAGCGCATCTCTTGCTTGATCTCCTCAGGCGTGGAGCTCTGGAACACGGGCGTGCGGAAGCGAATGCCCAACTCACGGGCGACCAGCCCCAGGTGGAACTCCAGTATCTGCCCGATGTTCATGCGCGAGGGCACGCCCAACGGGTTCAACACGATATCAATCGGTGTCCCATCCATCAGGAACGGCATGTCCTCCACGGGCTGAATTTTGGAGATCACGCCTTTGTTGCCGTGTCGTCCTGCCATCTTATCGCCTTCTGTGAGCGGGCGTCGGGTGGCGACCGTCACGCGCACGCGATGATTGACGCTGGGCGGCAGCTCGTCCTCCTCAAGCTGTCGGAGTATGCCGTGACAGCGTGGACAAGTTTTCGTCTCCAAGGGCTTGGATCGATAGAACAGGCTCTTGCACGATTCGCACTCGTATTTGAATCGGGCGAACTGCGTGACGCGCACCACATAGCCGCGCTCTCCGTGAGGCAGGCGCAGGGACACATCGCGCATCTCCTCCGCCTTGCCGCCGAAGATGATGCGCACCAGCTTCTGTTCGGTGGTGCCTTCGGTCTGACCCTTGGGCTGGATTTTGCCTACCAGCAGGTCTTCGGGCTTAACCTCGGCGCCGATGCGAATAATGCCGTTCTCATCCAGGTCGCGCCGCGCCTCCTCGCCAACATTTGGGATGTCGTTGGTAATCTCTTCAGGTCCGAGTTTAGTCTCGGTCGCATCCGTTTGATGGCTCTCCAGATGGATGCTGGTATAGACATCATCGTAGAGCAGTCGCTGCGAGACGAACACGGCGTCCTCATAGTTGTATCCCCCTGCCGGCAGGAACGCCACGAGGATATTGCGTCCCAGCGCCAGCTCGCCGTTTTCGGTGGAGGGACCATCCGCGATGACATCGCCCGCGCGCACGCGCTGCCCCAGCTTCACTTTCGGCAGGAAGGTGAAACAGGTGCCTTTGTTCGATTGCACCAGGTGGGGCAATTTGTAGACCTCGAGGGTGCCGTCGTCTTCGCGCTCGATGCGAATCTCGGTTGCCGAGACATAGCGGACGCGCCCTGTGGCGCGGGCAGTGATGAGGCTCTGGGCGTACTTGGCGGCTTGGCGTTCGACCCCAGTGAACACCAGCGGCGCTTCGGGGTTGATCAGCGGCACGCCTTGACGCTGCATGTTCGAACCCATCAGGGCGCGCCCTGCATCATCGTGTTCCAAGAAGGCGATCATCGTCGCCGAGACCGAGAACACCTGCGCCGGATTCACATCCATATAGTGCACTTGCTCACGCGGCACGATGGGGTACTCGTCGCGCCAGCGTACCTGCACCGTTTCGGGCAGGTAGCCGTTCTCGTCCACGGGGGTGTCGGCAGGGGCGATATACGCATTCTCGTCCTCGTCGGCGGGTAGATACACTACCTCATCGGTGAGCTTGCCGTCGCGCACAACGCGGTATGGTGTGCGCAAGAAGCCGAACTCGTCCACATACGCATAGAGCGTCATCTGATTGACCAGACCGATGTTCTGCCCTTCAGGCGTTTCGATGGGGCAGATGCGCCCATACTGAGATGGGGTGATGTTGCGCACCTGGGGAGGGATACTTTGACGGTTCAGACCGCCTGGTCCCAGCACCGACAGGCGTCGCTTGTTCGCCAGCTCCGCCAGCGGGTTGGTCTGATCCATGAAAGTGGACAGCGGGTTCGTTGCGAAGAACGATTGCAACGCATTCGTCACGGGCTTTACACTCAGCACCACATTCGGCAGGATTTGCGACACATCCTCGGCGGCGGTCATCTTTTCGCGGGCGGTCTTCTCGAGTTTGAGGAAGGCTGCGCGGAGATGCGCCTGCAGCAGTTCGCCCACTGAACGCACGCGCTTGTTCGCGAGGTGGTCTGTGTCCTCGTATTCGTGTTTCTCTTCTGCCATTTCCAGCAGGTGGCGCAGCGCGAGCAGCAAATCGGGCACGGTCAAGCGGCGCACCTCGAGCGGGATCCCGTGGCGCAACTTGCGCGTAATCTGATACCGTCCGACGCGCCCCAAGTCATAGCGGCGGGGATCCAGCACCAGCCCGTAGAACAGGTTGCGCACATTCTCTTCGACGGCAGGGTCGCCCGGACGCATGCGGCGGTAGAAGTCCAACACTGCCTCGCGCGAGTCGGCGGTCGGGTCGGCGTCCAGCGTGGCTTTAAGCAGGGGTGGCAGTTCTATATCACCGCCCTGTACCTCCACAAAGCGGACGCGCACTTCGGGCAACTTCAGTTTGGCAACCTGTTTGGCGGTTTTCTCGTCGAACACCTCATTTGCTTGGATAATCGGTTTACCCTTCGCGTTGGTAATCGTTTCCGCGGCGGTTCTGCCAATGAGGTCGCCTTCTTTCGGCATGCGCAGGGTCGCCTCATGTAGGATCTCGCGGCGTTCGCGCGGGCGCCCGAACATGTAAGCAATGGCGTCATTGGTCAGTCCGAGCTGCGGATCGTACGGTGGCTCGCATTTGACGCGGAGGGTGCGTATGTCTGCAGGGAAGTTTTCCAACCGCTCATAGGTGAGCAAATCGCCTGACCTCAGCAGGGTTTCGCCCCTATACTCGACGGTTTCTAAAATTCGCCAGCCGACGGCGCGCTCCAGCTCCAACTCGGCGGGCACACGCGCTTCCTCGTACGCTGCAAACGCCTTAATAATCTGCGTAATCGGCAATTGTTTAGACTGGTGGACTTTCAGGCGGATAACATTCTGCGGGTCGGTGCCGCCGTCGAGCCACGGACCCTCAGCGGGGATAATTTGTATCTGCAGCACTTTACCGAAGGTACGCGCCATCATCTCGCGCCCCGTGCTGGACAAAAACGGCGACGGGAAGTGGATGCCCGGCGTGCGATTCAGCTGGCTGATAATCACGCGCTCGCGCCCATTCACAATAAAAGTACCGCCCTCGGTCATCAGGGGAAGGTTGCCCAAGTAGATCTCGCTCTCTTGCACCTCGCCATCGCGTTTGCCAAAGCGCACCTTCACGCGCAGCGGCGCGTCGAAGGTAATTTCACGCTCGCGACACTCGTCAACCGAGTATTTCGGCTCGCCCAAGCAGTAGTCGCCAAACTCTATAAAGTAGTTCCCTGTCAGATCATAAATCGGCGAAAAGGTCTGGAACAGTTCCTTCAATCCTTCTTCTAAAAACCAGCGGTAAGAGTTGTATTGGATTTCAATCAGGTTCGGCGGCTCTAAAACTTCACGAATGCGCTTTCGGCTGTGTTGCACAATCCGCATAAATACCCTCCACAGGCGCAAATTTGCCCAGTCTGAAAGTATACCTCAAGTACCTCTGTCCTTGTCAAGGGGGGGCAAGGCTGCTCGAAAAATCGGGATGAGCGCGGAGGGACGCAGCAACGCCGTGCCCGTACTTGTTGGGGGCGTGGGTGAGCCGTTATGGTCGGAGTGGACTATCGGTAGGGACTTTGCTGGTGGGAGATAGGCTGTATGGACATCGGGCACATCGAATAGAGCGGGCGTTTGGGAGTGTGAAGAGTGCGTATGGAAGTGTCTGGCGTTCGCGTTCGTGGTTGGGTACGCAGGCAGAGGTGTAGGGGCTGTTTGTGTTGTGGAACATGGAGGGTTTGGTGCAGGTGTTGGGGGGTGATTTTGCGTGTTGGATCTGGTTGTCGGTGTGAAAGGTGCTTTCTCGACACCCCACCCCTCAAGCCATGTTGAAGCCGACCACAGAGGCAATTACCTCTCCAACACGCGCTTGACGAACTCTTCAGGCGTCATGCCCGCTTCGTTGACATGGGTAATGGGTTTCCAGCCTTCGGGTCCGGGTGCAAGCGCGAGTTGGAGCCAGCGTTCGGCGAGCGTCTTTTTGTCGGCTGGGGGGTTCCAAGCCTGTTTCATCTCGATCGCCTGTTGTTGTAGTAAGTTCCAGTTCACCAGCCAAGCGTACCACACGGGCAGTCGGGCGATTTGTACGCGCCAGCGCAGGTCGGGATTGTGCTGCACGGCGCGTTCTGCGCGTTCCCAGAGCGTCTCTGCCTGACGCAGCACAGGATACTTCAGATACGGCGCAGTGTCGGGGCTGGTGAAACAGGTCATTTTGAAATCACGGGCGGCGCTCGCCATCAAACGCAGGTAACGTTCAATCGGACGCGCGGCGGCGCCGTAGTAGCCGCGCAAAAACTCGCCCAGCAGTCGATGGTCGTCCTGGTAAGGGTTCCAGAGCAGTTGCGCCTGCAGCCACGCCTTCAGTTCCGCCATCTCGCCCCCATGCGATTGGTATGCGCCTTGCTCGAACACGCCGCGCACGCCGTGCCGATGAAAAAAGCGCAGATTCGCCCCTAAAACAAAGTAGTTCGGGTGGGGAAGCAGATAGTGGCTGAAGTTGGTTGTGTAGTCCCATACATAGAGCCGAGGGCATCGCTCGCCCCAGCCGCGAATATCATCGGCAAAGCCCGCGTTGTTAGGTTGCTCCAGTGGTTGCGCAAAACTGCACTCGATCGAGCAGAGCCGAATAATCACATTCGGGCGTGGACGCAAAGTGCGTGTCGGTTTGCGCGTGTACCAGTAGGCGAGCGTATCAAATGCCACCGACGGGAACTCGCGTTCCAGTCGCTCGGCGATGAAGTTGACGGTTTCCAGAATCGGGGCGACGGCGGAGCCTTCGCGCTCTTCCACGGCACGGCAACGCTCGCACTGGCATGCCCCGGTCCAGTCCTCTTGCGAGATCGAGACAATACGCGCTTGGGGGTTCTCGCGCAGTCGTTGGCGTACTCGCTCTACCAGGAACTCGCGCAGCGTGGGGTTCGTCCAGCACAGTTGCGCCCGCTCCCAGCGACGCTTGCCGTCAATCAGGCTGTACCATTCGGGATGTTGCTCGAAGTAGGTCTGTGGTGGAACGAGTTGGAACGAAGTATGCACGAAACCTGCGTAGGTGATTTTGCCGCCGTGCTTTGCGGTGAGGTGCGGGTGGTGACCGTTGGCGTAGTTCCGTGCTGCCCAGTCGCCGTCGAAGGCGTGGAACCAGAACGGCTCGCGGTACTCAAACGCGGGCTGCTCGCGCAGATTGAGTGCGGAAACGGTCAGTTCACGTCGGTGGGGGATATGGTGTGCCCAAGGCGTCCACCAGCGCACACCGAGTTGCGTCTGCAGGAACCGATACACGGCGTACAGAGCGCCGCGTGGGCGTCCACCTGCGAGCAGCAGATAGCCGTCGCGACAGGCGATTAAAACCTCCTCTTCGCCCAGCGTACGGAAGTTCACATCGGGACGCAAGCGTTCTGCCAGCGCACCCTGACCGATGACGATGGCGCGTGTGGGTAGGGTATCCGATTCGCGTATCTCAAATGGCGCACCTGTAATCGCCTGCAGGTGGGCGCGCAACTCCTCGGCGGCGTACCGCTCGGATTCTGTTGCGCCCTGCTGGATGATAATCGGTGCAAGCGCCTTGCCACGACGACTCAGAAGTAGCATCCTAAGGGATTTAATACGCTGCAACGCGCGTGAACCCTGCCTGCGTTGGGTACACTTTGCATATGCCGCGCCGTTGCCCCTATTGCAACACGGAACTGCCTACCGACGCACCCGAACAGGAGTGCCCCGTGTGCCACAATATTGTGCGTCCACCCAATCCGCACGCGCGGCGCTTCTCATGGGTTGCGCTCATCACCGCGACGCTGTACCTCGTTGCGATGTTCTCGATGTTGGGCGGCGATACGGGCTGGTGGGTGTTCGCGATTTTCGGTGCCGCCACTCTCAGCGGGGTCTATCTGTTGATTACGATGTACCACTTTTTCAAAGCAGGTTGAGCAGGGTACATCGCTCCTCGCGCGCGGTGAGTGGAGAGGACGGGCGGGGACACGCCGTGCGATTGTGCCCATGCATCGGGCGGGTGTGAAAGCGGTTTTTTTCCGAACACCCTTATAAGGGGTTGACTCGTCTCACTCAGAGCGGGTATACTTCCCGCGCTTTGCGACCGAGGTCGCAGGGTACGAGACTATCACCAAGGAGGGAACTATGGTCAACATAGTACGCTTGGGGTTGATAGCCCCGCTCGTGAGCCTGATCGTCGCAGCCTCGGCGCAGCAAACGATCACTTACACGGTTAAACCGGGCGATTCGTTGTATACCATTGCCCATCGGTACGGCTTGCGTTTGCCTGATCTACTAAAGGTCAACAATCTGCGCAACCCTCACGCCCTGCAGGTTGGCGACAAGATTAAGATCCCTATCAAGGGCGGCGCAGCACCTACAAAGCAGTCCTCGGCTCAGTCGGACTCCCCCGCGTCTGGCTGGGCGGAGATTAATAAAGACCGCATCAACATCCGCAGTACACCAAGCACTGACGCCAAGCGCATCACGATCGTCGATCGCTGGACAAAGGTGCAGGTGCTTGGGCGTCAAGGCGAATGGAGCCGCATTCAGCTCCCAAACGGTCGCATCGGCTGGGTACTTAGCCGTTACCTTAGTCCAACGAAGCCCCCGCAAACGAAGCAACTTGCGAACGCATCTTCACAAAAGCGCACATCCTCATCGAAGCCGGCGTCGAAGCGCTCGCCGTCGGCACGCGCGGATACTCTCGCCAGCACAGGCGAGACGTCCCAAGCGGTACGCCATGCGCTCTCCTATCTTGGCGCGCGCTATCGTTATGGCGGCAGCAGTTCGCGCGGCTTCGACTGCTCGGGCTTCACAGCTTATATCTATCGGCGGCACGGCATCAACTTGCCCCACAACTCATCCGCGCAGTACCGCGTTGGCAAGCCCGTCTCTCGCAGTGAACTCCGACCGGGCGACCTCGTGTTCTTCCGTACACGCGGATCGCGAATCTCGCATGTGGGCATCTATATCGGCGATGGCAAGTTTGTGCATGCCTCCAGCGCGCGGGGACGCGTGCGCATCGACACCCTAAACTCTGGCTACTACAAGCAGCGCTATGTCGGTGCGCGACGCATCAAGTGATTGGCACGGACGCTGTCAGGCTGCGACAACCGCCCCCTGCCGCTTGGCAGGGGGCTTTACGGTTCATAGCGCGGCGCCGTCAAGTAGAACCGCCGCCCCATCACCTGCGCCTCCGCTAACACGAATACCTCCGCACGCTGCGCAAAGGCAGCGTCGGTGGTCATGCAGTAGGCTCCTGTGCGCCGCATTTGCTGAAGCGTCGTCTCCGCATCGTCCGATGTGGCATAGTATCCCTTCCGGTAAAACTGCACACTGGGGTAGCCCGGATTCACGCGATAGAGGATAAGCGTGCGATAGGGCGGCGGTTTGAGCGCCAACTCGCGCACAGGCTTGAGGGCAAGGCGGTCGTATCCTGTGAGTGCGCCGTTCCAGCCGATAAGCAAAGCGAGAATGCCCAAAACACGCCCCCACGGCGGCGCAGCGGGCTTGAAGAGCGTGAAGACCAGCAGCGGCACGCCCAGCACCAGCGCAACCGCCCAAAACGCGCTCTGCCACAAAGGCGCATACAACGCGACGGCACACCACACAGCGGCGCCGAGTATCAGCCCGAAGGACGCCACGCGCCGCACCCACCTCGCACCCGACTGCTTATGGGACGAGGGAGACTCGGAAGCGGCGGGGCGAAGCCGAACTTGCACGATCTCCGCCCCCGCCAAAAGCGCAAACGCAGGAACCATCGGGAAGATATAGGCGGGCAGCTTCGTGAAGCTCAGCGTGAACAGCCCAAACACCAGCCATGCCCAGCGACGCAAATACAAACGCAGCGGGTCATCCTCGTGTCCCCATAGCACGCTCACATACCCAACCATCGGCAGTGCGCCCAGCCACAACACGACCACATAAAACAACAGGTACACTGCCACACCGCCCAGCACGCTCCCCAAGTCGCCGCGCTCAATCAAGGGCAGCACCGAGTGCGCCGTATCGCCCCCCGCGAAGCGCAGCAAGTTCTGCTTCACGACGAATTCGTTGAAAAACTCCGCGCCATGTTGCAGATACACCCCCACATACCACGGTAGCGCCGTGAGCAGCGCAACAACGAGCGCAACCACAACCCAGCGAAAACGCACTCCATGCGCATGGAGCCGCTTCGCGTTCCACAGGTAAAGCAATCCCACCAGCCCCAGTCCAAAAGGTCCCTTGGTGAGAACGGCGAGACCTAACGCAACGCCCCCCAGTAGGCTCCATCCGAGCCCACGCGCTTCCCACAGCGCAATCACCGCAAGCGTCAAGAAAAAGGTTAGCGCCATGTCGGTAATGGCGAGGCGCGAGAGGATCAGGCTCAGCGGTGCAACGGCGAAAAGCAGCGCCCCCCAACTCCCCGCGCCCTGCCCCAATCGCCGATTGCCCCACCACGCCAGCAGCCCGATCGTGAGCGCGTAAAACAGCACGGATGGCAGACGCAGGGCAAACTCACTCTCCCCAAAAACGCGCATGCTCAGCACCATCAGCCAATAGAGCAGGGGGGGTTTCTCGAACCACGGCTGGTTCAGAAAAGTCGGCGTGAACCAATCGCCCGACTGGCGCATCTCCCACGCGACGGAAGCGTAGAAGCCCTCGTCCAAGTCGGTCAAGCCGAACGCCCGCAGGTCAATCAGCGCTGCCAGGACACACAGCCAACAGAGCCAGCGCATCTCAGGGCTTCAGCACGCTCACGCCGTCCATATAAGCACGCAACGCCTCGGGAACCACCACACTGCCGTCTTCCTGTTGATAGTTCTCCAGAATCGCCGCCATCAGGCGCGGCGTAGCCACCCCCGAAGCGTTCAGCGTATGCACAAATTCGGGCTTGGCAGTCGGCTCGGGGCGATAGCGGATGTTGGCACGGCGCGCCTGGAACGCCTCAAAATTACTGCACGACGACACCTCCAACCACATCTGCACGCCGGGCGACCAGACCTCAAGGTCATAACACTTCGCAGCAGCGAAGCCCAAGTCGCCCGTACACAGCGCGACGATGCGATAGGGCAACTCCAGCCGCTGTAGCACCGTCTCGGCGTCGCGCAGCAGTTTCTCGTGTTCATCGTAGGAGGTTTCGGGCGTTGTGACCTTCACCAACTCCACCTTGTTGAACTGGTGCAGGCGCAGCAAGCCGCGCGTAGCTTTGCCTGCCGCGCCCGCCTCGCGCCGAAAACAGGGCGAATACGCCGCCAAGTAAATCGGCAACTGATCCGCGCTCAGAATCTCCTCACGATAGAGATTGGTCACGGGCACCTCAGCGGTGGGAATCAGATACAGCGGGTCGTCTGCGCAGCGGTACATCTCCTCGTCGAACTTCGGCAGCTGCCCTGTGCCCACCATGATTTCGGGACGCACCAGAAACGGCGGGAAGATTTCCGTGTAACCATGTTCGCGCGTGTGGAGGTCTAACATGAAGTTAATCAACGCGCGTTCCAGCCGTGCCCCCAAGCCGGTGTAGAAGTGGAAACCACTGCCCCCAACCTTAGCGCCGCGCTCGAAGTCAATCAGCCCCAGCGACTCGGCGAGTTCCCAGTGCGGTTTCGGCTCGAAGGGCATCGGATGCGGTTGTCCACCGCGACGCACCTCCACATTTTCGCTCGCGTCCTTGCCCACGGGCGTCGTAGCGTGGGGCATATTGGGGAACAACAACAGTTTCGCCTCCCGCTCATGCTCGACGACGCGTTTCTCGCTTTCCAGTTGTTCTATCTGCGCTTTCAGGGTGCGCAACTGCGCCAGCAGCGGTTCCGTATCCTCGCCTGCTTTCTTACGCTGGGGAATCTCCTTGGACACGCGGTTCTGCTCGGCGGTCAGGGCTTCCACCTGCGTGGTCAGTTCGCGCCAGCGGGCGTCTAAAGCGAGCCAAGCATCGAGAATCTCCGTTTCGTAGCCGCGTTTTAGGAGCGCGTCGCGCACCAGGTCAGGTTCACTGCGCAGCAGTCGGTAGTCCAGCATAGCCGTAATTCTACCAAATAACCCCCTCCCCGCGTGGGGCAGGGAAGGGGGATGTGATTCCAGCGTCCACCACTGATTACGGGATCCGCTCCATCTTGATTATGCCGTTGAGCGGCATCGGTGCGCCCTCTGCAACCATCCCCTTGACGCTGATTTCCGATTTAACCAGCATCCCTGTTTTGGGGTCGATCCAGTTAAATCCGTCTCCCGAGAAGCCTTCGCTCTCTTTGGTGTCGGCGGTGCGGAGAGTGACCTTGATCTTGAGGACTTCAGCCTCCCCCAATTTCTCCACACCCACCAGTTCGAGGGTATTTACAATATCGGGTGCGCCATTTTGTCCCTTAATTGTATGGCTCCACTTGTCGCCCACTTTGACGGGCTTATCGGGGAACGCAGCATTGAAATTGTTGGCGGGGAGCCCCCCTTGCGCCGATTCCGCCTTCTCGATGGCGCCGTTGGGCTTGTAGGTGATTTTAGACGCGGGCGGCGCCGGCTGGGGCATCTCCTGATCGCCGAATTTGATGAGCATTTCCCCGGCGGCAGACTCCATCACGATATTGCCGCTCTCCTCTATCTTGAGGACCTTGTTGGTAATCGGCATCGTGACGGTGACATTCTGACCGCCGAAGTCGATGTCCATCGTCATCTTATACTTGAACACATCTCCCTCTTTGACATTCAACTTGAGGGTGTACTCCTGCGAAAAGGCGGCGCTCAGGCTCATCAGCGCCCATGCCGTTAGCAGCGTTGCTCGAATCGCTCGTTTCATATCGGTTAGCCTCCTATGCGCAATTGCGCAGCGCGATTATACCTGACCAAACGGTATAATTGACATACTATGGCTATCCTAACGCACGGTTCGAAAGCGCCCGACTTTAGCCTCACCGACCAGTACGGCAACACAATCCGCTTGAGCGATTACCAGGGACGCTGGGTGGTGCTCTATTTCTATCCAAAGGATATGACGCCGGGCTGTACCCAAGAGGCGTGTTCGTTTCGGGACATGCACGCGGATTTCGAACGGGAAGGTGTGGTGGTGCTGGGGGTGAGTGCGGACAGTGTGCAGAGCCACCGTCAATTCGCCGATAAGTATGAACTACCGTTCCCGTTGCTGGCAGATGTAGACCATACGGTCAGCGCAGCTTACGGCGCGTGGCGCAAGAAACAGATGTACGGCAAAGAGTTCTGGGGTGTGGACAGGATCACCTACCTGATTGCGCCGGATGGCACGGTGTACCATGTGTTTACGAAGGTGAAGCCCGTGTCGCACGCAGACGAGGTCTTAACGGCGATTCGGCAGGCGAAACGGCATGGATAAATCGGCGTTGATAGAGGCGCAAGCAGCCTCCCTAATATATCGGGACGGCGACCGCGTGGTGCGTGCAGTCGATTCCGTCACCATGCAGGTGCGTCCCAGCGAGTTTGTGGGCATCGTGGGTCCGTCGGGTTCGGGTAAGAGTTCGCTGTTGTACCTGCTCAGCGGTCTCAAGTTGCCCACCCAGGGCACAGTGCGCTACCGGGGGCGGTGTTATACCGACGCCTCCGATGCAGAGCGGAGCGCGATGCGTCGCACGCGGTTCGGGTTCGTGTTCCAACAGCCCTACCTGCTGGGGTATCTGACCGTGTTGGAGAATGTGGTGGTGGGCGCGCCAGATGTACGCGCGTACCGCGAGCGTGCGCTCTGGCTCTTGGAGCAACTCGGATTGGCAGACAAGGCGCATCGCTATCCGTCGGCGCTTTCAGGGGGCGAGCGTCAGCGAGCGTGTGTGGCGCGCGCGCTGCTCTTGGAACCCGAGGTCATCTTCGCCGATGAACCGACCGCCGCCTTAGACCAGCAAACAGGACTGCATGTGTTGGAACTGCTGGAACAGCATCGCGGCAACGGCGCCGTCGTGCTGGTCACGCACGATCCTCTGATGCTGCGCTACTGTGATACGGTCTACAAACTGCGTAGTGGACGGGTGGAAGCTGTGGAGACCGCGCCTGCGAAACCGTTGGGGGACGCCAGCGACTCGCTCCCCACGCCATAATCCCAACGCCCAACCACCAGCCCCAAAGCCATGTGCCCTCAAGAGAGGGCGTCCACGCGAACCCTACCCACAGAACGGCGTTCACCAGCAGCCACCGATCCCGCAGACGCATACCGAAATAGGCGCACAAAATTGCCATCGCCATAAAGAACAGAATCATATCGCCTCCCCGAACAGGTTATTCCACACTCGGGGACGCGAATCAATAGACTCCCCACCCCTCTAAGGGTAGGGGGCGAGGGCTATCGCGCTTGGAACGGCACAATCTGGCTAATCGCGCGGGTGCTCCGATCGTTTGTGAACGCTAACACAACCGCATAGTAGGTGCGCCCACTTACCAAAGGTGGACCGGTATACACCAGTGAAGTGGCAGGCGCGAACACCTTCGCGGCGCCCGGATTGCTCAAGTCCGTTGGATAATACGGCGCAACAGTGTAATCGGGGAAACGGTCGTAAATCAGCACCAAGTAGTAGTCGGCGTTGGGTACCGCAGTCCACTGCAGAATCAAGCCGTCCACAATCTCGTTGGGGAACGGACGGGAGAGGGCGATGGGCGTAAAGGGGCGTGCACTGACGCGATTACTCCGCCCAGAGACCGCGCCGGGCAAGTCGTTGAGGTAATCTGTGTTCAACGCGACCATTTCGTAATAATAAGTCACATTCGGCTGCAGGGCAGGGTCCAAGTCCGCGAAGAAATCCGCCAGCGGGTCGCGCAGGAAGGCGATGGCGTTTTGGTTCAGCTCGTCAATCGTGCGTCCGCGATAGATTCCGTAGCCCAGCAGGCTCAGTTGCTCTTGATAGTCCCAACTGAGGTCGATTTCAATCCAGTAGTCGCTTGGGGCACGGGTGGTTAGGGTGCGTCGTGGGCGGGGCTTCTCGTCAAAGAGTGCGCGGATGGCGTTGTAGGCGTTGCGTTCGCGTGCGCTGCGTGTTGCACTCAGCACGCGCGGCATCGTCCATGCTGTCGCCGTGAGGTTAAGCGGCGCCTGTACAGGGCGGTTCACAGAGCCGTTCAGCGTGAAACTAATCACCGTCGTCTGTCCAGCAACCACTTGCGCCGTGCGTTTGTCGTTCTCATAACCGGGTGCGGAGGCGACGATGGGGTATTCGTAGCCTGCCGGCAGCCCCGCGATACGATAGAACCCACGCTTATCGGTGATCGCGAACGCGCTGCTGAGCGCCCCCCCTGCAAACACCCGCGCTCCTTCGATGCCTACGCCAAACGCATCGCGCACGAAGCCCTCTATGGCGCCCTGGCGGTTCGCAGGCGCAATCATAATGTTCACATTTTTGGTCTGCTCGTTCTCGAACACTTGCGCCACATTTTGCCCCGTGTATTCCACGCCGTTAATCACCGCACGGGCGCGGATGAGAGTAAACCGGTCGGGCACATTCGTCAGGTAATAGGTGCCGTTGTGCAACGAGCGGGTCTGACTGTTCACAGAGTTCGCTGCGAAGACTTCCGCGTTGGCGACAGGCTCTCCATCGATGTCGGTAATCGTGCCCGAGACCACACCCACTTTATTCTCGCCGCCGCACCCGGCGACACCCATCACGGCGCACGCAGCCCAAACGATCCACCAGACGCCTCGCTTCATCATACAGGCAGACGATTCGCGTCCCCCGAAGTTTCTCCTGCGCATAATCAAAAAGGACGGCAGCGACGCCGTCCTTGCGTGGTTGCCTACCTGCAGAAAGGAGGGGAGTTAGACTTGACGACGGCGGAGCAATAAGCCGCCCAACCCCGTCGCCAACGCAATCATGCTGGCAGGCTCTGGAACAACGGTCCAGTCCTGTTCCACCAGCATCAACGCTGCGCCAGAGCCCGGCTGACCGCCGCCCAGCAGTTGGAAAGTCTCGTAAACCGTGACATCGTTGGCAGGCGCCGAGAGCGTCGCAGGGATGACGACACTGAACGCGCCGTCCGAACCGCCTGCATAGGCGCTGCCCTGAAACATGCCATTGGCTTGCCACAGAATCGCGTTGTCCGAGTTGCGTACGACCTTCTTGAACCAGATAATCTGTCCGTAGTTAAATACAGCCCCCGAAATCACGAAGTTGAAGCCGCTCAGGTAGGGCTGTGTATTCGTCGGGTCATTGATCGTATACTGCCCCAAGAAGCTGCCATTGTTGAACCCTGTCCCTAAGCCGACTATCAACGGGTTCGGCATAGCCAGCGCGGTTTGGAAGGTAACCTGGGGGACGGGACTACTCTGTACGATGGTCGGCACCGTAACAGGTGTCGTCGGCAAGTACAGGACGCCGCTACTGTTCAGAATGGTCACATTCCACGAGGCGAATGCGCTTGCCGCAACGGCAAACACTCCCAGCGAAATTATCCATCGTTTCATGGTTGTTCCTCCATTTCCATGAGGCGCTTCGTATGCGCACTGCCTTGCATAGAGCAATTTCTATGCCAATCATCTATTTTCGTTGAAAAACTGGTATTTTTTGCGATTTTTGGCTCTATAAAAGCGTTTCGGGCGAGGGTGGATCCCTCGCCCGATGCTACTGTAACAAGCGTCCCAGCAGTTCAGCGTTTGCGTCGGCGTAGCGCCATGAGCCCCACCAGACCGCTGCCGAGAGCAATCATGCTGGCAGGCTCGGGCACCCAGTCCTGCTCTACCAGCAGCAAAGCGGCTGTGGAGGTCGGGTGCGTGGGCAGCACGAACAGCAGGAAGTTCTCGTACACCGACACATCATTCGCGGGTGCCGCCAGCGAGACAGGAATCACCACACTGAACGCGCCGTCCGTGCCGCCGAAGCCCGACCCAGCGAACATGCCCGAGTCGTTGTACAGGATAGCGTTATCGGAGTTGCGTACAACCTTCTTCTGCCATACAATCATCGCGCTGCCATCGACGACGCCCGAAATCACGAAGTTGAACCCCGTAAGCATGCTCGTGTTGCCCGGTTGGGGGCTAATCTGGTACGCTGCAGAGAAGGTCCCGTTCAGGAAGGTGGTACCGTCGCCCACCAGAATAGGGTTGGGGGTTGCGACAGCCGTGAGGAAAGTCACCTGGGGCAGAGGATGGTTGACCGTCACATAGGGCACATTCACTGGGGTCGAAGGCGGGTTCAGCACCCCGCTGCTGATCGAGACATTAATATTCCACGACGCGAACGCTCCTGTCGCCAGAGCGCTTACCATCAAGACCGAAGTCATCAGTCGTTTCATCATATCGATCCTCCTTTTCGGTTTGGGAGGCGAATCGGGCGTACAGACAAAACCTCACCAAACCAATCCTTTGACCAGCAATCTTCGTACCAAAGTTCCGTGTTTTGGAGAAAACTGGTATTTTTTCGGGGGTCTATAGTGCGCCTGTTTTGATCGCCTCGCGCAGGTGCGCCATCCAGCGGGCATAGTAGGCAAGGTTATGGTAGGTCGCCAGCCGCAAACCGAGCAGTTCACCCGCACGAAACAGATGGTGGATATACGCCAGCGTGTAGCGTTGACATACCCAGCAGCGGCATTCGGGATCGATCGGTTCTCGCGCCTCCAAATGTTTTGCGTTGCGCAGGTTGAGCCTACCGCGCGAGGTGAACACCGCGCCATGCCGCGCCATGCGTGTCGGCAGGACGCAATCGAACATGTCCACGCCTTGCTGCACCGCATGGAGAATATCCTCAGGCGTGCCGACCCCCATTAAGTAGCGGGGTTTCTCGGCGGGCATGCGGGGCGCCACGAACTCCACGATCCTGCGTATCTCCTCTACGGGCTCGCCGACCGATACGCCGCCAATCGCGTAGCCGGGCAACTCCAACGAGGTAATTTGTTGCAGGCTCATTAGGCGCAGGTCTTCGTGAACACCCCCCTGAATAATGCCGAACAGAGCGCCTTCCCCGTTCGTGGAGAGGGAACTGGTCGATTCCCAAGCCTGTTTACTCCGAATAGCCCACTGGTAAGTGCGTTCCGTGGCGCGCGCCACGGCGTCATAACTCGCAGGATATGGAGGGCACTCATCGAACGCCATCATAATGTCGCTTCCCAGATGACGCTGAACCTGAATCGAGCGTTCAGGCGTGAAGCGATGTTCAGAGCCGTCGAGGTGCGAGCGAAAGGTCACGCCCTCGTCGTCAATCTGGCGCAGCCCGGCGAGGCTAAATACTTGAAACCCACCGCTATCGGTCAAAATCGCGCCCGACCAGCTCATGAACCGATGCAAACCGCCCAGACGCGCGATACGCTCATCTCCCGGGCGCAGGTATAAATGGTAGGTATTACCCAAGATAATCTTGAAGCCCAACTGCTCCAGCTCGTCTTGGCTGAGCGTCTTCACACTTGCCTGCGTCCCGACGGGCATAAATACAGGCGTCTCAATCACGCCGTGCGGCGTGTGGAGCTTGCCCACGCGGGCATGGGAGCGAGTAGACCGAGCGACCGTTTCGAAACGAATCATCACTGAAGAATTGTTCAGGCTGCTCCTTTAGTTGGGTCTATGGGGGTTCCGTCCTCAACCCGGTATCGGCGCGTCATACTGCCCCTCACGACTCGTACACACCTGCATAAACCGCTTGAATCACCTCGTGGGGGGTGGTAATTCCGCGCAGCACCTTATCGCGTCCGTCGTCGAGCATCGTGCGGAAGCCTTCCTTGACAGCGATTTGCATAATCTGGTCGCTGGAGGCGTGATTCACAATCGCCTCGCGGATAGCAGGGCTAATACGCAGCAGTTCGAAGATCCCCGTGCGTCCCCGATAGCCGGTTTCCATACACTTGGGGCAGCCCTTCCCCGTGTAGAATCGGGCTTGCGCGAGCCACTCCTGCGGTATTTTGAGCGCGGCGATCTCATCGGGCGTGGGCTGATAGGGCACGCGACAATCGGGACAAATCACGCGCACCAGTCGCTGCGCCATCGCACACTGCAGAGTCGCCGCAATTAGATAATCCTCGGCGCCCATATCCATCATGCGACTCAGCGTCTCAATCGCGTTATTTGTGTGAAGGGTCGACAACACCAGATGCCCCGTGAGCGCAGCCTGAATCCCAATCTGCAGCGATTCGCGGTCGCGAATCTCGCCAATCATAATCACATCGGGGTCGTGGCGCAACATCGCCCGAAGCGCACGCGGGAAGGTAATTTTTTCGGTTACTTGCACCTGCATCACATTATCGGGAAACTCGTACTCGACAGGGTCTTCCACCGTCACGATGTTGCGCCGCACGCGGTCGAGGGTATGAAGCGAGGCGTAGAGGGTGGATGTCTTTCCCGAGCCTGTCGGACCCGTGACGACCAGCATGCCGTAGGCGACCTGCAGGGCGCGTCGCCAGTTCGCCATCACATCCTGCGGCATGCCCAGCGAATCGAGTTTGACCTGCATCTTGGCGGGGTCTAAAATCCGCATCACGATTCGCTCACCGTTGAGCGTCGGGATACACGACACGCGTGCACTGAGCCGCCTATCCAGATATTCCATATCGATGCGCCCGTCTTGCGTGTCGCGCTTTTCGTCCAGGTGCATGTTCGCGGCGAGTTTCACGCGACTAATCATTGCCTGAATCAGGTCGGGCTGTGTAATTACTTCATGTTCATGCAGCACGCCGTCGATGCGGAATCGGATACGCAGAGCGTTGTGTTCGGGGTGCATATGGATATCCGACGCGCCCTTTTCGAGAGCGTGAATGAACATCTGGTCAACGCGCTGCACCGCGAGGGAGAGCTCCTCGCCGCCCATTTCGCGGGCGACGCCCGCGTGGCGCATAATTAGCCGAAACATTCGCCCAGAACCGCGCATACCGCCGTACATCGTTTCACTCCTGCGTGCTTAGACGCTTGTGGACTGCGAGAGTATACCTCAGTGGGGCTGCAGCAGGCGTGTTCAGGTACAATTGGCATGCCAATCGCCTAAGCATGCGCACGATTCGGATTTTTCTGGAAGCCATCAAGTTCGAGCATACGATTTTCGCGCTGCCGTTCGCGCTTTTGAGCCTGCTGTACGCGGCGGAAGGGGTTCCGCCGGCGCGGGTGGTGGGGTGGATTCTCGTCGCGATGGTCTCGGCGCGTACAGCGGCGATGGCGTTCAACCGCATCGTCGACCGCGACATCGATGCGCTCAATCCGCGCACGCGCAACCGTGCTCTCCCGGCAGGATTACTCACCGTGCAGCAGATGCGCATAGCGATGGGGGTCTCGGCGGTGTTGTTTCTGTACGCGGCGTGGCAGTTGAACTGGGTCTGCTTTGTGCTCGCGCCTGTCGCGCTGGCGGTGATTCTGGGCTATTCGTACTCCAAGCGGTTCACGCCGCTGTCGCACTACTGGCTGGGGCTGTCGCTGGGGATTGCGCCGAGCGCGGTCTGGATCGCTGTGCGGGGGACTCTGGAGCCTGCTCCGGTGTGGCTCACGCTGGGCGTCGCGCTGTGGGTGGCAGGGTTCGATATCCTGTATAGCCTGCAGGATGAGGCGTTCGACCGTGCGCACGGCTTGCGCAGCCTGCCCCAAACTCTGGGCGGGGCGCGCGCGATGGGCATTGCACGAATCTCGCATGCGCTCTGTATCGGCGCGTTCCTGATGGGTGGCGTCGCGTTGGGGGCAGGCGTGTGGTACTATCTCGGCGTGGCGTTCGCCGCGCTGATGCTCGCCTACGAGCAGTCGCTCGTCAAGCCGCATGACCTCAGCCGCTTGAATGTCGCCTTCTTCACGCTGAACGGCTATGTGAGTATCGGTCTGTTCGTGTTTGCACTGTTAGATCGGGTGTTTTAAAATGCGTTTTCGGATAGGAAGCGTTCCGTATATCAACGCCGCGCCGCTCACGCGTTGGCTGGAAACCGACGCGGGGAGGCGCTATGCAGAAGTGGTTTACGCACCGCCTTCGGGGTTGGCGCAGATGCTGGAACAGCGCACCATCGATGTCGCGCTGGTCTCCTCAGTGGAGCATTTTCGGCGCCCGGAGACGCGATTTGTCGACGGCTTGGCAATCGCCTCGCGCCGCGAGGTGCTCAGCGTGCGCCTATTCAGTAAAACAACGATAGCCCGTATCCAGACCGTCGCGCTGGATACCAGTTCGCTCACCTCGGCGGCGCTCACGCGCATTGTGCTGGAGCGCGCCTACGGGGTCTACCCGAACTATCGCTCCGCTCCCCCAGACCTAAATGTGATGCTCCAATCGGCGGATGCAGCCCTGCTGATTGGCGATTTGGGGATGACAGCGCAGCATACGGCGGTGGTGCAGTACTTAGACCTCGGCGCGGCATGGCACGCATGGACGGGACTGCCGTTCGTGTGGGCGGTGTGGCTGATGAATCCCGAATCGCCCGCCGAACCGATCGCCGCGTTGCTCCACGACGCCTACCAGTGGGGCAAGGTACACCTGCCGACGATTGTGGAAGCCGAATCCCAGCGCACGGGCATCCCGTTGGAGCTGTGTCGACGCTACCTGAGCGAGGTGATGGTCTACGAGACCGACGCCGCGTGCCTGCAGGGGCTGGAGCGATTTCGGAACGAGTATCAGGCGATGTTCAGCGAACGGCGCCCCGAATAGACTCCACGCTTTCGAAGCCGTGCGTCGTCAGATACTCTTCGATGCCCTGCAGAATCTCGAGCGCGAGCGTCGGCTGCACATAGTGCGCCGTGCCGATCTGGATGGCGTGCGCCCCCAACAGGAGGAACTCAATGGCGTCGGCGGCGTTGCTAATCCCACCCACGCCAATCAGGGGCGTGTCGGGCAACGCCTGACGCACCCGCCAAAGATGGTACTGGGCAATAGGCTTAATAGCAGGTCCTGATAAGCCGCCGACCTTGCTGGCGATACGGAACTGACGCGTTTCGGCATCCACCGCGACGCCGAAGACCGTGTTGATCAGGCATAAACTATCGGCTCCCGCTTGAATGGCGGCTTGGGCAATCGGAACGATATCACCCGTGTTCGGCGAGAGTTTCGCAATAAGGGGAAGGTCTGATACTTGACGCACCGCGTTGACGGCATGCGCGGTGAGTTCGGGGTTGATACCGAACTCTATCCCGCCACGCGCCTGATTCGGGCAGGAGAGGTTCAACTCCAGCGCGGCGATACCCTCCGCACGGCTCAGTTTCTCGGCGACCTGCACATACTCCTCAAGGGTTTCCCCTGCCACGCTGGCGATAATCGGGGTTCCGTATTCGCGTAGGCGGGGCAGAGTCTCCACCAGGAACGCCTCCACGCCATCATTGTGCAGCCCAATAGCGTTGAGCATGCCTGCAGGTGTTTCAGCGACGCGCGGGGGTGGGTTGCCCATACGGGGCGCAAGCGTCAGGCTCTTCGTCACAATCGCCCCCAATTGCGTGAGGTCAAGCAGGTCGCGATACTCAAGTCCGTAGCCGAAGGTTCCTGCGGCGACCATCACGGGATTGCGCAACGCGAGCCTGCCCAGCGAGACGCGCAGGTCAGGCGTCATCCCCAGACCACCTCCTCCGCACGAAACACGGGTCCTTCCACGCAAGCGCGCTTGTACCACACGCCCCCCTCTGGAGTGTTCACTTTCACAGCGCAGCCCAGACAAACTCCTATTCCGCAAGGCATCGGCGCATCGAGCGAGATTTGGCAGGGAACGCCGTGGGCAAGGCACTGCTGCGCTACGACCTGCAGCATGCGGTTCGGTCCACACGCATAGACCGCCGACTCGATTGGGTCTTCCAAAGCGTCTCGGAGCAGGTCGGTAACATAGCCCTTGTAGCCCTGCGAGCCATCATCGGTGGCGATTCGCACTTCCGCACCCAGCGCACGGAACTCATCCAGCCCGACCAGCAAATCTTTATGACGCGCTCCTGCGAGGATGAGGAGATTCTCGCCCTGCTGTAAACTCGGCGCGAGGCGCGAGGCAAAAAAGCACAACGGCGGTGCGCCCACCCCACCCGCCACAAGAATATGCCGCTGCACCGAACGCACCGGCTGGAAATAGCTGCCCAGTGGTCCCAGCGTCTGCACCGTGGAACCGATGGGCTTCATCGAAAGCAGCTCGGTAAACGCGCTCTGCACCGAGTAAAGCACGCTAAACACACCCTTGTCGGGGTTCGCACGCAGGATACTATAAGGACGCCGCCAGAGCGGTGCATGCGTGCGCATAGGACGCACCATCACGAACTGTCCCGGCATCGCGCTCTGAGCAATCGGCGGCGCATGCAGAATCAATTCATAGAGGTTCTTGCCACGCCGTTGATGCTCCACCACCACAGCAGGCAACTCGTAACGCCTCATCAGCAGAAAGTGTACCTGCTAAGGGTGCGACGCAGGAGCATAGCCTTCATGCCCCCCGCTGGAACCCGTTGAAGACGGATGTTCCTCAGGGCTTGAGTCGAACGGCTCTGACAGCTTGAGCCACTCCACCTTCCCCTCGCGCAACTGATAAACGCCTCCAGCGAATTTCAATTTGCCCTGCTCGTAGTAACTGCGTACAATCGCACTGCGCTGGTAGATGGTCTGCAGCGTGTGGCGCACATTTTCCTGAATAACCCGCTCGGTCAATGCATCGCCCTTAAGGTGGGGATGCGTTGCGTGGACGCGCTTCACGACGGGTTCAATATGCGCGACGAGTTGCGGCAAGTGTCCCTTCAGGTGCTTGCCGGAAACTGCCGCCTTGACCGCGCCGCAATGCGTGTGCCCCAACACCACCAATAAGGGCACTTTGAGGTGTTCCACCGCGTACTCGATGGAGGCGAGGTTCTCTGCGTTGACGATGTTGCCCGCCACGCGCACCACGAACAGGTCGCCCAGCCCTTGATTGAAAATCAGCTCTGGCGGCACCCGCGAATCGGCGCAGGAGACCACAATCGCGAATGGTTTCTGACCCTCTGTCTCCAGTTTGTAGCGGGTCATCTCATCCACGGGCTGCGGAAGCAACTTACCTTGGGCGAACAGGTCGTTGCCGTACTGGAGTCTGCCAAGCGGCTCTGTGGGGATTGGTTTCGGTTGGGGCGCGAGCATCCTGCCAGCGACCACCCCCACACCTGCAGCGACAAGCCCCACTGCCAGCACCTTCACCAGCGGTTTCATGGCATGGGGGATTATTCCACATGTGGGGCAAGCAAGAGAGTCCCTACGACGCGCTTTTTACCTGTTTTGTGGATGTCGGCACATCTTCGGGTTGCGTTTGCGCTGCCAGGAGATTCTCTTTTTGGATGGCTTCGTAGATCTCGCGCCGATGCACGGTCACATTGCGGGGGGCTTTGATGCCGAGGCGCACCTGCTCGCCGCGCACCTCCAGCACGATGACCTCGATCTCATCGCCGATCATAATACTCTGATTGACCTTGCGTGTAAGCACTAACATGTCGATAGCCCTCCCTGGCGTGTTGCGTTAGCCGGCAGCTTCCGCGGTCTGCGTATAGCGCCACATCTCCTGCAAGATCGGATGGCGCGTATGGTAGCGCTCGTCATCTAAAATCACCTGCCGTCCGATGCGCCGCTCTGTATTGATCACTATCGGCGCGAGCAAGTTGGAAGTCATCGCATGCGGCTTGCCAGGCGGAATCGTGACTGTCGTCAAAACCGCCCGCGGCGTCGACTCATCCAACTGTAGCTGCTCAACTTCAGAGTCCGACAACACCACCTCATAGTCCGGTCGGAAGTACCACGGGTCAATCAGTAGCAGTGCAAAACTCGGCTCCTCTGCCGATTGCAGCCACCAGAACGGACCCTCGCTGTCATGGCGTATCAGGACGAAACGACGATACTGACTAAGACCCACCAGTCCGTCCTCGAAGGTGATGATGTCGTCCGCTTGTATATTAATTGTACCGAATCGTGTGGTTTCAAGTTCCATGCTTTAACCTCCACGCAGGAAATCGAATAGGTTCACGCTCTGGATTCGTGTGAACACTTGCAACGACGCCTGATAGCTGAGTTCCGATTGTTTCAGTTGGCTGATGGCTTGGGCGAGGTCGATTTCTTCGATGTCGGCGAGGTTGCCCGTGAGTTGGTCGCGTCGGCTTAGGTGCAGTTGCTCGTAGTTGGTGAGTTCGCGTAGGCGCACGCCCACCTCGCCCCGATAGCGGTGGAACTCGTTTTGGAACTGTTCGATGTCCTGTAGATCCACCATCGATAGCTGAGCCGAAGCGCCGCTGATGAGGTTGTTTTCAATGTGGGTGAGTTTGTTATACAAATCGGCGATGCGTGCGCCTGAGAAGTTCATGGCGACGGCTCTATCGGCAGCGATGTTCACCAGCAGCGGATTGCCGTCGCCCACATAGCTCGCCACACCGCCCACCACATCGATAGGCGCGGTATGCACGGTCTGCCCGCTGAACAGGTACCGTTCGCCGTCGGGTCGCTGGTTGGCAATCTGCAGCAGGCGGCGTTGGAGTTCGCGGATTTCTTGGGCTAAGGCTTCGCGTGCGTTGGCGTCGTTGGTGTCGTTAGCGCCCTGTGTAATAATCTGGCGGGTACGATGCAACAGGTCGCCGATGTCGGCGAACGCCTGCTCTGTCGCTTGCAGAAACAGACGCGCCTCGCGGATGTTGCGCCCATATTGATCGATTTGCTGGATTTGCTCGCGCAGGGCGAGCGCGTGCACCGAGCCGACCGGGTCGTCCGACGGCTGCTCGATGCGCCTGCCGGTAGCGACGCGCTGCTGCCAGAGCGTCATCTGATGCACGCTCTGTTCGGTTGCACGTTCCATTCGCCGAAACTGCCAATAGGTGCTGATTCGCATCGTCCTCACCGCTTGGATTGTCTTGTCCAAGCAAACTCCGACGCTGCGCACGGACAAGACGGTCCGTGCTACTATCGGACTATCTGCAACACATCTTGGATCAGCGCATCGAAGGTGGTGATCACTTTCGCCGCGGCTTGATAGCTGCGCTGATACTTCACCAGATTCGCCGCTTCTTCATCCAGCGAAACGCCCGATACCGATTCGCGAATCTGATACAGATGCTCCAGCGTTAATTGTTGCGATTCGGCGCGATTTCTGGAGACCTGCGCCTCGTTTCCGACCCGACCGACCAGGTCGCGGTAGTATTGCGTCAGGCTCATCCCGCCCAGCGTCGCCAGGGGCTGATTGCGCAGGTTCACCAACGCCTGTGCGATTCCGTTATTGCCGGGTGTATTGGGCAAGCCGCTGGCGGCGATGCGCTGGGGGTCGCTGATGTCGCTATGCAGCGCGATGTTAGAAGCATCTGTGCCATCAAAAAACAGGTAGCCTGTGTTGTTGTCCAGCCCGTATCCTGTCTGGTGGAGGGTGTTCACTTCGGTAATGAGCGTGTTTGTAAATAGGTTCAGGCGGCTCATGAAATCTTGCAGGTTCGCAGCGGCGTCCATCAGTCCGCGTAGTTGCCCACTCTGAATGCGGATATCGACGGGCGTGCTGTCCAAGTCGCGATTGGGCACATCGATGGCGTTAGGCAACGGAAACGACGCGCCGTCCTGCACGAGGGTATGTCCATCCACGAAGACCATAACGCCGCCGTCGCCCGTGTAGTGCGCTCGTGCGCCCACCAGCTCGCTCAGGCGGGTAATCATGCGGTCGCGCTGATCGAGCAGGTCGCTGGCTTCCGCGCCGCTGGACTGCGCCGCGCGGATTTGCTCATTCAGCCGAGCGATTTGCGCCGCAAGCTCGTTCGCCTCGCTGACGGTTTGGGTCATGCGCTGCTGAATCTGGGTGTTGAGGTTCTGCCAGTTATTAGAGAGGCTTCGTATGCTTCCGACCAGCGCACTGGCGGCTTGAATCACGCTTTGACGCGCCGCCATGCTGTCGGGGCGTGTGGCGAGTTCATCAAAGGCGTTGAAAAAGGCATTCAGGCGTGCGCTGATGCCCTCGTTGCCCGGCTCCAGCATTACCCCCTCAATGCCCTGCAGTTGCTGGCGCAGGGTATCCAAGCGTGCGAAATCGCTGGTATTGGCGTTGATGCGTTGCTCCAGCATCATATCGCGCACACGCTGCACATGCTGCACGAGGACGCCCGTGCCGATGCGAATGTTGGGGTTGAAAGCGTATTCGGGCGTGTTGGCGAAATGCACGCGCCGACGCGAGAAGCCCGGCGTGTTCACATTCGCCACATTGTGCCCCGTGACTTCCAAGCCTATCTGAAAGGCTCGCAGGGCGCGTGCGCCTAACTCGATGCCTTGAAAACTGGGCATGGTTTATGCCTCCGTGTTGAGCAGCACATTCGGGCTGCTCGGCGCGACGGTGGGCGCATAGTGTTCCGGTTCCGCGGCACGAGTGAGAATCGCCATCAAACCGTGCGTGTAGTCCAGTTCGTTCAAGATGATGTCGTAGGCGGTTTGGGCAATCGTATCGATCTGCTGGGCGAGATGGAGCGCACGCTGCAGCAAGGGCGTGGGCAGCGACTCTGGCGACTCCAGTTGCGCTACGGCAGCACGCGCCTGCTCCAACCGTTCCAAAATCGGCTGGAGTTGCGCGTTCAGGCGGTCGATGCGCTCAAGGTCGCGTTGGACGAGGGCGTCGCGCCACTGCTCCAGCAGCGGCAACGCACGCCTGCCCTCGCGTAGCCAGTCGTTCAGCCACTCCGTGTAAGTTTTCATGGCGCCGGCTCCTTCGGCAAGTGTCGGCTCAACTGCTCGTAAAGCTGCTCTGCCAATCCGAAACGTCCATGCGTGGCTAAATAGTCGGCAAATTGCACATCAAACATCTCTGTATAGTTAAGCGTTTTCGGTTGGTTTGGAATCGTGTTTTGCATCGCACGCCACAGCTGCAAGATAAAGATCGACTCGAACTCTTGGCACGCACGCAGGAGTTGCGGGTTGCGCTGCGGGTGCGACGGCGTGCCTATGGTCGGCTCTACAGGCGGGAATGCTTGATTTATTCGCATCATTGCACCTC
>NKPV01000289.1 GCA_002254605.1 Armatimonadetes bacterium JP3_11
CGCAGGCGTGTTAGGCTGGGATCAGCGGGTGATGATGCCTCCTAAAGCGGCGCCCTTCCGTGCGAACCAACTGGCGCTGCTGTCGGGCATGATTCACCAACGCAATACCGACCCACGCATCGGCGAATGGCTCAGCCAGCTGGAGCAGAGCGACCTGACTCAGCCCCCTGATAGTGTGACGGCAGTGAACATTCGCCAGTGGCGACGCGAATACGATAAACTTACCAAGCTGCCGACCGAGTTGGTGATTGAATTCACGCGCACGACCAGCCTCGCCGAGAAGGTGTGGGAAGAAGCACGCGAAGAGTCGGATTTCCGCCTGTTTCAGCCCCATCTGGAGAAAATTGTCCACCTGGTGCGCGAAATCGCCGAACTGCTGGGCTACGAGCGGGAGCCTTACGATGCACTGTTGGATGAATACGAGCAAGGCATGACGGCGCAACAGGTGGAGCGTCTGTTCGAGCCGTTGCGCCGCCACACTCCTGAACTCGTGGCGCAGATTCAGAACGCCCCGCGCCGCCCCGATACCCGCATTTTGCATCGCCACTACCCGCGCGCGGCGCAGGAAGCCTTCTGCCGGCTCATCGCCGAAACCATCGGC
>NKPV01000336.1 GCA_002254605.1 Armatimonadetes bacterium JP3_11
GACGCTCAAAAGCTCCCTGTTCTACTACACAGGCGATGGATTTTTCGATTTCGACGGTTCGTGGGCAGATGCAGCCACGCTACGGCTTGTGCGACCGTTCGCACCGCGTGATTCCGCCCCAAACCCGACCAATGCGATCATCCGCGCGTTCGTTGGCAATCGGCACGGGGGTTGGATTCCGCGACTGGTGTGGCAGCACGAGGGGGGCGAGCTTCTCCTCGGCGCGGAGATGCGCTGGCATCGCTCCGAACACTGGGGGAAAATTCGCTACGCAGAAAACCTGCCACATGATTTCGATCCCGAC
>NKPV01000349.1 GCA_002254605.1 Armatimonadetes bacterium JP3_11
ACCGCACAACAGTATCTGTCAGCGCGCGGCTTAACGGCGGAAACCGTAGAAACCTTTGAACTGGGCTACGCGCCTGATGGATGGGATTACCTGCTCCGCTACCTGCAGCAGCGTAAATTCAGTCTGCAAGACGCGGAGGAGGCAGGCTTGCTTAAAGCGCGCGAAGACGGCAGGGGCTACTATGATCGCTTTCGGAACCGTATCACCTTCCCCATTCACGACGCGTC
>NKPV01000228.1 GCA_002254605.1 Armatimonadetes bacterium JP3_11
GGTTGCGCTTTCTTGTTTCAGGATTGCGTTCAACTCCAGATTGGTGGTCAGCCCTGCGCCAGTGAAGTTCGAGGAGCCAACGATGCCCAACTGCCCCAACATCGACACGCCCCGCACAAGATACGCCTTGCCATGCAATATTTGACCATGCTTTTGGGGCTTGTAGCGGCGCACTTGTACCTTGTCTTGGCGCACGAACGCCGTCCAGCGTTCCAGCTTCTGCTGCGATTGGGGGCGCAGAAGGGTAAAGTGGCGCTCCAACTCCTGGGCAAGGCGATGGGTCAGCACGAACGCTTGGTCTTGCTCTGTGCCCAGCAGCAGGCGCAGCTCCTGCACTTGCTCCAGCGGCTCGCCCAGCGTCTCAAAGCCGTCCAGATTGAAATAGGCGGTGGCGACCCACAGAGTCGGCTTGACGCTGCTGTACAACACTTGGCTCAGCACCTCTGCAAGGCGCTTGCCGCTGACCTGTTCATTATCCACAAGATCTGGGATAGTTAGTGTACTCATTTTGGTATACTATACCTAATGGCGCGGAACCGCAACCGAAGGCGTGGGATTGCAATCCGTTGGCTTTCAATAGCGATTGGTAGTCTCCTATTCACGATTCTGCGAAGGGGCAACGGTATCGGGATTTCGAGAGGGAGCTGATGAGAGTCAAAGACCTTAGCAACTTGCTGGAGGGAGAATATGCGCTATGCCGCTGAGCAGATTCGCAGCTTGCTGCAACGCTTGGATCACCAAAAGGCATCTGAGCTCGAATCCGAAACGCTGGAGTTCAAGGAGTGGGATAAGGATTGGGAACAGGGTCAAGGCAGGAGGGATTTTTATCGCCTGCTCGCAGAGTATGCCGTCTGTTTCGCGAATCAGCGGGGCGGGACGCTGGTGCTTGGCGTGAAAGATAAGGTAAAGGGATTCGCGCGAGCTATTAAAGGCTGCGGCGCCTACGACCCTGTCGAGATACGCACGCGCATCTACGATATGACCGACCCCAAAATCCTTGTGGAGATAGAAGATCTGTGGATAGACGAACTCGGCGTGCGCCTGCTGCTTGTCCATTTCCCAAGTGGCATCGGTATTCACACCACTACGGACGGTGTTGCGAAAATTCGTATCGGAGCAGATTGTAAGCCGATGACAGGCTCGATGCGCCAACAGAGGCTTGTCGAGATTGGCGTGGTCGATGTCACTGCACAGACCATCGACGCGCCTGTTGCGGGCTCGCTTTGATTCTGCTCGCTGCACTGGTTCGACAGCGTGAACTCAATGTCCCCGACGCTGCGCGTTTGCTTCAACTCAATCACGACCGTACCCGTGAGTGTTTGATGCAGATGGTGCGCAAGGGACTGTTGGAACGCAGCGGCATACGGAAGGGGCAGGTATTTCGCCTGAGCAGTACTATCTACCGCGAACTGGGCGAATCCGTCGCCTACATCCGCGAGCGCGGGATCGACGCCCTCCGCTACGAGGAACTTATCCTAAGCTATGTGCGCCAGTTCGGCAGCATCACCAATCGCCAAGTACGTGAACTGATGGGGGTGGATAAATTCGTAGCCTCCCGAACCCTTAGAAGACTGGTGGACGCAGGGAAACTTAGACGGGTAGGTTCTGGAGACAAAAACGCCGCTTATGTGCTTGAAGAGCGCGAGTAAAATCACCCGAAGCGGTGAAAAGACAACGCTTTTGTTCGCAACTGCAACGAATTCGTTGCAACTGCAACGAATTTTCGTTGCGACTGCAACAATCTTGTTGCGGCGCAACACGGAACGCGCATTAGAGCGTTCAACATATGCAGGAACGGCTCCGCAGATACCGAACCACAAAATCCCATACTCCATAAGGCAGACGAAACCATGAACACAGCAGAGATCTTACCCAAAATCGTCAATCTCGCCGAAATCGAGCGCAGTGTCGGCAAGCCGCTGCGCACGCTGGACGCCATCCGACACGCGGGCTACCACCTTGTGAAAGCCCGCGACGGCGATGCGTATTATCTGGCGAAGGAGACCGACCTGCAGCCGCTGCTGGTGCGCTTGGGCGATATTGCCGA
>NKPV01000057.1 GCA_002254605.1 Armatimonadetes bacterium JP3_11
ATCGAACTCGATTTCGCGCGTTTCGCCGGGTTTGTCTTTCAGGGCGAAGGTCGCTACTTTACGATTGGGGTCAACCGCTATCAACTCATGTTTGGTGAGTACCTCGATGCCATAGCGTTCGCACACACCTTCTAATACTTTGCAGAATTCGGGCACGCCGAACAGTAAGCCGCCGGCGGTGGCGTAGATGACCTTCACGGGGCGTCCCCTCATGCGGAAGTAGTCAGCAGCCATGTATGCGATTTTTTGAGGGGCACCGCCGCATTTAATCGTGTAGCCCGGCTCAGCGGTGTTGGGCATGGTAAACAGCGCGACGCCTTCCTGGGTCTGTTGGATGAACTCCCAGGTTTTCGGTGCGAGGTCGTAGCCATAGTTTGTGGAGACGCCGTTTTGTCCCAGCGTATCGGCGGCGCCTGCGATTTTGTCCCAGTCAGACACGACGCCTGGCGCGACCACCAAGAAGTCGTAAGCCACACGGGTTCCGTTGCGCGTGCAGACCAGTTTCTGTTCGGGATCTATCTCGACCGCCTCCTCTTGAACCCAGCGCACCCCTTTGGGGATGAAACGCTTTTCTTCGCGCACGGATTGCTCAGCTTTGGCGACGCCTGCGCCGACTAGCGTCCACAGAGGCTGATAGTAGTGTTTATCGGAAGGTTCGATAAGTGCGATGTCGTGGATACCCTTCCTCACCAGTTGTGCGGCGACCGTAATTCCGGCAGTCCCGCCGCCAATAATTACGACTCGATGGCGTACCGTCTCACGCGCCTTGATAGGCGCACTTCCCACTTCGGTGTAGGTTTGCATGGTGCATTACCTCCATGGGATTAGAGTCCAATAACCCGTGCGAGGATTCATGGGACGGCTGCTTTGGAGAAATGGGGTACGATTCCTTTTCGATGGACCTCCAGAACCTATGGATAGCGCTGGGTGTGATGGTATTGGCGTTCTTTTCTGGCATGCTGGGGTTCGGCGTAGCGCTGGCGGCTGTCCCCTTCCTCAGTTTGTTTTGGGACGATTTGGTGCATCAGGTACAGCCAATGAGCATTGCTCTCGGTGGGATGACCGCCCTGTTTGCCGCGTTGGGTTTCGGGCGGTCGGGCTATATAGAGGGGCGGCTGGGGGTGCAGTTGGCGTTGGTGGCAGGGCTGGTCTCGCCGATAGGCGTATGGCTGGCGCAGCGCACGAATCCGATGCTGCTGTGGGTTTTCTATTTTGTCAGTGTCAGCTACTTACTGTATCGGATGGTACATCCGCGCTTCGGGGCGCTCGGTCTCAGAGCAGTCGCCCCCGTGAAGGCGCTGCTACTGGTCATTCCGATTGCGATTTACAGCACCATGCTGGGTGTAGGGGTTGGTTTCTTGCTGGTACCGACCCTGATCGCGCTGGGTATGGAGCCGAAACGCGCAGCAGGCACGAACGCGCTGGTAGTGGTAGCGCAGTCGCTTACGGCGTTTGTGTATCACATGCCCTCTGCGCAAATAGACGGTGGAGCGCTGGCGATGACCGCGTTCGGGGGAGTGATTGGGTCGTATTGGGGGGCGCGGTTCACCAGTAAACGGTTGGGCGAGACGCAGGTACGCTGGGTGTTCGCACTCATGATGGGGGCAATGATGCTTTATCGTGCGATTCTATTATTTTTTTAGTCTGCAATCACTTCGGGAGGCGCTCTCCTATGCAGAAGCAACCCGCTGCTGCCCCCGTCGGTTTCCTTTACTCGCTGTCCAGCACTTCGCGTACTTTTTGAGCGAGTAGCGAGGGCGTGTAGGGTTTGGGCAGGAAGTAAACCCCTGCGTCCAGAACACCGTGGTGGACGATGGTGTTTTCGGTGTACCCAGACACATACAGAACACGCATTTGGGGATACAAACGCATCAGGTACTCCGCCAGCTCGCGTCCGCTCATGATGGGCATGACGACATCGGTTACAAGGAGGTGGATAGGCTCGCTCAAGCTCTGGGCGATTTGGAGCGCTTCTGCGGGCGAGTTCGCCGCAAGCACTTTATAGCCATATTGACGCAATGTTTCGGTGGCGACTTCCAGTACGCCCGGCTCGTCTTCCACGACGAGGATGGTTTCGCGCCCCCGCGGTACTTCGGTGGATGCTGCTGTCCGCTCCATCGACCGTGCGTTGTTGTAGGCGCGCGGCAGGTAGATTTTGAAAGTTGTTCCCTTGTCGACTTCGCTATAAACCCAGATATGCCCCCCCAGTTGCTTTACGACGCTGTAGACGATGGAGAGTCCCAGCCCAGTACCCTGTCCGGGTGGTTTCGTGGTGAAGAACGGCTCGAAAATGTGCTCGCGTACCTGCGGCGACATGCCGACGCCCGTGTCGGAAATCATGAGCATCACATATTCGCCAGGGACGACCTCATAGTGCGTTTGCGCATATTCGGCGTCCAGTTCGACATTCTTGGTTTCGATGATAATAGAGCCGCCTGTTTCTGGGATAGCGTCGCGGGCGTTCAGCAGCAGGTTCTGGATGATTTGCACCATCTGGGCGGGGTCGGCTTCGATTTGCCAGAGCTCCTCACTTAGGTAGGTTTGCAGCTGAATGTGGGAGGGCATCCATGTCTCGGCTAATTGAACCGCCTCTTGCACAATCGTATTGAGATTCAGCAATTTGCGTTGCAGGGGCTGGTTGCGTGCAAGCGCCATCAACTGGCGGGTAATGCCCGAGGCTTTTTCGATGGCAAGGATGGCGTTCTTGAGGAATCCGTGCGCGGGGCTGTTTTCGGGGATGGCGCCTTGCGCCAGTTCAGCGTAGCCCAGCACGGCGGTCAGGAGATTGTTGAAGTCGTGCGCTAACCCGCCTGCCATGCGCCCGATGCTCTCCATCTTATGCGCCTGGAGGAGTTGCTGTTGCAGTTGCTGGGCATTTTGTTCGGCTTGCTCTCGCATAAGTTCGTGCGAGACGCGCGTGGCGAACAGTTGAAAGATCTCTTGGAGGGGTTGCACTTCGGGAAATGGCTTGACATCCGCAATCCAGAAAATCCCCAGCACTCTTCCGAACGAGTCGCGCAGGGGGGCGCCGATGTAGCTTTCCAGCCCCATGCGTTGCAATTCGCGGTCTTCTGGAAAGCGTTGCTGCAGTTCGCGTGGGTAGAAGCAGACGCCTTGCGCCACGACATTTTCACAGGGTGTTGCGCGAAGAGCGTAGCGGAACGGTTCCCGCAGTTC
This sequence comes from Armatimonadetes bacterium JP3_11, assembly GCA_002254605.1. Classification (GTDB taxonomy): domain Bacteria; phylum Armatimonadota; class Fimbriimonadia; order Fimbriimonadales; family GBS-DC; genus GBS-DC. The sequence goes on from NKPV01000057.1 coordinate 3,178, forward strand.
GCCGCCGACCGCGTAGACGACCCCCTCCACCTGTTCCGCGGTGACCAGCTTCCCTACATACACATGGGCGCTGCCCAGCGCTGCTGAGAGCAACCGACACGCCTCGCGCACGAATTCAAGCCCTGTGCGCTGCGGGGGGATGGTGCTAATTCGGCTTGCGAGCCTATAAGGTAAATGCAGGGCGGTGAGGTCGGCAAAGCTGAAATGGAGCAGCTGGTATTCGGGAAGTTCGTGGAGAATACCCTCGATAATTCGTTCTTCTCGGTTAGGGAGGCGCGCGGTCAGCACGAAAGGAGGATGGCTCCGCGCCTGGGCAAGGATCGCGTTTACCTGATCGGGAGGTTCCACAAGTAAGTCATACAGGTTTTTTTGCATGAGCTGTTCGTGGGAATAGCCCAGCAAACGCGCCGCTGCGTCTGTCGCGCGATAGATTTTCAAACTATCGGGCAACAGCAAGAGCGTCGGCATGAAGGTCAGGTTGAACAACGGCGATTCGACCAGTTCACGCCGCTTCTGTTCCAGAGCATCTTCAGGGCTCGTCATCGCTTCTTTAGGTGAAAGTTTACCTAATTCAACACACCACTTTCGATCATCGCCCGCGTGATATGAATTGTACCCTTGCAGTCGCATAATGGGTATAATCGTTGTTCCATAGGTGCGTTCAAGCCCTACAGGAGCCAAACGGTGATGCGCACAAACTATATCCCAAAGGTGATTGAACTGCTTCAGCGAACCTATGACCGCCAACAGCGAGCGCTTCGGACGGCGGCCGAATGGATTGCCGACGCGCTTGAAGCGGATGGGGTGCTTTATGTATTTGGCGCGTCGCATGCGGGGATTATCACTGAAGAACTCACCTATCGGGCGGGGGGATTGGTTCCTGTAAGCCCGATTTTCATACCGGGGCTGACCTGCGATGTGCGTCCGCTGCCGTTGACTTCGGCGTTGGAGCGGTTGGATGGCTACGCGCTGGCGGCGGTGAAGCACATCCCCATCAGCGCTGCGGATGTTGCGCTGGTTCACTCGGTTTCAGGGCGCAACGCTGCGCCAGTGGAGGTCGCGCTCTATGCGAAACAGCAGGGTGCGAAAGTGATTGCGCTGACCTCGTTGGCGTATTCGCAATCGGTTAGCCCGCGCAGCCAGACGGGCTATCGGCTTTTTGAGGTTGCGGATTTGGTGATTGACAACGGTGCGCCGCCAGGCGACGCGGTGGTGGAACTGGAGGGGTTTCCGCAGCCCGTTGCGCCTGTCTCCACGGTGTTGGGCGCGGCGTTGGCGAACGCGATGGTGGCGGAGGCGTGCGCAATCCTATTAGAGCGCGGCGTCGCGCCCCCCGTGTTTCTGTCGGCGAACTTAGACGGCGGCGACGCGCATAACGCGAAACTCATGGAGCGATACAAGGGCAGGGTGTTGTATCTCTAAAACCCGAACACCTTCTTGAGACAGTTTAACACATGTTCTAAATCGGCTTGGGTTAAGCGACCCACCCGCTGTTCGAGCATCGCGTCTTTTACAGTAACGGGATTACACTTCACATAGGAAGGCTTGGCGAGACCTGCCTCGCGCCAATCGTGAAGGACGCAGTCGGTCTCACACCGGGCACGCTCTACTTTAGAGCTAATCGGAAGCAGAACCACATCTTTGCGACACTGGAAGTAAGCTTCAACGCTAACGACCACGCCCGGGCGAAATTCGTTTTCGGGATTGAAGAAATCCTGCGTTAGCCAGACCTCACCGACCTGCGGTGTCCTCATCTTCATCGTGCGCCATTGCCTGCAGCCCGAGACGGCTCCACGCGAGATCTTCTGCGAGTTCTTCCACTTCGTCGGCAAGGAAGTAGACTGTGGGCATTTGAGAAGAGAACGCGACTGAGTTAAGAAACTTACTACTTGCACGAGGAAACGTATTCCCTTTATTGTGCCTGACATACAGGGTGAGATAGCCCTGTTGAGCCCATTTTATGAGCTGTTGTTCAGAGAGCTTCAGTTGTTGCGCCGCCTGTTGAAGCGTAATGTACCGCATGGTCTCCCGTGTCTGTATGAGACACAACCTCCATTCATAGTATACCACATTTCGGGTATCTTTGTTTCTATGGATGGCGAGTTGGTGTGGAAAGGCAATCTGCTTTTTGAGGGCGCGTGCGACATCACGGGGCATAAAGTGCTGTTTGATGCGCATCCGCACTCGGGCGGTAATGATGTGGCGGCGACGCCGATGGAGCATCTGCTGTTAGCGGTGGTGGCGTGCACGGCGATGGATGTGGTCGCGATTTTGCGCAAGATGAAACAGGAGCTAACCGCCTATCGCGTCGAGGTGCATGCGGAGCGCCACCCGGAACATCCCCGTCGCTTCACGGAGGTGGTGATTACGCACTATGTGCAAGGCAACAACCTTGACCCGAAAGCGGTGGAAAAGGCGGTCAAGCTTTCGGATGAGAAGTATTGTTCGGCTTCGGCGACGCTGCGGATGCCGACGGAAGTGCGTAGCGAGTTCGTGATTGAGGAGTAGCATCGCATGGTGCGCTCCGACGACTGGTTGTACCGTACCGGATGGGTGCTGGTGCGGGGTGTGGCGCGGCTTTTATGGAAGCTGGAAGTGGTGGGGGCGGAGCGTGTGCCGCTGGAAGGCGGTGTCATCCTCGCGCCGAACCATCTGAGTTTATTGGATCCGCCGCTGATTGGTTGCGCTTGTCCGCGTGAACTGCGTTTTATCGCCAAAGCGGAGCTGTTTCGTTATGGGCTGTTCACAAAGCTGATTCGGCGGCTGGGGGCGTTCCCAGTGGAGCGCGGCGCGGCGGATGTGGGGGCTATCAAGACGGCGTTGCGTTTTCTGAATGAGGGGCGCGCCGTGATGATTTTTATTGAGGGTACGCGTGGGGATGGAACTCGTCTGCTGCCCCCGACGCCGGGCGTGACGCTGCTGGCGCGTCAATCGGGCGCGCAGGTGGTGCCGACCGCGATTGTAGGGACTGATAAGGCGTGGCCCAGGGGGGCGAAGTGGCCTCGTCGGGCGCAAGTTAAGGTGGCATTTGGCGAGCCAATCACCTATGCGGCTCTGTTTGACAACCGCACCGACCGTGCGGCGCGTGACGCCTTTAGTGAGTGGGTGATGGAGCGTATCGAGGCGTTGACAGTGGAGTTGGGGCATCCGCTACCGCGCTCGGAGGTATCGGCATAAACCCCGTCCGATCCAGTTCTGCGCCGTAGAGCCGCACGCTCACCATCAGGTAGGCGCGTTCCGCTGTGCCGATGGAGCGATGGGGCAGCCAGAGGTGCAAGATGTTGCCGTCGCGGCGGGCTGCGAGCCGTGCGTTCGGATACCGCCAGCGTGTGTCGCTCCAGTCGCCTGCAGAGTCCACCGTAAGCAAGGTGAGCTCCATCTGATAGGGGGCACGGAACGGTTTGAGCGTTTCGATACTTACGCGCACGCCCTCCCGCCCCGACTGCGCCTGCACGCTTACGATGTCGGCGCGGGGTTGTAGGTGGATAGCAGGGTTATCGTCGTACGGCTGGATATAGTAGGCGCGCGGCGGGGAGGCAGGTGCGAACAGTTCGTTTTGGCGGACAAAACTGCTCAGGAATCGCGCCATCAGGGCGTATTGGGACTCGTGTGCTTGGAGGGCGATGCGCTTGCGTTCCTGCGCCGTGTGGCTAAGTGGCAACGAGAACCATGCTTCGTCGAGCAAGCCGAGTGGGGGTGTGAGTGGGCGATTGCGAAACTCTCCCTGCGGCAGGGGCCAATCGCCGCGATGGACGATGTAGTAATACAGCGCAGGTTTCTGTACCAGCTCGCCTGCAGCAAGCGCTTGCTGAATCGCTTCGTAGGTAAACAGAGCGGCGGCGGTATGGTCTTCGTGGTCATCGAGAGGGTGCGTGGTGAAAACGCGCGTGGGCTGAAACTCGGTTATCACGCGGCGCAGGTCGGCGATGAGAGCGGGCGCGATGTAGGGTGCGCCGGGCGTCTGCGCGTTTGGGTAGGGCACGGCGGTGGCTTGCGTCGCGGTCGAGCGGTACACTCGGTTCGGGCGCACTGCCATCGCCAGCAGCCCGCGGTCGGGGTAGCCCAAGCAGACCCCCGCTTCGGGGTTCAGCCCCAACTGTTGCAGGGCGTTGCGTGCTTCTTGGATGCGGAGTTGTCCCAGTTCCAAGCAGCTGGGGGCGTCGGGCGCGCTTCGGGTGGTCAGCGCCGCCGCGGCGGCGAAGCCATCGCCTGCGGTAAGGTAAACCACTTTGACGGGGATATGCAACGCCGCCGCGGTCGCAATGAGTCCGCCGCATCCCAGCACTTCATCATCAGGGTGGGGTGCGACAATCAGCAGGCGGTCGTGCGTTTCGAGGGGTGGGAAGTGTCGCCAGTGGCGCGACTCTTGCGAGAGGCTGGCGCGATGCATGGTCGCCACGAACAGCAGCACGCTCAGCCCGATGTACGAGCTCAGCCCACCGGCTACCGCCAGCGCAAGGCGCACGAACCAGCGTCGCATAAGCCTCCTCCCCTCCAGCGCACGGAACGGGGTGTCCGTGAAGGTGCTTGGACAGGCATGTCCAAGCGACGATGGTGGCGGAGGGGGAGGGATTCGAACCCCCGTCCCACACGAGGTGGGATGCGGTTTTCAAGACCGCCGCCTTCAGCCACTCGGCCACCCCTCCGCACGGCTTGATATTATACCCTGTGTCTTTCGATTCGGGTATCCTTGCTCTGATGACGGAGCGCATGCCGTTGGGCGAGAGTCAGCCGATGGTGATTCGGGAGGCGCAGGTGCGCGCGACGCTGACGATGCCCTATGCCATCGAGGCGTTGGAGGCGGCATTCCGCGACTGGGCGCATGGCAGAGCCACCAACCAGCCGCGTCAGCGCGTGCATACTCCGCAGGGTACCCTCCACCTGATGGGCGCGGCGTGGCACAGCAAGGGCTATATCGGCTATAAGGCGTACTTCTCGTTCCCAACAGGTACACGCTTCCATGTGGCGCTTGCCTCTGCGCAGACAGGCGAGCTCCTCGCGCTCATCGAGGCGGATTGGCTGGGGCGGATCCGCACGGGCGCCGCGTCGGGGGTGGCGACGAAATATCTTGCGCGTGAGGACGCACAGACAGTTGCCATTCTGGGCGCGGGGGAGCAAGCGGCGACCCAGTTGCAAGCCGTGTGCGCGGTGCGTTCCATCCAGCGGGCGTTTGTTTACAGCCGTACCGCCGAGAGGCGCACCGCCTTTGCGCAACAGATGGGGGCGCAACTTGGGATCCCAGTGCAAGCCGCGGAGAGCGTGGAGGAAGCGGTTGCCGAAGCGGATGTGATTTGCACAATTACCACCGCACGCGATCCGATTCTAACGGGCGCCCTACTGAAGCCGGGCATGCACATCAACGCCGCGGGGGCGAACTCGCTGGCACGGCGCGAGCTGGATACCTTTGCCGTCGGACGCTGCGATCGGATCGCCGTCGACGACCCGCAACAAGCCCGAATCGAGGCAGCGGAGCTGGTCGTTCCCATCGAGCTGCGCAAGTTGAGCTGGGAGCGCGTGCAACCGCTGTCTCATATTGTTGGGGGGATTGCTGCCTGCACGCCAGTCGCCTGAAGAGATTACCCTGTTCAAGTCGCTCGGCATCGCCCTTGAGGATGTCGCTGCCGCGGCAGTCGTGTATGAGACGCTCACCATGTGAACATGGGTGTCATGCCGTCGTCCATAGGGAGTGAAACCTACATCACCCACCGCGTGTAGGCTATAATAGCATCAGGTGAGAGCGATGCGAGCACACGAAGAGCGACCGGAGCGAGGCGCGCCGTTGTGTGAGCGTACTGTGGGCGAGTTTTGGGCGGCGGAGATGTCGCGCCGCCAGTTTCTGAAGGCGGGCTTGACGCTCGTAGCCGTCGGGCTGGCTGCGCCGCCGTGGCTGGCGCAAATCGCCCACGCCGATGTGCAACGCCTGCGTCAGGGCAAGCGGCTCCCCAACGACCACATCTTGGTGGTGCTGCAACTCACAGGGGGCAACGACGGGCTGAACACGGTTATCCCCTACCGCGATGCGTTGTATTACCAAGCGCGTCCCACCTTGGCGATTCCCGAATCGCAGGTGGTACCCCTCGATGAGCGGCTCGGGCTGCACCCTGCGCTTGCGCCACTGAAACCCTTGTATGACCAGCGCGTGCTGGCGATTTTGCAGAATGTGGGCTATCCGAACCCGAACCGTTCTCACTTTCGCTCGATGGAGATCTGGCAGACGGCAGACCCCGACGGGCATAGCCGCTACGGCTGGCTGGGCAGGTATCTGGACACCCTAACCGACTCGGCGGCGAACCCGGTGATGGCGATCAGCTTCACGCAGGAGCTGCCAGTTGCGCTGCACGGCAAAAAGGCGCAGGTTCCATGCTTTGCGAGCCTGACCGACTTGCAGGTGATGACGCGCGATCCCGAACTGGAGCGCACACTTAAAACCCTCTCGCAGGCGGAAGAGCGGAAGATGGACAGTCCTGCGACGGTGGTGCGCCAGTCGACGCGTACAGCATTGGAGGCGATGGAGCAGTTGCGCGAGCGTATCCGCAACTATCAGCCGAATGCGCAGTACGCGAACGACCCCTTCGCACGCGGGCTGCAACAGGCAGCGCAGATTATCGCCACCTCGCCCCAGACGCGCGTGCTTTATGTGTCGGTGAACGGGTTCGACACCCACGCGGGTCAGGCGAACACGCACCAACGGTTGCTGAGTCAGTTTGCAGGCGCCGTGAGCGCGTTCTACGCCGACCTGCAGGCGATGGGCAAGGCGGAGAAAACGCTGCTGATGGTCTTTTCGGAGTTCGGCAGGCGCGTGCGCGAAAACGGCAGTCTGGGCACCGACCACGGGGCTGCGGCGCCGATGTTTCTGCTGGGAGGGCGTGTGCAGGGCGGTCTGCACGGCGATCCGCCTGACTTGCGCAACCTCGACGGCAACAACGACCTGCGGATGCAGTTGGACTTTCGGCGCGTGTATGCCACCGTGCTGGAGTGGCTTGGCGGCGACCCCGAAGCCGTGCTGGGCAAAAATTTCGCGCCGCTCAGCATCGTGCGCGGATAGTACGGCTTACATCACGATGGGGTGTATTTTGGGGTGTGTAGTGGGTGTGAGTTCATTTATTTAGTGTGGCTAAATAAACATGTCGCTGTACGGGCGAATAACCTACCTCTTCCGTCGTGGAGTGGGTCGCAAACTCCCACAGGTATAATTGCCTCCACGGAGGCGTTTCGCATGCACGAGTTGACTGAGGCGCTCAGCTTTGATGATGTGCTGCTCTTACCGAACCATTCCGAAGTACTGCCCGATCAAGTGGATGTCTCTACAACCTTAGTGGGCGAGATTCGGCTGCGGATTCCGATTGTGAGTTCCCCGATGGACACAGTGACCGAGTCGCGGATGGCGATCGCCTTGGCGCGGGAGGGGGGGGTGGGCGTTATCCACCGCAACATGCCCATCGAGAAGCAGGCGCTGGAAGTAGACCGCGTGAAGCGGAGTGAACACGGCGTGATTTGGGATCCCATCTATCTCTCGCCAAACCATACCGTACGCGACGCCCTGACGCTGATGGAACGGTATCACATCTCAGGTGTGCCCATTACCGATTCGGAAGGCTACTTGGTGGGGATTCTCACCAACCGCGACATCCGATTCGAGACGAATTTCGACCGCCCGATTCGTGAAGTGATGACCTGCGAGAACCTGATTACCGCGCCTGTGGGCACGAACTTAGAAGAGGCGGAAAGGATCCTGCAGCGCCACAAAATCGAGAAGCTCCCGATAGTGGATGAACAGGGCAAGTTGCGCGGGCTGATTACGATTAAAGACCTGCTCAAAATTCGTCAGCATCCGAACGCGACCAAAGATTCGCGCGGGCGACTGGTGGTGGGGGCGGCGGGGGGTCCGATGCGCGAGCCAGTGGAGCGGGCGCGCGCCCTTGCCGATGCGGGCGTGGACTTTATTGTGGTAGACTCGGCGCATGGGCATTCGGCGGGGGTGCTGAATGCGATACGACTGATCAAGCGCGCCTTGCCCAACATGTTAGTGATAGGGGGAAATGTGGCGACACGGGAGGGCGTGCGGGCGCTGGTGGAGGCGGGCGCGGATGCGGTGCGTGTAGGGCTGGGCGCGGGATCCATCTGCACGACGCGCGTGGTCGCAGGGGTGGGCGTGCCGCAACTTCATGCGATTAGGGAATGTGCTTCTGAAGCGCAGCGGCTGAATGTGCCCCTCATCGCCGACGGGGGCATCCGCTATTCGGGCGACATCGTGAAAGCGCTCGCGGCAGGCGCCAGCGCCGTGATGCTTGGCAACCTGTTGGCGGGCTGCGAGGAATCGCCTGGCGAAATCGAAATCTTCCGCAATCGCGCCTACAAAGTGTATCGCGGCATGGGGTCGGTCTCCGCGATGCGCCAAGGTTCCAGCGACCGCTACTATCAGACCGACCCGCGCAAGATTGTGCCCGAAGGGGTGGAAGGGCGCGTGCCCTATCGCGGACCGCTCTCCGAGACCATTCACCAACTGGTGGGTGGGCTGCGCTCCGGAATGGGCTATCTCGGCGCACGCACCCTCCAAGAACTGCGTGAAAAGGCGCGATTCATCCGCATCACGAACTCTGGCTTGCGCGAGAGCCACCCGCATAGCGTCTCCATCACGCGCGAACCACCGAACTATTGGACAGGAGGCGAGGAGTGAGATCCCAAACGACTTTCGAAGGCGTCTGGTCGGGCATATTGGACACGGGTGCGCAGCGGTTGCGCATCGTGTTCCGTATTCGGCGCAACGCGGATGGCACTTGGCAAGCGACCCTCGATAGCCCTGACCAGGGCGCGCGGGGCATCCCCGTCAGTGCGGTCGAGACGGCGGGCAGGCAGATTACCCTCCGCTCCGAGGCGGTGGCAGGCGAGTTTGTGGGCACGCTTAGCGAGGACGGCAAACGCCTGGAAGGTCTCTGGAAACAGGGTGGAGGGGAGTGGAAACTGACCCTCACCCCTGGCGAGCCGCCTACCCGCAAACGCCCTCAAGAGCCGAAGCCACCTTTCCCCTACACCACTCAAGAGGTGCGCGTGCCGAACCGCAAAGCCAAAATCGAACTGGCGGGCACGCTCACACTCCCCAACGGCAAGCCGCCATTCCCAGCAATCGTGTTCCTCACCGGTTCGGGGGCGCAGAACCGCGACGAGGAGATTTTCGAACACAAGCCGTTCTTGGTGCTGGCAGACTACCTCACGCGCGCGGGCTATGCGACGCTGCGGATGGACGACCGCGGTGTGGGCGGTTCGGGGGGCGACATGAGCCGTGCGACCACGCTCGATTTCGCCGAGGATGCCCTCGCGGCGGTGAACTATCTCAAAACCCGCCGTGAGATTGACCGCAAGCGCATTGGCTTGCTGGGGCATAGCGAAGGCGCTCTGGTCGCCGCCATCGCCGCCGCCAAAGCCCCGCGCGATGTGGCGTTCCTGATTCTGCTGGCGGGCACGGGCGTGCCCGGCGAGCAAATTTTGTACCGTCAGGCGGAACTCATCGCCCGCAAATCGAACCTCGCCGAACCGCTAATCCAGCGCAATCGAGCATTGCAGCAGCGCGTGTTTGAAATCCTCAAGCGCGAAAAGGATGACGCCAAAGCGCAACAAGCCATCTATGAGGCGATTGTCCAATCGTTGGGCGTAGAGGCATCGCAACTCACCGACGCCCAGAAAACCACCTTCCAAGCCCAAGCCAAAAGCTACACCTCACCGTGGTTCCGCACCTTCGTGCAACTTGACCCGGCGCCCTACTTGCGCAAAGTGCGTTGCCCCGTGCTGGCGCTCAACGGCGAATTAGACCTGCAAGTAGACCCCGACCAAAACCTGCCCGCCATTGAGCGCGCTCTACGCGACGGAGGCAACAAACGCATCACGATTCGAAAACTGCCCGGGCTGAACCACCTGTTCCAAAAAGCACGCACCGGTCTCATCACCGAGTATGTTGAAATCGAGGAGACCTTCAACCCCGAGGCATTAGAGATGATTCGCAACTGGTTGGACGAGCTGGGGCGCGAGAAATAAAAATGGTGACCCCAGGGGGATTCGAACCCCCGTCCTCCAGGATGAAAACCTGGCGTCCTAGACCACTAGACCATGGGGCCACGCAGTATTAGTATACCCGATGCACGCAGCGTTTTGCAAGCGGTTGGAGGGCTTCTGATGCGCTATCAGTTCCTCGCGTGATGGCGCAAGCGTTGGAGTCGCGTGGCAAGCGCGGGATGCACCGCGCTGCTTTGGGTGTGGGGTGAGCGTTGGTGGATAGTGGCAATCTTACGGAGTGCGCTTTCCAGTGGCTCGACCCCGAACTGGCTCACGGCGAAGGCGTCTGCCTCGTGCTCGTGCCGCTGACGGTGCCGCAGAATCGTCTGGGTCATCCCTGCCGCAAGCGCGCTCACCCAGACCAACACGCCCCACAGCGGTAGGCGCTCCCATAGCAGCGCATACACAATCGCTGTACCCAGCCCGACGCTCAGCAGCCGTGCCCAAACTCCAATCAGTCGCCGTCGTTGGGCGAGGTGTGCCACTTCGTGAGCCAGTACCGCGAGAGTCTCAAGCTCTGTCAGGCTCGCCAGCAGATAGTCGGTGATGGCAATTCTGCCCCCGCTGAGTGCGAAGGCGTTCGCGGTGCGCAGGCGCGTCCCGTCCAGCACGAGAATCTCGCGTACTGTCACGCCCAACTCCCGTCCCATGCGCTGCGCTTCCGCCAGTAGATGCGCTTCCACAGGCACAGAACGCACCGGCAGCGGCAGCGGTCGCCGGATCAGTCCTACGCCGAGCGCAATTGCCCCCGTTGCAAGCAGTCCTCCCGTGTGATACGCTCCACGCTGCAGGTCGCCGAACGCCAGCGCACCCAGCCCCACGACCCAAAATGGCGCGAGCGACTCCCATACCAAGCGCAACCGCATCCGTAGATAGTCCCCCCGCGAGGCAGGAAAAGAACGCTGTGCCTTCTCGACCGGATACGCCCAGCCGAAAATCACCCGGAACTCGCCGAACACCAGCGCCGCGCCCGCAATGAGTGCTGTCGCCCCCAGCAAGGACGGCACCACCTTCCCCATCGTGTATGCCGCGACACCGATGCCTGCTTTCGAGGCGATGGAGAGCCACAGAAGACGCTTGAGCCGACGCAGAAGACGCCCCAACGGAGCGTCCGCACGCACGCACCACCAGCCCAGCACCAGAACTACAGGGCTGGTCAACAGAAAGCTCAGCCAGAACACATCAGGAGGGAATTATCGGCGGGGCAGAAGGAATTTTGGTGGAGGCGGGGGGAATTGAACCCCCTTCCGAGACCGTTGCCCACTCAGCGTCTACGAGTGTAGCCCTTCTTTGGTTCTCGCGTGGGATGTCCCGAAGGGCAGGGCGTTCCCACGCCAGCTCAGTGAGTTGTCCTCTCTCAGCCCTGAGCGCAGCTTCGAGAGTTAGTCGATCTGGCTCACGCTCGGCTCACCCCGGATCGACCGCAGGGTGAGCGGCGCGCTGCTCAATTAGGCAGCGAGAGCATAGTTCGTGTTCGCACTTCTTGTGTGCCGCTTTTTTACGAGGCCTGCGGCGCCTCGACTCGCAACTGAGCGTCAATCGTGTCCCGTCGAACCCTGACGCCCCCGTGTACACCCTATTATACCACAGATGCCGACGAAAAGTTCCACAAATCGCGTCGGAAAAGCGTCAAATTGCCGCGTTGCGTCCCAAAAACGCCTCGATTACCTGCACGGCGCGCTCCAAATCGCTCTCCGACACATGCTCCAGCGTGTCGGTAATCCAGTGCCAGTTAGGGGGTACACCGGGTTCTTGCTCGCACCAGAGTGCAATCGCTTTGTAGCCTTTCAGG
>NKPV01000148.1 GCA_002254605.1 Armatimonadetes bacterium JP3_11
GAGTCGTGGATTCCTGCACCTGCCACCGCGCTGTTCAATAAACAGAACGATAAGTACCTCTACGACACGCTGTTCGCGCTCATCAAGGGCGAACCCTACGAGATGCAGTGCCCTAAAACCGGCGAGCGTTTGGAACGCGGACGCGGCTGGCTGATTTTCAAAAACGGCAAGTGGCAAAAAGCGAAACTGCCGAACAAACGCACCTTTGTGCGCGTGGGGCTGAACCGCCAGACCGAAGCCGCTGAAGAAGGCGTGCTCTACGTAATTGAAGCCATCGATGTCGCGTCTCATAGCAATCAGAACGGCGCCCTGACCTTCACAGGCTTCGTGGAGTTTCCCGATGCGCAATGCCAGCAGGCGTTTGACGCGATTTTGGACGCCCTGCGCTGGCGCGATGGCGTCATCCGCCTGCGCATCGGGTCGGCGCGGTCGCGCGGATTCGGCGAGGTGATTCTGGAATGCGCGGAGGAAGCCCCTGAATCCGAGCCAGTAACGGAGTCTTTGGAGGCGTTCTGTGAGCGGGCAGGCATGCCTGTGTTTACCCTGCTGGTGCGCACGCCTGCGATTGTTTACGACGCGTGCGGGCAGCCTGCGGAGACGCTCACCCCCGAAATCTTGCGCCACTATGCGCCCTGCCTGCCCCAGAGCGTGCAGTTATGCCCTGAGGCGACTCGCATCGAGCGCGAACTGGTCAGCGGTTGGTCGGGCGCGTGGGGGTTGCCCAAGCCCGTGCAGCAGGCGTTCGCCGCAGGTAGCGTGTTCTCCTACACCTATGATCCCAACGACACCGATGCCCTGCAGCAGTGCCTGACCCAACTCGCGACCACTCCCATCGGCGCACGCACTGCCGAAGGCTATGGGCGTCTTATCCCGAATTCCGCATATCACCTACAACAATACATTGTGCAATTCCAGCAAGGAGGTAAGAGTAATGGCTAACACGGCTCCAGTAACGCTCAGCGAGTTAGTGGTTGAGGCGGAGAAAATTATCAGCGACTGCTTTGGCACGGGAGGAAGCGCGAGCGCTGGCTCCACAGGGCGCACCCAGCTCTCCAACGCCATCGACGCCATTAATCAGGCGCAAGGCTCTATAGAGGTCTTCATCAACTGGCTGCGCTATCAGACAGCGCGTGAGAACTTCTGGCGCACGCGCGGTAAAAACGGCAGTTTGGGCGAACAGGTGTACAAGTATGCCGAAGAGTTACGGACGCGCGACTCAAAGAACGCCGCGCAGAACCTGACCTACTTTTTGGGCTTTCTGCGCCGGGCGCTGGTGGCGATAAACTACCTCGACAAGATCCCTGCCCAATTGCGAGGAGGCGAGTCGCAATGATGTGGGACACTTTTGAGAACCGCCTGCGTATCACAGGCGAACTGGTCGCGCGAACGGGCGTGCGCGTCGGCATGAGCGCAGAGACCGCCATGCCCACCGCCACCGACCTGCCCGTCATCAAAGACGCCCACGGGCGCCCCTTCATCCCCGGCTCCAGCCTGCGAGGGGCAGTGCGGGCGTATGTCGAGCGCATCGTGCGCACATTCGAACCCCAACCAGGCAACGGCAAAGGCGCCTCGAACCCGACAAAAACCGACGAGTGGGCTATCCCACCCAAGAAAAAACAGGAACTTGCAGGAGAAGAACACTATGAACAAAAAGTCTACGAACTCTCCTGCAGGGTAGAACGGGTGTTCGGCTCGGCGTGGCTCGCCTCGCGCGTGCGATTCACAGACCTCCCCCTCATAGACGCCCACGCCCAAGTAGAACCTGAACTGCGCGATTCCGTCGCCATCGACCGCGAAAAAGAGAGCGTCGCCAATAAATACGACTTCGAAGCGCTGCCCGCCGGCGTGCGGTTCCAGTTCGAACTCATCGCCGAGAACCTGAACGACGAAGAATTGGGGCTGGTGCTTCTGGGTATACGCGCCCTCGAAAACGGCGATATTCTGATTGGCGGTTTCAAGGGACGCGGACTGGGACATGTAACGCTGGAGTGCGCCCGCTACGAATGGGTAGACCGCGCTAATTTGAAAGACTATCTTATCAACGGCAGCGTAAGCACTTTGGATGAGACAAAACAAAACGCGGTGATGGAAACCCTGTTCAACGCGCTCACAGGAGGGAAATAGCGATGCACGGGCGATTGTATAACCAACTGGAATTGGAGATTGCGATTATCCCGCAGACGCCGCTTTTAATCAAGTCGGGACAGAAGGCGAGCATCGACCCGGCGCTGCCCGATATGCAGTTCGTGCGCACGCGACGCCGACTGCCCGACGGCTATGTAGACGAAGTCGTCTACATCCCCGGCTCCAGCCTGCGCGGTGTGGTACGCGCTCACGCCGAACGACTCCTGCGCACCCTTGACGAGAAACACGCCTGCCCCGTTGAGGCGAAAAAACTCTGCTTGCGCCAGAAAGGCTTGAAGGAAGACAAAGAGCCAGCCGACCGCTTATATTGCGAATCGTGCTATGCCTGCAAACTCTTCGGCAATACAGGCATCGCCTCCCGCGTGCAGATGAGCGACCTGTACCCTGCCATCGAACCACTGAGCGAATCGCGCTTCGGGGTTGCGATTGACCGCATCACGGGCGCGGTGGCGGTGGGACCGTTTGACCTGGAAGTGGTGACGGACGCTCGCTTCGAGGGGCGCATCATCCTGCGCAACTTCACGGTTGGACAGCTGGGGCTGCTCGGCGCGACGCTGCTGGACATCGCCGACGGGCTGGTCGCGCTCGGACACGCCAAATCGCGCGGACTGGGACGAGTGCAAATCGAGTTTACCCACGCCCAGTTCCGATTCTCAAAACCTGCCAACGGCGAGATTTTGGGCGTGGGCGAACTAACGGAAAACGGTCTCCAAAATGCCTATAAGCTCCCCACCAACGATAAGATTGCGGTGGACTCCTTCCACGCGATACAGCGCGACGCACTGTATTATCAGGTGAATAGCACCGATACCGCCCAAATCCGTCGCTGGCTTGAAGAGGTCGCACCAAGGTGGGTCGAGGAGGTCAGCCGTGCAGGGTAAAGTGTACCGCTACATCGGTTCAGAAACCGCGCCCCTGCAACTCTGGCATAGTGTAAGCCAGTCGGGCGAGGCGTGGTGGTTCGGCTGGAGCGAAACGGCGATGCATCTGCCCCAGAAACTGCCCGCGACCTTGCCCCAAGAAGACTGGGAACGGTTGAGCATCTTTAACGAACACGCCGAACTGCGCTTGCTGAATCTAAGTGCAGAGCCGACCATTCTGCTGCTGACCGAGCAGGTACAGCCATCCCCAGACCAGTGGCAACCCTGCGCAGAATCTTACGAAGTGGATCGCGACGAAGTGAATCGCGCTCAGCACATCCTGCTGGGCGACCCACCCAAAAGCGCCGGGGGTGAAACCACGCAACTGGCAGATGTCGCGTTTCCCAGAATGTTCGATTACGGTGTCTCGCTGCAGCCCAGCCAGCAGAATACGCACAAAGTCGTCTTGAAGGTACGCTACTACTACGATGCGGCGCACCGCCTGCGCTATGTGCGGTATGTAGGCATCAGCAAAATAGTTGGTGAGGTGAGTAATCATGTACGATGAGAAACCCTATGACTTTGTCGGCTTTCCGAAGCAAACCCCTCTGCGCGACGAGGGCGTTGGGCAAGATCGCATCCGTTGCGAACTGCTCACCGGCACACTGGAGCTGACAATGGAAACCCTCACGCCGGTGCATGTTGGGTCCGGCTATTCGGATTTTGTAAAAGCGGGACAGAACGAGTATCTTGCAGCATTGCAGGCGTCTAAGCACGTGCGCGAAGACAATACCGTCCAACGCCGATATATCATCCCCGGCTCTTCGTTCAAGGGCGCGGTGCGCAGCATCGTGGAAGCAATCACGTGCTCGTGTGTGCGAGTCATTCAAGGGAAACACCGTCCTTATCTGCCTCAAGGCTATGGGGAATGCATTTCTATTGATAAACTTTGTCCCGCTTGCCGTATGTTTGGCGCGCAGGACTATCAAGCGCATGTGAGTTTTGAAGACGCCGTCGCGCCTAAAGGCTCACTGGTACTTCTCGGCACGCCCCTGCTCTGGACACCCGCACGCGGAGGGCAGGGATTGCCTCGGCGTTATTTAGATAGCCGTGGTAACGCCAAAGGACGCAAGTTCTATTCCCACGCAAAGCCGGCGCAAGGCGCAGATCCCCGCACCTGCATTAAGACGGGCGCTATCATTCAAAACTGGCGCGTGCATTTCTTGAACCTCACCGAGGCGGAGCTGGGTGTGTTGCTCACCGCGTTAGGGCTACATCCTAAATATCCATTTCCCATTAAAGTCGGGGGTGGCAAACCCGTGGGGTTAGGCAGTGTCAGGCTTCAACTGGAGGCGATGCAGCTCATTCAAGGCGAAAACGCTATCCGCCAAACGGGACGGCTGGGACAATCTCAACGCCTACAGGGAGAAGCCTTGCAGGAACGCGTTCGGCGACTGACCGCGCAAGCGCAATCTCTTTTGGATGAAAAATCACTCCAAGAGATCGCCGATATTTTGGCAGAGGGAGGTCTGCAGAATACCGCACCCGCAGATCCATACTGAGAGGAGGGAAATGATGCCAAACTGGGACGCGATTATGGAAGAGGCGAAACACTTAGAAAACCTGCTGCGGCGGGCGGATGTTGACCTCAATGAAGCCGAAAAAGCGCTAGGCTATTACATTTTCAAGGACTACGACGACGCGGCGATGGAGCGATATCTCAAAGAAATGGCAACTAACCCGCCCCCTCGCAGCCGCCGCACGCAAGGCTATTACAGAGAGTTGAGCCGAGTGTGGCAGCAGTGGA
>NKPV01000204.1 GCA_002254605.1 Armatimonadetes bacterium JP3_11
CTGATCCCAGATGGCGTCGATTTTCGCCTTCACTTCAGGAGCCATGCGAATCACCTCGGGCCACTCGCGGGTGAAGCCCTCCTCTTTCCACTTGGTCGTGGCGTCGAAGCCGATTTTGCTGCCGTAGCCCACATACGGGCTGGCATGGTCTAACACATCGACGGGACCTTTTACAATTAGGGTGTCGCGTTCGGGGTCTACATTGGCGCCCAGCCGCCAGATCACCTCGCCGAGGTCATGCACATTCACCTCCTCATCGAACACCACGATGAATTTGCTGAACATCAGCTGCCCCAGCCCCCAAAGGGCGTTCATCACCTTGAAGGCGTGCCCCGGATAGCGTTTGCGAATACTGACAAAGCAGAAGTTGTGGAACACCCCCTCCACCGGTAGGTTCATATCGACGATCTCGGGTACGGTAAGGCGCACCAGTGGCAGAAAGATTCGCTCCACTGCCTTGCCCATCCAGCCATCCTCCATCGGCGGGACGCCGACGATGGTCGCAGGATACACAGGCTTGCGACGGTGAGTGATCGCCGTCACATGGAACACGGGGTAATAGTCCGCAAGGCTGTAGTAGCCCGTGTGGTCGCCGAAGGGTCCTTCTAAGCATCGCTCGCCCGGGTTAATGTAGCCTTCGATGACTATCTCGGCGTTGGCGGGCACTTTGAGATCGACGGTCTTGGCGGGAACGAGCTCCACCGGTTTTTTGCGCAGGAATCCCGCGAACATTAGCTCGTCGATGGTGGGTGGGAGAGGCGCAATCGCGCTGAAGGTGAGTGCAGGGTCATCGCCCAGCACGACGGCGACCTGAATCGGTTCACCCTGCTGCTCCGCATGCTGGTGATGCTCCGCGCCCACTTTGTGAATCTGCCAGTGCATGCCAGTAGTGCGCTTATCCAATACCTGAATCCGATACATCCCCACATTCCGCTTGCCCGTGTTGGGGTCATGCGTGAACACAAGTGGCAGCGTGATGTAGCGTCCTCCATCCTTGGGCCAGCAATGCAAAATGGGGAGCTCAAACAGGTCTATCTGGTCGCCTGTTTTGACCACCTCTTGTGAGACGCCCTCTTTGACCGTGGTGGGCGGCACACTACGCGCGACTTGCAACAACCTGCCGAGTTGAGGCATCAATTCGGGGAGCGCACGCAGCTTACCCAGTAGTCCGCCCTCCATCTGCGGCAGCTCTGGTTGAGTAAGGGCAGCAATCTCTTGGGCTATCGTTTCATAATCATCCACACCCAGCGCGAGGCTCATCCGCCGTTTAGACCCCATCGTGTTGATGGCGACCGCAATGTCGTAGCCCTTGGGACGCTCAATCAGCAGGGCAGGTCCTCCCGACTTCATCACCCGATCGGCGACCTCGGTAATCTCAAGGTAGGGATCCAACGGATAGTGAATGCGCTTGAGTTCGTTCTCCTGCTCAAGGCGTAGCAGAAACTCTTGGAAATCACGATATGCCATAGGGTTTTGCCTCCATAGTCCGTAGAAACAAAGAGTCAATACGCTTAGAGTATACCTTGTGGTACAAACTCGCAGAATTCGCAGGCAGGAAATCCCCGAAAGTTGCGTATATAAAATCAGGAACTGCCGCAACCTTGCGACATTCCGGGCTGTCCAAACGGGTAGGTGGAATCAAGTGCGATTGGGGATACTATTACTCTGTCTTTCGGGTTCACTGCTCTATCAGGGCTACTGGCAGGAGCCGAGCTTTTTGTCGGCGCATGCCGCCGCGCCTCCGAAGCCAAAACCGATGACGAGCGATTCCGTACAGCTAATGTATCGCAAGGTGGGGGGCGTACCAGTGCGCTATGTAGTCGCTGACCTTAACAATCCAAATGTGCGGGTGAGTGTCGTTACGGCACGACAGTTAGGTAAGGACGAGTCGATTTGGGATTTGTTGGCGCGTTCGCGCCCCACAGCCGCGGTTACAGGAACTTATTTCAGCACCCGCACGAAGCTGCCCGTGGGCGATATCGTGATTGAGGGTGAGCGCGTGCATTTCGGGGGCGTCGGCACCGCGCTCTGCATCACCTACGATAACCAAGTGCACTTCATACGGCAGCAACTCCATCGCCAGCACAACTGGAGCGACTATCGCCTGGTGTTGGGGGCAGGACCGCGCTTGCTGCAGAAGGGTCGGGTTTCGCTCTATCCGCAAGGCGAAGGCTTTCGCGACAGGCGCGTCTATGCCAATAGCCGACGCGTGGCCGTCGGGGTCACAAAACAGAATAAATTGCTGATGGTGACCGTGGAGCGCCCTATCTCACTGCGCCGTTTAGCGTGGATTATGCGCGCGCTGGGTGCAACCGACGCAATTGCATTGGATGGCGGCGGCTCGAGCTGCCTCTACTATCGTCGTCAGGTAAAGGTGTTGCCCCGACGCAAGCTCACGAACCTCTTAGTGGTGTACGACGATAGTACACAATACGACGCGCGGATAGCGCAACTGAAGCCGCTAAACCAGCTCGCCCAAAAATAGTGCTATGACTGCGCGTTAGACGGCGGTTCCTGCTGTTGCGCTATCTCAAGCACCTCCTTGAGGCGTTCCCGAAAGACTGCAAGAGACCCACTCTGCAACGCGACTACCTGAAGCGCCATCAACTGCTCAACATCCTGAATCCCGC
>NKPV01000344.1 GCA_002254605.1 Armatimonadetes bacterium JP3_11
ACGACGCAACGGCTCCAACGCCATCAGCATGATAATCGTGGAGCAGTTCGGGTTCGCGATAATCCCCCGATGCTGCGCGATGGCTTCGGGATTGATCTCCGGGATGACCAGCAGGGTTTCGGGATCCATGCGGAACGCCGAGGAATTATCGATTACGACGGCGCCTGCCTGAACCGCGCGGGGCGCGAACTCCTTACTGCGCGCTCCACCCGCCGAAAAGAAGGCGATATCGATGCCCTCGAACGAGTCGGCG
>NKPV01000243.1 GCA_002254605.1 Armatimonadetes bacterium JP3_11
GCCAGAGGGTCTAAGACGCCCCCCAGCAGTTCGCGGGTGCGTCGAACTTCCTCAAGATGCTCTTTACGCCCAGCGACGACGCCCGCCAGTAGGTCGCTGTGACCTCCCAGAAATTTGCTGGCGCTATGCAGCACAATATCGACCCCCAGCGCGTGTGGGTTCTGAAAAATCGGCGTCGCCCAACTGTTATCGCACAGCGTGATAATCCCGTGCGCTTGCGCCAGCTGGCTCACGGCGCGTAAATCCTGCAAGCGGAAATAGAGGCTGGAAGGACTTTCCAAGTAGATGAGGCGCGTATGGGGCGTCATCGCCTGCTCAAATTCCTCGATGCATTCGCCCGACACGAAAGTCACCTGCACGCCGAAGCGCACAAGCAACGACTCCAGGAGCACGCGCGTCGGTGTATAGGCATTTGCGACGCAGATCCCGTGCGATCCGTTTTCTAAAAAAGTGAGAATCGCCGTTGCAATCGCCGCCATGCCCGAGCCGAAACAAAGAGCCTCCTCCGTGCCTTCCAGCGCCGCAATTTTCTGCTCTACGAGGCGCACAGTGGGGTTGTCGACGCGCGTGTAGGTGTAGCCAAACTCATTGCGCCCTTGTAGCGTGCTGCGTTCTTGTAATGTGCGGGCGGTGAACAGCGAAGTTTGCACAATTGGCGGTGTTACAGAACCGTAGGGGAACGGCTCCTCCTCACCAATATGCTGTAGCAAGGTTTCCAGAGAAATCTCGTAATCCATTCAACGGAAGTATACCTGTTCGCTTCGTGGTGATACAACAGGAAATCCTCACAGCAGTTTGAATCGATAACGCATGCAAAGTGGACTGTTCGACGCCTGGTGGAAGCAGTTGGCGCAACGGTTTCCAGAAGAGTTTATTGGGTTGTTGCATCCGACGCTGCACGCGATGATTGATTGGAGCGTACCGCCTGTGTTTCTGGATAAAGAGCTGCAGCCTATCAGTCCCAAGCGTCGGAAGCGATTGTTTGTCGATATGTTGATTCGCGTTCAGCTCAAGTCGGGCAAAGCGCAGATTGTGATGATTCATATCGAGGTGCAGGCAGGACGCGACACACTCTTTCCAGAGCGTATGTTTCGCTACTTCGCACGGCTTTATCTTCAATATGATTTGCCTATTGTGTGTATTGCGCTGCTCGTGGACAGGAATCCGCGTTGGCGTCCGAAGCAATTCACCTATGAGATGGCAGGTTGTCGACTTCAGTTTGAGTTTGTGAGTGTCAAATTGCGTGATTTTGACCCCCACGCGCTGGAGCAGAGCGAAAGTCCGTGTGCATTACTGTTTCTGGCATTTTTACGGGCGCAAGAGACCGAAGGAAGTCCCGATTTGCGCCTCGAAGCGAGACGCCAACTGGCAATTCTGGCGCGGGAACGTGGGTATAATGAGTCTACCATCGTCCATTTGGATGAGCTCTTGGAGGGGATTATGAGCCTGCCTGAGATTTTTGAGCAGCAATACGAACAGCTGCTGGAAGAGTACAAGCGCGAGAAACAGTCGCCGTTTATATCGGCGGCGGAACGCATAGGTCTGCGTCAGGGTTTGCAGCAAGGGTTGGAACAAGGCTTGCAGCAGGGCTTGCAGCAGGGCTTGCAGCAGGGCTTGCAGCAGGGCTTGCAGCAGGGCTTGCAGCAGGGCTTGCAGC
>NKPV01000040.1 GCA_002254605.1 Armatimonadetes bacterium JP3_11
CTCACTTAGGAGGTTATTACAGTTATGCACAGACGGAAGGGCTTTACGCTGATTGAGCTGTTGGTCGTAATTGCGATCATCGCCATTTTGGCGGCGATTTTGTTCCCTGTGTTTGCGGAAGCGCGTGAGAACGCACGTAAGACTCAGTGTTTGAGCAACATGAAGCAGCTGATGACCGGTTTCCAGATGTACAATACCGACTATGAGCAAATGCCCTATTATTTGTGGTATAACCGTGGCGACGGCATCTGGATCACCTGGATGGAGATGATTAATCCCTATCTAAAGAATCAGGATGTTTTCCTCTGTCCGAGTGCCCCGCGCAACCGTGAAGCGTACACGACAGGCTGTACAGGGGCGCCCGCAAGAGTGGTTTCCAACTATACATGGATGGCTTGGGGCTACTTCGATTACTGGAACTGGTTCGGTACTATCATGTTCGCAGGGCTTCCTGTGCCATGCAAAGGGACTGACCCAATATCAGGTAGTCTTTGCCCAAATAACTGCCCAGCCAATCGTCCATGGAGTGCTTGTGAAACGATGGATCGGGTCGCGTCCCCTGCGAATTCCGCTCTTCTGATTGAGGGATGGTTCGTGTCGTACTTCACGCCACTGGCGGAGCAGACCACCAAGTTCGGTAGCGCTTGTTCGACGGGGATGGATCCTGATGAAAACAACCGCAACATCAATCGTCACCGAAAAGGCGGTAATGTTGGGTTTGTCGACGGGCACGCGCGTTGGATGCCCAATCGCATGCTGCACCGCGACAACAGCCTACAGTACAACTATCAGGGCACGAACTATCCGCTGGGACGCTACTTCCAGGTGCGCAACTAAATTGGAGGTTAACACGATGATTCGGAAACTTTGGAGTTTGGTTATAGCGATTGTGGTTGTGCTTACTTTTGCGGCGTGCGGTCAAAAAGAGCAGGTAGAGGAGCCGCAGACGCAACAACCGCCGGCAACTGCGCCAGGCGGTGGTCAAGGGAGTGGACAGGCGATGCCTAACTCCCCCGGCGAGATGCCTCCACCACCGCGCTAATCTTATCCTTAAAATCCCAGTGCGGGCAGCCATAGAGACTGCCCTGCACTGGGAGGAATAAAAATAAGCTAAGTCTTACGAGTGGATTTGGCGACACTACATCAGCAATCTGGGCAGAGGTTGCTAATCACCTGCCGTTGCCGAGGGTATCCAAACTTGATGAAGCAGTGGTACCCACCTCAGCCATCCTAACGGGTCTCTATATTTTTTAACAACCGGTATCCCGATCTCTGCGGCAACCGGGACAAGGTGGGCAGATGATGCAGCCCAATTTCTGACCCCCTTGATTCGTGGTAGCAGACTGGGTATAATACCTATAGCGCATTTCGCGCACATTACACTTAGAGGAGGTTAACATGAAGAAGTGGATGATGTTCGGTCTGTCGCTGTTGGCATTGACCGCGTCTCTGGCACTGAGCGCATGCGGCTCGCAGGAGCAGACCTCGGGTGAGCAGCCTGCCGCCACGAGCGGCGCGCCGGAAGGTCAGCCTGCACAGCCCGCAGAAGGTCAACCTGCACAGCCCGCTACAGGTCAGAGCGGTACTGGCGCGACTGAAGGCGGTCACAGCGGTACTGGCGCGACTGAAGGCGGTCAAACGGGCGGCGGTCACTAAGCGGCTGTCTGATGACGAGAGGGAGGGAGGCAAGACATCCGATGCGCTTCCCTCCTTTTGCGTTTAGAAGTAAAACACCCCCTTAAAGAGGGTATTGGCTTGCCCTACGAGTGCGATACCATCCTCGGTCGGTTTGACTTTCAACCTGCCTCCCGCAGATACAACCGTAACTTCGGGCTCCGTCCAGCCTGCACGGTAGGCTAACACACCGACCGCCGCCGCGCCGCTGCCACAGCCTAAGGTCTCGCCGACCCCACGCTCCCAGATGCGCACTCGAATCTCCTTGCGCGACGCCACAACCGCCCACAAAACGCTGGTGCGCTCTGGAAACATAGGATGCGTTTCCAAGCGGGGGCTAACCGCATGAAACAGCGCATCATCGGGCAGCGTCGCACCAAAAATCACTGTGTGGGTTGTGCCTGTGTTTACACATGCGATACGGAGAGGGTGCCCCGCAACAGTGATGGGAAAATCCTCGATCAATTCACCCTCGGCGAGCGCAGGGATATCGTGGGGGTGGAAGCGCGGCGGCGGGAGTACGGTCGTAATCGCGTCCACGCTTCCCTCGCGGAGATGGATTTGTACAGGCACCACTTGCCCACCAAGCGTTTCGATAGCGAACTCGGTCGCGCTCGCATAGCCCTGCTCGTAGGCGAATCGCGCTGCGCAGCGCAAGCCGTTGCCGCAGAAATCTTCTGTGCCATCGGGGTTGAACATGCGCATGCGCACAGGTGTGCGTACGCCGCGCTCGACCACGAGCAAGCCGTCTGCGCCGATTCCAAACGGACGATGGCAGAGGCGTTGCGCCAGTTCGCTCAAGTCGCGCCCCGATGCCGCGTCCGCTTCAATCAGAACGAAATCGTTGCCCACGCCCTCCATCTTATGGAAGGGCATCGATTGGAGACTCACTTTTTGCCTAACAGCGCCTTGACTTCATGCTCCAGCGTGGCATAACTGGTCTTCCCCGACCACGCTTTCACACGCTTGCCCTGCTTATCGTATAGATAAAATCGAGGAACTTCGCCGCGCCACGCTTTGTCGAACTGGTCGGCGAACTGGTCATAATCTTGTGCCATGACCATGACGGGATAGCGCACATTGTGCTTGCGCAGCACGGGGGGCACGGTTTGGTCGGCGGTCTCTATGTCATCGAGAGAGACTCCGATCATCTCCACGCCCTGACGGCGATAGTTTTGGTAGAATCGCGCTAAGTCGGGCAGCTCTTCCATACAAGGTTTGCACCAGGTCGCCCAGAAGTTTACGATGACCACTTTTCCCTTGTGGCGCTGGATGCGCTGCTGCAGATCGCGGGCGTTGGTGCGGGGTAGTGCAGGATCGGCGATCACGCTCATCCCAAGTGTCGCGACAGCGACGCACAGCCAAAACTTACGCATAGTAGCGGTATTGTACCTCAAACGGCGGAGGGTCATTTCACCCCCTTCCCCCTTTGAGCGTGGGAGAAGGGGTGGTCATAGCGTCGCTTATTGCAACACGGCTTGCGTCAGGTCGCTTTCGCCGGCAGGGGGCATGTCTTCGCTCTTGACGAACACGATTTCGTTGTTCTCGTTGAGACGCGCGATAATTGTGTCCCCTTCCTCAAAGCGCCCCAGCAGCAGCTGCTCGGAGAGCGGGTCTTCGATCAGTTGCTGCACCACGCGGCGGAGCGGACGCGCGCCGTAGTTCGGGTCATAGCCCTTCTGCGCCAGCAGTTCCTTCACAGGTTGCTCCAGCACAAGGCGCATCGAGTGTGCCGCGAGCTGCTCTTGTACGCGCCCTACCATGAGATCTACAATCTGGAGAATCTCGTTGCGGGTGAGCGGGTGGAACACAATCACCTCGTCCACGCGGTTCAGGAACTCGGGGCGGAAGAGTTTCTTCATCTCTTCCAGCACGCGGTTGCGCATCGCTTCGTAGGTGCGCGGGTCTTCAGGGTCAGACGCCCTATCGCGTCGCAGCCCAATGCCTGCCTCTTCCACAACGGAGCGCACGCCCACATTGCTGGTCATGATGATAATCGTGTTGCGGAAGTCGACCACATGTCCCTGCGAGTCGGTCAGGCGTCCGTCTTCCATCACCTGCAGCAACAGGTTGAACACATCGGGGTGCGCCTTCTCGATCTCATCCAGCAGCACCACGCTGTAAGGCTGGCGTCGCACGGCTTCGGTCAGCACACCGCCTTCCTCGTAGCCGACATAGCCGGGTGGCGCACCGATCAGACGGGACACATTGAACCGCTCCATGTATTCGCTCATGTCGATGCGGATGAGGTTGTTCTCGTTGTCGAACAGGTAGGCGGCGAGGGCGCGTGCCAGTTCGGTTTTGCCGACGCCTGTAGGACCAAGGAAGATGAAGGTGCCCATCGGTCGTTTCGGGTCTTTGAGCCCGGAGCGGGCGCGGCGTAGGGCGCGCGCGACGGCGGAGACCGCCTCGTGCTGCCCAATCACACGCCGATGGAGCTCCTCTTCGATGTGGAGCAGTTTCTGCGTCTCGCTCTCCACAAGGCGGGCAACGGGGATGCCCGTCCAGCTCTGCACGATGTGCGCCACATCTTGATCGGTGACCAGGGTGGTCATCTCTTGGCGGGCGGCTTCCCACTCATCTTCCATGGACTCGATGCGCTCTTGCAGGGCGACCTTGCGGTTTTCGAGTTCTTCCAGCCGTTCGAAATCGTTTTGCTGGCGTGCGCTGGCGATCTCTTTTTGGAGCATCTCCAGTTCGCCTTTTGCCTTGCGCAGCTCCATCGGCGGCAGGGTCTGCTGGAGTTTCACGCGCGAGGCGGCTTCGTCGATAAGGTCAATCGCCTTGTCGGGCAGGAATCGGTCGGTGATGTAGCGGCTGGAGAGTTTGACAGCCGCCTCGATCGCGCTATCGGTGATGATCACGCGGTGGTGCGCCTCGTAGCGGTCGCGCAGCCCTTTGAGGATCTGCACCGCCTCGTCGGGCGCGGGTTCGCGCACCTGCACGGGCTGGAATCGGCGTTCCAGCGCGGCGTCGCGCTCGATATATTTGCGGTACTCGTCCTGCGTGGTAGCGCCGACGCATTGCAGTTCGCCGCGCGCCAGGGCGGGTTTCATAATATTCGAGGCATCGATCGCGCCCTCGGCGGCGCCTGCGCCGATGAGCGTATGCAGCTCGTCGATGAACAGGATCACATCGCCTTGCGCCTTGCGCACCTCGTCCAGCACACGCTTCATGCGCTCTTCAAACTCGCCGCGGTACTTCGTGCCCGCCACCAAGCCTGCGAGGTCCAGCGAGATGAGCCGTTTATTGCGCAGCTGTTCAGGCACATCCCCGCTGACGATGCGCTGCGCCAGCCCCTCGACGATGGCGGTTTTGCCCACGCCGGGCGGTCCGACCAAGACGGGGTTATTCTTCGTGCGTCGCGCAAGGATTTGCATTACACGCTCGACCTCGTTATGGCGTCCGATGACGGGATCGAGTTTGCCTTGTCGTGCCATCTCGGTCAGGTCACGCCCAAACTCATCCAAAGTCGGTGTGCGCGAGCGCTGCGGACGCGAGGAAGACGCCGTTTGCCCCTCGTGCTCTTGCAGGTTCATCACTTCGCGTCGGGCGCGTTCTAAATCGACGCCGAGCTTGTGCAGCACGCGCGCCGCCAGTCCCTCACCCTCGCGAATCAAGCCTAATAGCAGGTGTTCTGTACCGATATAGTTATTGTTCAGTTGGCGCGCTTCGTCATAGGCAAGGTCAATCACACGCTTGGCGCGCGGGCTTAGCTGCATCTCCGCGCCAAGGCGCGCCTCACTGCGGGTAGCGTAGCGTTCGATCTCGTTACGAATCCGCTGGAGACTCACCCCCATCCGATCCAAAATCCGCGCCGCGACGCTGTCCGACTCACGCACCAGCCCCAACAGCAGGTGCTCGGTGCTGACCTGAGACTCACCCAGCCGCTGCGCCTCCTCCTGCGCATAGAAAATCACTTTCCGAGCGCGTTCTGTAAAGCGTTGCCACATCATGCTCGACCCTCCAGCGCGGCGTTCACGCCGACATAAGTTTGGACGACAACATATCTATAGAATGTTTCCATACAGTCTCCAAAGTTTCACAGGGAGCCACTGCACCGAATTATCGGCGACAGAGGTTGCTTTTCTCCCCGCGTATATTGTAGCACATTTGCAGGCTTCGATTCAAGGGGGGAGGTAAGGTATCCTTAGGATTATGGAAGCGACGATGCGCCATACGGGAGCGTTTTTGCACATGACGCCCACCACGCTGTTCACGCCAGAGCAGTTCGACGCCGAATCGCGCCAGATGGCGGAAGCGACCGAGCGATTCGTACGGGAGCAAGTGATGCCTTATGTTAAACGCCTCGAACACGGCGAAAACGCCCAGATGCGCGAAATCCTCATCGACTCCGCAATGCTGGGACTGCTGGGCATCGATATTCCGTCGGAGTACGGCGGGCTGGGACTGCCGAAAACCACCTCCGCGCTCATCACCGAGAAAACTGCGCTCCAGCCTTCATTTGCCGTGTCGCATGCAGTGCATACCAGCGTGGGCAGCATGCCCATTCTCCTGTTCGGCAGCCCCCAACAGCAAGCACACTATCTGCCCCGATTGACTACAGGCGAGTTGATTGGCGCGTATGCGCTCACCGAGCCAGAAGCAGGCTCCGATGCCCTGTCAGGACGCACCCGCGCAACGCGCAAAGGCGATTCCTACTTCCTCACGGGCAACAAAATCTGGATTACGAACGCAGGCTTCGCCGACCTGTTCGTGACTTTTGCAAAGGTGGATGGCGAGCGGTTCACGGCGTTCCTCGTCGAGCGCGGACCAGGACTGCTCGTTGAGCGCGAGGAGCATAAACTCGGCTTGCACGGCTCTTCCACATGCCGCGTGGTGTTCGAGGAGGTCGCCGTGCCTGCGCATAATCGGCTTGGGGCGGAGGGTGAGGGGGCTTATGTCGCGCTCTATACGCTGAATCTGGGACGGTTCAAGATCGGCGCCGCCGCACTGGGCATCGCGAAGGAGGCTTGGCGCATCGGGCACGCATACGCCGCCGAACGCAAACAGTTCGGACATCCGATTATCGAGTATCCCCTTATCTGGCGCAAGCTCGCATGGGGCGCAACCCTGATGTATGGGGTGGAGAGCGCGCTCTATCGACTGGCGGACGATTTGGAGCAGGCGTTCAGCGCCGAGGGGTTAGACCGCCAGCAGGTCTGGCGCGACGCCGCCGCGCACTACGCAGCGGAATGCGCCCTAATCAAAGTGGCGGCGACCGAGGCGCTGCATCAGATTGTGGACGACGCGCTGCAAATTCACGGAGGCTACGGCTTCAGCGAGGAGTACCCCATCGCCGCGCTCTATCGGGATACGCGTGTGAACCGCATCTACGAAGGCACGAACGAAATCAACCGCCTCAACCTGGTGGAGCGGCTTACCTATGCACGGCGCAAGGGCATTTGGACGCCTGCGCCCGTCGCTGAACCATCGACAGACACCGTAGACGCGACGCTGGAATCGCTGCGTGGATTGGCGGGGCATGCCTTGGAGGCGTTGCAGGCGTATCCAGAACCGCCGCAGGCACTGGTGGAACCGCTTGCGGACGCGCTCATCGCACTCTACTTGCTGGACGCGGCGCAAATGCGGGCACGACAAACAGGGAACCCCCTCCATCAGGCGATGATCGCGCTCTACCACGAGCATGTGCGTCGCCGACTCGCGGGCTGGGCTGCCGACCTCGCGGCGCTGACCCACAAACCGCCAATAATGGTCGAACCAATGCCATATGCACCGCTCTACGAGGCTGTCTGGACGGCGCTCAACGCATAAAACGGCTCTGAGGGATCCGTTCAGGTACAATTTGCTACTGTGGCGGAAGGAACGCATGCGTCTCACCTCGCACAGAGTATCCTCCTCGTTATCG
The DNA here is from genome assembly GCA_002254605.1 of Armatimonadetes bacterium JP3_11. Classification (GTDB taxonomy): domain Bacteria; phylum Armatimonadota; class Fimbriimonadia; order Fimbriimonadales; family GBS-DC; genus GBS-DC. Next base: position 7,544 of record NKPV01000040.1, read on the forward strand.
GCGTCAGCATCGTGATTGTGGCGCTTTTCCAGCGTCTGCGCCTGCCGTCGGTGGCGGGGTTCATCCTCACGGGCGCGTTGATTGGTCCTTACGGCTTAGGCTGGGCAGGCGAGGCGGAAGCGATTAAGCTGCTGGCAGAGCTGGGCGTCGCGTTGCTGCTCTTCTCGCTGGGTGTGGAGTTTTCTATCGACAAACTCATCCAGCTGCGTCACTATGTGCTGCGGGCGGGCATTGCGCAGGTGGGGCTCACAACTCTCTTCAGCGCGCTGGGTGCGGGGCTGTTGGGCTTCAATTTCGCTCAGTCCATCGCGTTGGGAATGATTATTAGTCTCAGTAGTACCGCCGTCGGGGTGAAAATCCTCAAGCAGCGCGAGGAGCTGGACAGCACGCACGGACGGTTCGCGGTGGGCGTGCTGCTGTTTCAAGACATTATGGCGCCGATTTTTATGGCGGTGCTGCCGTTTTTGACCCAGTTGCAGGAGCGCGGAGCTGCCGCCGTGGCGACGAAGCTGGTGTTCACCGTGATAGGCGGGGTGGGGGTCTATCTGGCAGCGCGGGTGATTGTGCCGACACTGCTGCGCTGGATTACCTCCACCGAGTCGCGCGAGATTCCCGTGCTTGGTTCGCTGTTCATTGCCTTGTTGATGAGCTACATCACGCAATCGCTGGGGCTGTCGTCTGCACTGGGAGCGTTCGTGGCAGGGGTGATTATCTCCGAAACGCCCTACAGCCACCAAATCACGGCGAACATCACCCCGTTTCGGGATAGCTTCCTGGCTGTGTTCTTTATCTCAGTGGGGATGCTGGTGGATCTACCCTACCTAAAGCAGACCTGGGTACAGACGGTACTGTGGACAGTCGGGCTGATGGCGTTCAAGTGTCTGCTGGTGCTGGGAGTCGCGCTAGTGATACGGCGTCCGTTGCGTGTGGGGCTACTGGCGGGGTTAGTGTTGGCGAATATCGGGGAGTTCTCGTTCGTATTGATGGAACAAAGCCAAGCCAACCAACTGCTGCCGACCGACCTACTGAATGGACTGATCGCCGGCACATCGTTGAGCATCTTGTTGACGCCGCTTCTGCTGGCAGCCACCTATCAACTGCTGGCGCGCGCCACTAAACGCGCTCACTGGCTCGCCCAAATGCGCGGCAAACATGAGACACATCCCCAACTCCGCGACCACATTATTATCGTCGGCTTCGGGTTGAACGGACGCAACCTTGCGAGCATACTGCGCGAATTGGACGAACCGTTCGTGGTGGTCGAGATGAATGGCGCGCTCGTGCGCGAAGCACAGAAACAGGGGATTCCTGTCGTGTATGGCGACGCGGCGCATCCCGAAATCATGCAAGCGGCGGGCATCGAACGCGCTCGCGCCGTCGTGATTGCCGTGTCGGACCCCATTAGTGCCCGCTACACCGTGCGCACCATTCGCGAGTTGAACCCCGATGTGTATGTGATTGTGCGCACGCGCTACATGTCGGAGATCGAACCGCTCTACGCTGCAGGCGCCACCGATGTTGTGCCCGAAGAGTTTGAAACATTTATCGAAATCGCGGGCAGGGTCATGCGCCTGTTAGGCGTAGACAACGAACAACGCCTGCGCCTGATGAACCAGTGCCGTGCGCGGCACTATCAGATGCTGCAAGACACCAAAGAGGGCATGCTGGCGAACTGAGCAGTCGGCGCCGCGCCCCATTTCATCACCGTATTCCTACGGAAACGCCGCACGCTCGTTCTGTGGAAAAACTCCCGTGGAGGCGAAAACGATGGAACTGAGCGCTTTGGCGATACGAGTGGCGCGGACGCCTGGCTTGGGAATGCTACCACAGGTGACCAGTCAGGTGCTACGACTGGTCGATAACCCGAATGCCTCGCCGCGACAGATTGGCGCCCTGATTGAACGCGACGCAGGACTGACATCCAAACTGCTCAAGACCGCCAACAGCGCTTACTACGGCGCACCGAGCAAAATCAAAACCGTCTCGCAAGCGATTTCCGTCATGGGTTTATCGGCGGTACGCTCGGTCGTCGTCGGGCAAGCCTATCAACAGATGACCTCGGTGCGCGGCGCGTCCAAACGCTTTGACCGCCTTGTGTTCTGGCAACACAGCTTAGCAACGGCGACCGCCGCGCGCATGCTGGCGAAACTCAAAGGCTGGCGCGACCCTGAAGAGGCATTCCTTGTAGGACTCTTGCACGACGCTGGTCGGTTAGTGATGGACCGATTCCTGGCAAACGAGCTCGATCAGGCAATTAGCCTTTCGCTGACACGCGTTATCTCGTTGAGCGACGCCGAACGCGAAGTACTGGGCTACACTCATGTGGAGGTGGGCGACCTCTTAGCGGAACAGTGGAACCTGCCTGAGAGCGTGCGCATTCCACTGCGTCGCCACCACGAGGATGTGAGTTTCGAAGAGTGCCCGCTGGGGTGCATTGTCCACGCCGCCAATGTGCTGGCGCATCAAGCAGGCTTTGCGCTCGGCGCGCCCGTGCTGTATGAGCTCCCCTTCACCGTGCGCCAAACGCTGGGCATCCCCGAGACGCAATATGAAGGGCTCAAGCAAGCCACCGTGCAAGAAGTCGTCAAAGTGCAAGAGGCGCTGCGGATATAGGGCTGTTTAAAAACGAACGACCTGCCGACGCGGGTGCAGGCGTTCGCTGACACAAAACATCCTGCCGCCGCCCCAAGTGGCACACTCGCTGGGTGGTTCCCCCCAAAAACAACCCTCAAACAACTATGCAGGAATCCCCATCACCGCCCCGAAATTCGGGTTGCGCAGTGAGTGCAACCTACCGCTCTGTAAGGAAGCCGATACCGTTGACCGATTTGGGAGCGCCCTTATGCGATACCTCTGGATAGCAGCGACTCTCGTGGGGATGATTGGGGGCGCGGGGCAAACAGCGATTCAAGTGCGCCCTCTTATCCACGAGGACGCCCTCAGTTATCGGGGCGCCTACCAGGTGGAGCTGATCCAGCAGCAAGGCACCGCAAGCGGCGCGCTCATCGCCGCCGATCAACAGGGACACCAGTGGGTCTACCCGCTCGATCTGACAGCCAGTGCCCGCAAACGGCTTTATCTGAGTTTGGATGTGGCTCATCGTTATGCCCCGCGTTGGACGGCGCCCCGCTTAGAATGGCGCGACGCCGAATCTAAAGTCCAGCGCATTGAGGCGCCAACACTGCTGCCGCTGCACCTCCCGATTGTGGTGGTGGGCAACCTTAAGGGTGGGCTGGAGTTTTTGAACGATCAGCAGGTCGCCTTTCTCTCGACGCGACTGCGGTTGAGCGAAGCCAATGTGCCGATGCAGGTGTATTACTGGCGTCCGAGCGACTTACCTGACGATTGGCGTGCCTTGTTAGAGGTACCGATTCTGGTGCTTACCGAAGGCGCGGAGACCCTCAACGATGCACAGCTGCGTGCGCTGCGCTTGTGGCTGAATGCCGGGGGTACTTTAGTGCTTAACCTGGGCGCGTTTTCCAGTTGGCGGGCGACTCCGTTCGCTTCCCTTATCACAGCGGAGCCAGATGGCTTGTTTGCTCCATTTATGCCCGACATGCCGCAGCTCGGTCTGTTCTGGCGAAGGGTCGGTCAAGGGATGCTTCTCCTCTTTTCAGGGGATGTGGGGTCGGCGCGGTGGCGCGCCCGCCCCGAACTGCGCACGATGTTCCAAGCGATTGCGTCTTCCAGCCGTCTCCCCTCGGAGTTGCTGACACAGCGTGTGGAGGCAGGCACAGAACGCTTTGTGGGGGTCATGCCCTATGAGCGACTGGATGGCGGCATCGGGGTACTGGCGCTATATGGGCTTGGGGTGTGGGTGCTGAGTGCGCAGTTGCGTCGCCAGAGACGGTTGGCGACGGTGTTTAAGCCGTTGATTGGGTTGACCGCGCTGACATGTGTGGCTGTGTGGCTGCTGGCGCCGCGCCTGCCACAAAGCAAGCCTATCGTCAACCGCGTGGTGCTTCAAAGTGCAATCCTGCCGACTGTAGAGGTAGGGACTCTGAGAACACATCTCCCAGCGGGGCACCATCAAATTACACTCCCTGAAGACGCCTTGGTGGTCAGCATTCAGGTGCAGCCGTTCACCCCCCTTATCATCCGCGACGCCGCCGCGCCCCAACTGGAGCTCCACTGCAAGAGCCACACGCGCGTCGCCATCGGGTTCGTATGTCCTGTGGAACAACCGCCGCGGGTTCAACTGAAGCGATTAGGGCAGTTCGCCACGCTCCGCAACCTTACGAATGAACCGCTCCGATCGCTGCAGTTATATAACGACTGGTTCCTAATAGGCGAATCGGCGCCGCTGCAACATCTCGAATCGCTCTTGCCCCGTCAAGAGGCGCGTTTTCGAGTATCTGAGACGCTCAGCGCATGGCTTCGAACGCCTTTACCACCGAGCGACGCCTCGGTTTTCATCGCGGGCAAACCTGTGCAGGAGGTGCGCTCTTTATGGATATCGATTCCATAAAGCGGTGGTGGCGTGCGTTTTTCGCGGAGAACCCGGTCGTGTGGCTGCTGCGTCGGGCGTTCCTGTTTGACCTGATGCGTAGTTTTGACACGCGCACGAGCTCCGTGATACGCCAATACGAGCAAGCAGTTCGGCGAGGGGACTGGGAGCAAGGACGCACCCTATTTACGCACATTGCTCAACACTGGCGTATTCCGCCCCTACCCCAACCGTTCTGGCTGCGCGGCGACAGAAGCGCATTTTTGTGGATGTCGTTGGCAAGTTTACTGTTGCTGGGCGCCCTGTGGTGGTCTGGCTGGTGGGGTGTGTTGCGTGGTCAAACCCTCGTGTTGGAAATAGTGCTTGCTTTTGTGAATATCTTGCCGTTTGTCTACGCTTCGCTGCCGAACCTATTGATACGCGAGCATGCAAACGGTACTTCCGTCTTTTTGCGTTTGACGCGGCTGAACGGGCGCGATTTCTTGCGGGGGGCATACGCCGCCTATGTTGTGGGGGGAGTACTACGGCTCTATCTTTCGTGGGGCGCGCCTCTCCTCATCCCGCTTATGTATCTCATCTATGGTTCGCTGGGGGTGGCGTTAGGGGTCTACCTGCAAATAGGGCTGTGTCTTGCCATGATGGGAGTGTTGTGGCAAGTGTTGATGGGCTTGTGCGCCGTGCAACGCATGACGCTGCTGTGGATGGTCATTTTTACGCTTATAGTGGCGGTAGCCTTCCTCAGCGCGTGGTTAGGTGGTGCGCTGGTTGTGGGGATCTCTCAAGCGTCGGGAGGGGCGAAGCAGTTGAGTTCGATGCCCATTTGGGGCTGGGCGCTCCAGCCTGTGTTTTGGGCGTCGGTCGTGTTTCCGGGAGGTTGTATCTTATTGGCGCCTTTGGTTATGCATCCGCTGTGGGGGATCGTCCAGGCAGTGTTTTGGGTGGGTGCGTGGCGTATGTTGGAGCCGTTGGCAGTGCGTCGCCTGCAGCGCATGCTGAACGCTCCGGAACCCGAGCCGCAATCGCAGGAGGGTGCATGGTGGTAAGCAGCGCGTGGATCGTGTTTCTTATAGAGTATCGGCGGTTCGTGCGCACGCGCCGCGCTTGGGTCTTCATTCTCAGTATTCTGATTGTGGGATGGTTGCTTGCGTTAGGGGGATGGCTTCTGGCGCGGTTCGCGCCTCATGTGGCGCAGTGGTTGTTTAGCGCTTCGTATACGCCTGCTAGTCTGATGGGGTGTCTTGCGGGGCTACCAAGCCTGTTTGCGGGCGTTTTGGGGCTGCGTATGGTTCAGGATGTCTATAAAACGCATCTTTTGCCTGACCTCTATCTCACGGAGCTTCATCCGCTGGGTGTGTTGGCAGGGCGTGCGCTGGCGACCACCGCCTTGGCGGGGGTATCGCTCCTCACGCTTACCCCGGCGGCGTTGTGGCTCTGTGCCTTAGTGGGCGTCTCGCCGTGGTTGTGGGTCGGAACCGCTCTGTTAGCGTTGGCGTCTTATGGCTTCGGCTTCGGCTTAGATGCGTTCTTTCTACGCGAAGCACAGTTGGCGCCCCTCATCGAGGCGACGCCCCTGATAGGACGCACCAGCAGGGCGCTTAATCTTTCTTGGTCGTGGGTATTTCTTGTTTGGTTGCTCTTTGGGACAGGCGCAATTTTTGTCCCTGAAGTGCATCGGCTGGCGGGGCTTCCTATCTGGGCGTTCTCCGCGTTCACCGCCCCTCTGCTTGTATGGTACGGAAATTGGGGATCGGTGTTGCTGGGGCTGATATTGACCCTCAGCACCGCAATCGGGTTGCTCGTGGGGGCTGCCCAGTGGCGGGGGTGGTGGTCGGATACAGCCTACCGATGGACTCGCATCGTGGGCACGATAGGCTGGGTGGTGCTGCTTGCCCTCACGGCGGCGCCGTTTGCCACGATGATGCGCAGCGCTGCCGCTGTAGAACATCTCCTGCTCGGGAGTATGCTTGGTGTCGCTTTGCTCAACCTGTGGATTGCTCCCGCCTTAGGCTACTACGGCGTGGGGCGTCGCCCAGGCGCCGTGCGCGGTGCGTTGCCCTACCCGTGGAGCGGCGTGGTGTGGCAGTGGGGACTTCAGTGGCTCACGGCAGTCGCGCTCTACGGGGTGGTGGGGTGGGTATCGGGGCACTGGGTCGCTTGGGAGCGTTGGGTGTTCTGGGCGGTCTATACTTGGCTGGGAATAACGGCGCTCGCGCAAGTCTCCGCGATACCCTACTTAGGTAGTGCTGCGTTCTGGCATCCCCAAAAAGAATCGCTTTTTGGGCGACGCTGGCTGCAAACTCATACCCAGCGTGTTTGGTATGAATCGCTGGCACGGAGCGTGAGCGCGGGCTTGACAGTACCGTTCTCGGGTTTAGGCTTGGTCCTCGGCTTGAGGCTTGCGCTCCGACTTCTGGACGCTGTGCTGGGGGGAGTACCGCTCCTATCTATGTTGGCGGATTGGCTCCCGCGCTTGCATCCGTGGTGGGGATTCTATCGTGAATGGCAGGGTATTGGCGGCAACTGGCTCTATGTGGGCTATTTGGTCATCCTGCTGTTGGGGGTTGGATGCGGGCGTTGGCTTTTGGTCAAACGTTCTCTCAAGAAGGTACGCGAAGAGGTGGAACTGTTAGGCGCGGGGGAAAGGAAGGGAGTATAGCACTACGCCTCGGCGTCCTGCGTCTTACCAGGCAGGAACGGAGCATCTGGGGTGTGCTCATTAGCCCCACTACTCCACCGTCACGCTCTTTGCCAGATTGCGCGGTTGGTCGATTTCGCAGCCGCGCAAACGCGCCACATGGTACGCAAACAGTTGCAGTACGGGAATAGTGGTCAGCGGCGCGAGTTCCTCAAGGATAGGCTTCGGCACGAACACGGCGTAGTCGGCTTCTTGGGGCAGCAGGTCGTCGCCCTCAACGGTCACCAAAAACACCGTGCCTTGACGCGCTTTAATCTCTTTGAGGTTGCCCAGAAGTTTCTCGCGCGTACGCTCTTGGGTGGCGATAATGACCGCGATCACGCCCGGCTCCACTAAGGCGAGCGGACCGTGTTTCATCTCGCCTGCCGGGGGTTCTTGGGTCGGCACATAGGCGATTTCTTTGATTTTCAGCGCGCCTTCCATCGCCACATAGGCGTCCACACCGCGCCCTAAATAGAACGCAAGCGGCGTCTGGTACAGTTGCTCGGCGATGTGGCGCACCTGGGGCTCGGTCTCCAGCGCACGGGCAATCAGCGAGGGCATCTGCATCAGCCCCTTCACCCCCTCCGAGTAGACCTGCATCGGCAGCGTGCCGTTGATGGAAGCCAGATACAGCCCCAGCAGGTACAGCACGGCGACTTGGGTGCTGTAGGCTTTGGTGGAGGCGACGGAGATTTCGGGACCTGCTTGCGTGTAGATCACATGGTCGCACTCGCGGGCGATGCTGCTGCCCACCACATTCACGATGCCGAGCGTGGTGTAGCCCGCCTCGCGGCACAGGCGCAGCGCCGCCAGCGTGTCCGCCGTCTCGCCCGATTGACTAATAAACACTGCCAGTGTGTTGGGCTGCAAGATGGGGTCGCCATAGCGGAACTCGGAGGAGTAGTACACCTCCACAGGGCGACGCAGCCAGCGCTCCAGCGCGTGCTTGCCGATGAGACCCGCGTGATACGCGGTGCCGCACGCCACAATCAGGATGCGCCGAAACTTCTGCCAGTCCTCCACCTCCAGTTTGAGCTCGGGGAACTGGATACCGCCGTTGGGCTTGAGCCTGCCCCGCAGCGTATCGCGCACGGCTTCAGGCTGCTCCAGAATCTCTTTGATCATGAAATGTTCGTGCCCGCCCTTTTCGGCGGCTTCGGCGGACCAGGTGATTTCCACAGGGGGGCGTTCAATTGGTGCGCCGTCGAGACGCATCAGATTCACGCAATCGCGCGTCACCACGCCTACATCGCCGTTTTCCAGCAGGATGACGCGCCGCGTGTAGGGCAACAGCGCGGGAATGTCGGACGCGATGAAGTTCTCCCCCTCACCCAAGCCGATCACGAGCGGCGAATCGTTGCGAGCGACCACCACGCGATCGGGATAGTCCGTAAATAGCACGGCAATTGCGTAGGATCCGCGCACGGGCTGCAACGCGCGTCGCACCGCCTCTTCGGGGGCATAACCTTGCCCCAACTGCTCTTCAATCAGGTGCGCCAGCACCTCCGTATCGGTTTCCGAGCGGAACTGATGCCCCCGCGCGAGCAGCTCCTGCTTGAGCTCCAGATAGTTCTCGATGATGCCGTTATGCACAACGGCGACGCGCCCTTGCTCGTCGGTATGGGGGTGGGCGTTCGGATCGTTTGGGATGCCGTGCGTCGCCCAGCGCGTGTGGGAAACCGCCAGTCCGTGCGCCTCCACGCCGTTCAGCAAGTCACTCAGCTGCTGAATCTTGCCCGCCCGCTTCATGACCTGCAGCTGCTCGCCGCCCCAAAACGCGACCCCCGCCGAATCGTAGCCCCGATATTCCAACCGCTTCAATGTGTCCAGCGCGATTTCCAGGGCTGGACGCGACCCAATATAGCCCGTGATTCCGCACATAGCGCTATCGCCTCTCATGGGGATTATACCATTCCGAAACAACCGCTAAGCGAACTGTGCGCTTTTTTGAGTGGACACACAGTGCAGAGACTTCCCCAGACAACGATGGAGGTGCCCTCGATAAGACACCGCAAGCGACGGGGCTTCCTCTGTACAGCGCCGCGGTGCGCCTGAAACTGTCAGAAGAGACGCTTTCTGTTTTAAATCAGTTCCGCAAGCAGCCCGAGGAAGATGCGCTCATCAAGCGGCGGCGTCAGGAAAATCGCTAACCTTGCATCGGTTTCAGGGATCCTCGTCGCGTCCTGCGCGGTTTGAAATTCGCATCGGTATAATGTTGCGTATGCGCTGCTCCTTGTACGGAATCGTTCTGATACTGTTGTTGCTCGTCGGCTGTGCGCCGGACCCGAAGCCATCCGCGCCGACGCCCAACTCGGCTTCGCCCACGGTTGCGCTGGAACCTGCTCCGAAAGATACGCTCCAAGTCGTCTTTTTCGATGTGGGGCAGGGCGACAGCGCGCTCGTTGTGTTCCCGAACGGCAAGACGATGCTGATCGATGGGGGCGAGACCGACAAGGGGCGTCGGCTCGTGCAAAAACTGGGGCAAATCGGGGTGAAGCAAATCGACTGGCTTGTGGCGACCCATCCGCATAGCGACCACATCGGCGGGTTGATTCAGGTGCTCAAGTCGCTTCCTGTGGGCGAGGTGTGGGATATCGCGATGGCGTACGAGTCGCCTATCTATCGCGATTTCCTGCTGGCGGTGCGGAACGCGCGCACTCCAGACGGTAAGCGTCCCGTGTTTCGGAAGGTGCGTGCTGGTCTTACACTGACGCCCGCCCGTGGGGTGCGCGTGGAAGCGCTGGCGCCTCGTGAGCCGCTCCTTGTCGGTACGCGCTCCGACCCAAACAACAACAGTCTCGTCTTCCGCATCGACGCGCCGGGCGGTAGTTTCCTGTTCACGGGCGATGTCGAACGCGAAGGGCGTCAGCGCCTCTATGCCGTGCGTGCCCGATTGCAAGCCGATGTGTTGAAGGTTTCTCATCATGGCGCGGCAAACGGTACAGATAAGGTGTTTCTGGGGCGTGTGAACCCGCGCGTGGCGGTGATTTCCGTCGGTGCGGGCAATCGCTACGGACACCCGCACCGCGAGACGCTGGCGCTGTTGCAAGGTATGCGCGTCTATCGTACCGACTGGCACGGCGACATCGTAATGCGTCTCGGCGCGGATAAGAAACTCCAGATCACCTCCACCCGCCGTGCGCCAGACTCAGCCGCAGCGGCGATGCAGCCCTCCAAACCGCGCATCGCAGGCGTCGTGATTGGCAATCGGAATTCCAAAGTCTACCACACTCCCGATTGTCCGCGCTTGCCCAAACCCGAAAATCGGGTGCGGTTCCGCTCAGCACAGGAGGCCGAGAGAGCGGGCTATCGCCCCCATGCGTGTGTGATAGGCGAGTAATCGCGCCCTATTTCACGACGACATAGGGGCGCATGGTCTCCAGCCGTTTCTGTCCGATGCCCTGCACCTCCAGCAGTTCGTCCACCGATTGGAAGCGTCCTTTTGTGTGTCGGTAGTCCACGATGCGTTGCGCCAAGACGGGACCGATGCCCGGAATTGCCTCCAGTTGCTCGGCGGTGGCGGTGTTGAGATCGAGGGGAAAGCGTACTGCTGAGGTGGGTTTTGCGCGGCGTGGGTTGGCTTGTGTCGTGGAGTGGGTTGCATTTGTCGCCAGTGTTGGCGGTGGGGCTTCGCCTTTGCGGGGCACATAGATTTTTTGCCCATCAGTCAGCGTTTCCGCCAGGTTCAGTGCATCGAGGTCGGCATTAGCGGTTGCGCCGCCCGCGTGACGAATAGCATCCTCCACGCGGCTATCCGGGGGCAAGCGGTACACCCCTGGCTGTTTCACCGCGCCTGCCACATGCACCGCGAGCGTCGTTGGAGATGGCGGTTCGGGGAGGGTGTTTGGTTCGGTCGTCGGGGGAACTCGAGTTGCTGATTCGGGCTTGCTTAGGTCGATCACCTCTACAGCGCTACCCTGCAGGCTGGCGGTTTGCGACGCGGGCGGGGTTCCGCCACGCCCCCAACCATAGCCCAACAGCCCTGCCAATACCACTGACGCCGTGTATACACTCAGCAGCGTTGCGCGCTCCTTGAGTTCCAGCTTCTCCCAAATAGAATGCATGGAACGCCTCCCGCGCGGCGGATTCGGCGCATCGGGAGGCGTTCCTGCCAGACGATAGGGCTACAGGTTCGGGTTATCCGCCGACGGGTCTTGGTTCAACCGAATGGTGCGCCCGCCCGCCGACGGGAACGATGGATGCTGATCCATAAACACCGTATGCGGGATGTTCTTCACATGCCCATCTACGAACGCCACATTCCAGTTTTCGGGGATGGGACCGCCGTTCGGCGCTTTCGAGGTACCGTGCCACATGGGGAACGCGTCGAAGAAGATGATAATCTCCGCAGGGCGCGCTACCCCCGCCAACGATTTGGGATTGAAGGTCCATTGGGCAGGCGTCCCACCGCGCAGGCGATCCGAGTAGTTATAGACGAGCCAGGTCATGTTCGCGTCCAAAGGCTCCGACGGACCGCCGCTCACATTCACGCCCATCGGCATCTTCTCATCATAGTCCTGTCCTGTGAAATTCCTGCAGGGTTGCAGGGAATTTGTGGGCAAATAGGCGTTTTTGGTGAAGGCATTGTCCCGACACGCATGCATGGCTCGTGATGCGCAGCGCGCTTGGCTGGCGACCCAGCACCCCATTACCGTGTTGGCGCACAGTAGCTGATTTGCTCAAACTCTTCGGCGTTTAGGCTCGCACCCCCAACCAACGCGCCGTCGATTTCGGGCTGGTGC
>NKPV01000150.1 GCA_002254605.1 Armatimonadetes bacterium JP3_11
GTTCTGGCGGCGTGGGGCGTCGTCGGTCATCACCATCACGCCGTCGAACAGCGCGTTCACGGCAGGTGAGAGGGCGAGCAATTCTTGATAAATCGCTTCGTAGTCGTGCTTGTAGTATAGTCCCTCAAAGCGCGGCGTCATCTGGATAAGTGCTTCGTAGAGCGCCCGCTCGGTCTCATGCTCAAACAGCGTGGCGTCCACATGGTCTAAACTGGCGACGGCTTTGAGGTGCTTCTTTTCGGCGGCGGCGAGGATGTTCGCAGGGCGGGTAGCGGTCTGTACCAGCGGCAGGAATTCGGGCGTGTCGGCGTGCTGTTGGAGTAGTCGCGCGCGCTGCATAAAGCCGTACACAGAGTCGTCCCAACCTGCGCCCAGCGTGGCGCGCACGAGGTCGTACCGCACGCCTTGCTCTTCCAAGAGCGCCTCGATGCGACTGTAGAACAGGGTGCGCAGGTCGGCTTGCACGGCGATGAGGGGCTTGAGGGGGGCGCGTTGCTCGCGATAGACATCGTGGGCGCGTTGTACTAACTCCGCCAGCGTGGGGTAGTCGGGTTCGTGTTGCAGGATTTCCACCACACCCGCCGCCGCGCGCCGCAGCCCGAACGGGTCGGACGAGCCTTTCGGTAGATAGCCCAGCCCCACATAGCCCACCAGCGCGTCGATGCGATCCAGCACCGCCAGCGCGCGTCCCAACGCCGATTCGGGGATGGGGTCGCCTGCGTGGCGCGGCATGTAGTGTTCGCGGATTGCCTGCACGACACGCGCCGCCTCGCGCGACATGTGCGCATACTCTGCCCCGATGACGCCTTGCAGGTCGGGGAACTCCATCACCATCTGCGTAGCGAGGTCGGCTTTACACAGCAGGGCGGCGCGCTGCGCCAGAGCGCGCGTGTCGGCGTCCCAATCCAGCGCGTGCGCCAACCGTTCCATCAGCGTCTCCAGCCGATGTACCTTGTCCAGCAGCGTCCCCAGTTTCTGCTGATACAGAATCCGTCCCAGCGCAGGCACAAACGCCTCCAGCGGCTGCTTGCGGTCTTCCTCAAAGAAGAACGCTGCGTCGTTGAACCGCGCGACGAGCACCCATTCGTTGCCCTCGCGCACCTTGTCGGGGTCGCCGTTGTTGTAGACCGAGATGAAACGGGGCAAGAGTGCGCCTGTGGAATCCACGACAGGGAAGAATTTTTCGTGCTTTTTCATTGCGGAGACCAGCACGGGCGCGGGCAGACGCAAGAAGGTCTCGGGGAACCCACCCAACAACAGGTGGGGCTGCTCCACCAGAAACACATTCTCTTCCAGCAGGTCGGGTTCGATGACCGCGTGGGCGCCGATGCTGTGTGCGAGTCGGCTTGCGCCGTCCACGATGATCCGGGCGCGCTCTTCGGGGTCCGCGATGACATGCACGGCGCGCAACTGCTCCAAGAACCGTTCGGGCGATTCCACCGCAAACGGTTCGGGGGCAAGGAACCGGTGCCCGCGGCTGTGGCTCCCCGACGGGATGCCTTCCAGTTCGAAGGGGATGACCTCGTGTCCCAGCATCGCCACAATCCAGCGTAGGGGGCGCGCGAATCGCATCTTCCGATGCCCCCAGCGCAGCATCTTGGGGAAGGTCATTGACAGAATCATCTTAGGCAGGGCTTCCGCCAGTGCTTGCACTGCGGGCTGACCGGGGTCGTACTCGTGTATGAAGGCGTACTCGCCTTGCGGGGTCTCCTGAAACTGTACTTGATGAGGCTCCACGCCGCGCGAACGGGCGAACCCGATTAACGCCTGAGTGGGGTTGCCTTGGGCATCGAAGCAGGCGCGTTTGGCGGGACCGCGCACGATACGCTCTTCAGGCGTTTGCTGTCGGGCGACATCGGCAACGAACGCGATGAGCCGTCGGGGGGTACCCAGAGTGCGTAGGGCGCCATGTTCCAGTCGCAACTCACTCAGTAGCGCCGCCAACCGTTCCTGCAGTTGCTCCAACGCGCCCCGCATGAAGGCTGCGGGGATCTCTTCGCAACCGATTTCCAGCAACAAGGTCGCCCGTTCCATCGAGCGGTATTATACCTGCCGTGGTGAACCTGGGGTCTCCCAAAGGTCGCTGGGTCTGCTGCCTGTTTGGGGGCTCATCTGCACGCGCCCATCGGGCGTGAACTGGACGCCCTCTTGCTGAAGATAGGCTTTCTGGAGTTGGGCGAGCATCGGGTCGCGCTTGTGGATGCGCAAGCTCCCGTCGCTTCCCACCACGCGCCACCAGGGGATATCGTCCGCTAACGCAAGCGCCATAATCCGTCCCACCTGCCTTGCGGTGAGCGGCGGACAGCATGCCGCCACTTGCCCATAGCTCATCACTTTACCCGGTGGAATTGACCGCACCACTGCATAGACCGACTCGACCGCGACGCGCACGCAGGATACTATACCCCATCAGGGAGCAGGAATCCCGAAACGCTGCTCGAATCAAAGCAAGCGCAGGCGAGGAGAAACCTTATGCGAAGACGAGAGAATGCGTTTGTGATTGCGTTTCGTGTGTTCTTCGAGCGCCCCACTTTGGCGGTGATGATGTTTTTGCAATACGCCATCTGGGGCACATGGTCGGTGGCGCTGTCAGCCTACTTGGAAAAGGAGTTGGGCTTCACGGGGCAGGGGCTGGCGTTGATCTATAACGCGCTCCCGCTGATGAGCCTGATTGTGCCGTTCACGGCGGGTCAGGTGGCGGATCGTTTCATGCCTGCGCAGCGCGCGCTGGCGCTGTTCCATCTGCTGGGAGGCGGCTTGCTCATCGCGCTTGCTTTCCAACGCGAGCTGATGCCGATGACCGTGCTGATGCTCGGCTACGCTTTCTTCTACGCCCCCACGCTTGCCCTCTCTAACTCCGTGGCATTTCGCAACCTGAAAGATCCCGAAGTGGAGTTTGGACCGATTCGGGTGTGGGGCACCATCGGCTGGATTGTGGCGAACTGGGGAGTGACCTTCGTGCGTGCGAATTTCAACTCGCTGCAGTGGGGCTTCATCGATTTGTTCGCGCTTGCCGGCGGCGTCTCGATTCTGGCAGCGCTGGCATGTCTGGCTCTTCCGCACACACCGCCTGCTAAAGAGGCGACCGACCCGCTCGCGTTCACCAAAGCGTTCAGCCTCCTGCGCGACCCGAACTATCGCATCTTCTTCATCATTGCTCTGATTGTCGCGACCGAGTTGCCCTTGTACTATGTGCTCACCGCCCCATTTTTGCAGTCGGCGGGCAGTGGGGTAGGAATCACAGCCGAGAATCTGCCCTCGTGGATGACTATTGCTCAAATCGCCGAGATTTTCACAATTGCGTTTATGCTACCTGCTGTGCTGCCCATTTGGGGCGTGCGCAAGACGATGTTGCTGGGCATCTTCGCCTGGCCCGCGCGTTATGCTGTCTTCGCGTTGGCGTGGGCGTTCCATCAGACCGCGCCGTGGACGGTGTGGCTTGCGGTCGCGTCGCTCGCGCTGCACGGGTTCTGCTATGTGTTTTTCTTCGTGGTGGCGTTCATCTACACCGACATGGTTGCCCCGCGCGATGTGCGCTCGTCGGCGCAGGCGTTAATTAATGTGGCGGTGCTGGGTATCGGGATGCTCATCGGGGGCTTTTTCGCGGGCTGGCTGAAGGACTACTTCACGGAAGACGGCGTGACGAACTACACCCGTGTGTTCCTCGTGCCGACGGTGATTACGGTGATGGCAGGGCTTGCCTTCGCCGTGCTGTTCCGCGAGAAACCGACCGGCGAGGTCGCGACGCAGGCGAATTAACGGTACAATTCAAACGATGGCGGACCAACCCACTGGAGTGCGCTGGCAGGTACATTTGGCGAAGCGGCAACCCGAGCGATTGCCTGTGATTCTGCTTGCGCTGGTCGGTGTGCCGGTGCTGGGCGCGTGGCTGATGGGGCACTGGATTTTCGGACTGGTCGCGTTCTGGATGCTTTGGAGCGCCACCGCCGACTTCCTGCTGCCCATTCGCTATGAAGCAGATGCCGAGGGCGTGCGCCAGCGCGGTTGGTCCCCACGCGTCATGCGCTGGGAGAAGGTGAAGCGGGTGGTGTGGGGCGAGGAGGGCGTGTTGCTCAGTCCGTTCGCGCACCCCTCGCGCCTAAACGCTTATCGCGGCGTGTTTTTATGGTACGGCGACCAGCGCGCGGTGATAGAGGCTCTGGTGCGCACCCATTGCGCCCATGCGCTGGGCGAGACGAAACCGAAGCGCAAGAAGAAGCGTCGCACCGATAGTCCTGCCCGTGTCTGAACTACGCTTAGCTCATCTGTTCGGCGCGTTTCGCCAGTGCGTGCGCCATGTCGCTGAAAATCATGTGATGGAGGGGATATAGCGCGTACCAGTAGAGCGCGCCCGGTAGTCCGCGCGGTTCAAAGAGTGCGCGCTGAACCAGGCGCGTACCGTTGCCTTCGGGCACCGCTTCAAACTCCAACCATGCCTTGCCCGGTGTCTTCATCTCCGCCCGCAAGCGCAGGAGACGCCCCGGCACGACTTGTTCCACGCGCCAGAAATCGACCGCTTCGCCCGGCAGCAGTTCGTAGGGATGGCGTCGCCCGCGGCGCAA
>NKPV01000305.1 GCA_002254605.1 Armatimonadetes bacterium JP3_11
ACTTTCGCCTGCGAGCGCGTGCGCTCACGGCTTTATGGCAAACGCCTGACCCCACCCAACAGCGTGAAGTCGTCAGGTTAGCCAACGAGTTGCTGAACGACCCAGAACCTCTGGCGCGTGCCTACGCAGCCAACGCTCTGGCGGTGCTCCAGGCAAGGCAACACCTGTCGCAGGTTGAGCGGTTGGCAGCCAACGACCCTGACCCTAATGTTCGTCGCGTGGCTCAGGCAGCCGCTACGCGATTGAAGCAGCACCAGCAACATCCCTAAAGGTCAGGACACGGCGGGTTTTTACCCTATTAGGGCTTGAGTGAACTCGCTGGTGGCAAGCCAGCGAGTCCACGACATTTGTGGCGCTGAGGGGTTTATTCCCACGCCGTGCATGCTTACTTCGCTTCCGCGCGAATTGCCTTGCTCAACACCTCTAATGCCTTGTCCAGTTGCGGGTCAC
>NKPV01000207.1 GCA_002254605.1 Armatimonadetes bacterium JP3_11
AAGTCGCATAAAAAGTATGTTAAAAGCCGTCGGGAGCGCGGCATATTACTGCTTCGTCCAGATGCGCGTGTTGAGGTTCAATTCGTCCACCACTGCCAACGCGAAGCGCAACTCCTCAAAATAGCGGGCGATGGTCTCAGGCTCCAACAGTTGGTTGACCGGCGCGAAGAGGGAAGGCGGCTCAAAGTAGTTGTGCGCGGTGGGAATCGCGATGAAGACGCGCGAGGCGATAAACGAGAGGCGGACAGGCGCGTTCGTCCGCGCACGAAACTCCAGAATACGCCGTATCATGTTGGGCGTTAGGATGTAGCGTGCCTCGATTTGGTCGGTGGAGAAGACTTTGAACAGCCGTTCGAACTCGGGGTCTTCCATCTTGACCAGTTCGCCCGGCTGATTGCCCAGTTTCGCGCTAAGGCTCTGTAGCCACTGTCCGAACCCACCCAGCCAAGACTGCTCCGTGTCGGGCAGTACGAGCGTTATGCCGTGAAAGTGCTTATGGAAGTCCGCACTGATGAATAGCCCACGAAAAATGGTAATCCAGCGTTCCTGTCGCCGTCCTTTGCTGTCGTAAGTGACCTGTTTGTACTCGGTATGCAGTTCCGAGAGGCGGATGTCGGTTTTGTCGATAACGCCTTCTATCAGGTCTTCGCCATGATAGCGGTCGGGGTCTGGCGAGTTGTGGAAGAGCATGCTGAGTTCGTATTCACGCTGTGAGATAGCACCGTCAGGGCGGTATTCCAGATTAGGATTGAAGTATTTCACCAGTCGTGTCATCACGCGCCACTTGAACGCTTTGCGCCATGCTTCGGCTTTGCTGGCATAGGTGGCGATGATTACGATGAGCGCGATCCCCAGCGGCACGAACGACCATATTCCCGCACGCCACACGGCAAGTATCAGGCTCAATATCCCCCCCACGACCACACTCCAAAGCGTAATCTGGGCGAACTGACTGACCTGCTGTGCGCGGTCGTGCTCCAGTTCGCGCAGAATCGGCTCCAGTTCGCTGAGCGCCTGAGCGAAGGGGGTGTTCATTGCTTAAACAGTTGCGCTACGCTTGGCGTGGCGCGTTCCGATTCCTCGGCTTCGAACACCGCGCGCCGTTTCAGCCCCATCGTGGAGGCGATGAGGTTCGTGGGGAACATCTCGATGGCGTTGTTGTAGTCGGTTACGGCGGCGTTGTAGGTGCGGCGTGCGGCGGCGATTTGCTCCTCAATCTCGTTGAGCGAGGCTTGCAGATGCATAAAGTTCTCGTTGGCGCGCAGTTGGGGGTAGTTCTCCACCGCAATCATCAGGTTGCGCAACGCGCCCGAGAGTGCCGATTCGACCTGCAAGCGTTCGCTTTCGGGAAGGTTCGGGCTAAGGGCACGGCTGCGCAACTCGGTGATGCGCTCCAGCAGCCCGCGCTCATGCTCCATATATTGCTTGACCGTCGCGACGAGGTTCGGGATGAGATCGTGTCGCTTCTTCAGCTGCACATCGATACCACTGTAGGCATACTCGACCTGGTTTTTCTTACCGATCAATGAGTTATACAGGATGGCGTATACAATCGCCAGCCCCAGCGCTCCCGCGCCGATACAAATCATTCCCGTGAGCAGCTCCATCGTTCCCCTCCATATCCCGTTCCTGTCTACGCTACCTTCAGGAAGAGAGTTCCTAAGAGTCTACCACAAACAGGACTCTGTTAGTATGCGCCGAACAGAGTCGTCGTGCGCGAGCTGCTGCAAGAATTGTGGACCTACCGTGAGCTGCTGCGGACGCTGGTGATTCGCGAGTTGCGTGTGCGTTATAAAAACTCTGTGCTGGGGTTCTTCTGGTCGTTGGTCAACCCGCTGGCGACCGTGCTGGTGATGACCCTTGTGTTCAAGTATGTGATGGGGATGCGTATCGCGAACTACTCGGCGTACATTCTGGCGGCGTACCTACCGTGGACTTTTTTTCAGTTCGCGCTGCTCGATTCCAGCCAGACGATTCTGGTGTATATGCAGGTGATTAAGAAGATCTATTTCCCGCGCGTGCTGTTGCCGTTGGCGGCGGTGGTTTCGAATTTTATTCACTTCCTGCTGGCGATGGGGGTGCTGTTTGTGTATCTGTACGGTTTTGTGGGGACGCCGCCGCAACGGGGGCTATTCCTGCTGCCTCTGGTGATGCTGAGCCAGTTGCTCTGGCTGGTTGGACTCTCCGCGTTGATTGCCTGCTGGAATGTGTTCTATGAGGATGTGAAGTATCTGGTGAGCGTGGGGCTCCAGTTGCTGTTTTTCCTGACGCCTGTGATTTACTTTTCGGAGCAGCTGCGCTACACGACGCTGGTTCCCGAAGCCTATCGCGAGGGGCTGTTCTGGGCGTCTCACTTGATTAATCCGATGGCGGCGTTGACGATGGCATACCGCAAGGCAATTTTGCCCCCAATTACGATTGTGCAAGAGCATGTCGCGCTGGGGCAGGCGATGCAATTCCCCGATATGCCGCTGCCGTGGTGGCTGGTGGGGCTGAACTTACTAATGGGCGTGGGGGTGGCGC
>NKPV01000099.1 GCA_002254605.1 Armatimonadetes bacterium JP3_11
CCGTGCGCCCGACCATCGAGGGCAACCTGGAAGCGTGGGAGTACCTGAAAGGTCTCAAAACGGTCTTCGTGGAGGCAGAGAAGCGCGAGTACAATGTGCGCCTCCTGGACACGCGCGATATAGAAGCCAATACCTTCCATGTCACCGACGAGTTCGCCTTTTACAACGGTCGCTTCCGCATCCGCGCCGATGCGGTCTTTCTGGTCAACGGGATACCTGTGCTGGTGGTGGAGACCAAAGCCGCCACACGCCCGGAAGGGATTGCCGAGGCGTTTGACCAAATCCGTCGCTATCACGAGGAAACGCCCGAGCTGATGGCGCATGCCCAACTCCACGCACTGACCCACTTGGTGCAGTTTTTCTACGGTCCCACTTGGAACCTGTCGCGCAAGATGCTGTTCAACTGGCGCGAGGAGATGGGGGCTGCTCAAGACTTTGAGACGCTGGTCAAGCGTTTTGTGGCGCCGCGGCGCGTGCTGCAGATGCTCACCAACTACATCCTGTTCGTGCGCAAGGATGGCGAGCTGTCGAAGGTCATCCTGCGTCCCCACCAGATGCGGGCTGCCGAGAAGGTGCTGGCGCGCGCCAAAGACCCCAGCAAAAAGCGCGGGCTTATCTGGCACACGCAAGGCTCGGGCAAGACCTACACGATGATTGCCGTCGCCAAGCGGCTGCTGGAAGACCCCGACTTCCAGAACCCGACCGTGCTGATGATTGTCGACCGCAACGAACTGCAGCAGCAACTGTTCCAGAACTTGGCGGCGGTGGGCTTTGAGCGGGTGCATGTGGCGCAGAGCAAACGCCACTTGCGCGAGCTGCTGCGTCAGGACACACGGGGCTTAATCGTCACCATGATTCACAAGTTTGACGACGCCGACGCGAACCTGAACAAGCGTGCGAACATCTTCGTGCTGGTGGATGAAGCCCACCGCACCACGGGAGGCGATTTGGGCAACTACCTGATGGGCGCGCTGCCGAATGCCACCTTCATCGGCTTCACGGGAACCCCCATCGATAAAAGCGCACACGGCAAGGGCACTTTCAAGGTCTTCGGCAGCGACGACGCAGGCGACTCAGCGAGTCGCCCCTACCTGGACAAATACTCCATTCGCGACTCCATCCAAGATGGCACAACGGTCCCCCTCCACTACCAGATGGCGCCTAACGACCTCCTGGTGGATCGCGAGGCGATGGAGCGCGAGTTTTGGACGGTTGCGGAGCTGGAAGGCGTGTCCGATATCGAGGCGCTGAACCGCGTCTTAGACCGCGCGGTCAACCTCACGAACATGCTGAAAAACCCAGAGCGGGTGCGACGCGTGGCGGAATTTGTCGCGAACCACTTTCAGCAGTATATCCGCCCGATGGGCTACAAGGCGTTTTTGGTGGCGGTGGACCGGGAGGCGTGCTGCCTCTACAAAAATGCGCTGGATCAGTGGCTGTCCCCTGAGATAAGCCGCGTGGTCATCAGCCGTGGACATAACGACCCACAGCATCTCAAACGCTACCACCTGAGCGATGAGGAGGAGGCGGCGGTGCGCAAAGCCTTCCGCAAGCCGGGCGAGCCGCCCGAAATCCTCATCGTGACCGAAAAGCTCCTCACCGGCTACGATGCGCCCATCCTCTACGCGATGTATCTGGACAAACCCATGCGCGACCATGTGCTGCTGCAAGCCATCGCCCGTGTGAACCGCCCCTATGAAGACGCCGACGGACGCCGCAAAACCAACGGGCTCATCGTCGACTTCGTGGGCATCTTCGACAAGCTGGAACGCGCCCTGGCGTTCGATTCCAAAGAGGTGCAGGGCGTTGTGGAGGGGCTGGAGGTGCTCAAGGAGCGATTCGAGCAACTGATGGAGCAAGGACGCGCGGAGTTTCTGACCCTATCGGGCGGTGTGGGAGGCGATAAAGCGGCGGAGGCGATCCTGCTCCACTTCCGCAACCGCGAGCGACGCGAGGCGTTCTACGCCTATTTCCGCGAGCTGGAAGAGCTTTACGAAATCCTCTCGCCCGACCCGTTCCTGCGCCCCTTCTTAGACGATTACCAGCGGCTGGTGGAGATGTATCGCCTGCTGCGGAGTGCGTATGAGCCGCATGTGCCTGTGGAGAAGTCGTTCCTGCGCAAAACCGCCGAAATCGTGCAACAACACACAGCGACCCAGGCGGTGCATGAGCCGAAAGCCACCTACGAAATCGGTGCGCGCGCGTTGCTTGCACTGCTGCAGGAGCCACGCGCCGACACCGTGAAGGTGTTCAACCTGCTCAAAGAGCTGTATCGGCTGGTGGAAGCCAAAGGCAACGAGCAGCCCCATCTAATCCCGATTGGCGAGCGCGCCGAAGCCATCCGTCTCCGCTTCGAGGAGCAGCAACTCTCCAGTGAGGAAGCCCTGAGGGAGCTGGACGCGTTAGTGCACCAACTGCAACAAGCCGAAACGGAGCGCAAGCAGAGCCGACTCTCCCAAAAGGCGTTCGCCGTCGAGTGGTGGCTACGCATCCATAAGCAACTCCCCGCCGAGAAGGCGCAAACGGTTGCTGAAGCGTTGGAGCCGTTGCTGCAACAATACCCCCACTGGAAAACGAGCGCGAACCAAGAGCGCGAACTGCGCAAAGCGCTGTACAAAGCCCTGAGCGACGCGCAGGTGGACGAGTTCGTGGCATGGACAGGCGCGATTCTGGACTGGCTCAGGAGGGTGGCATGACGCAACCCGCCGTTTCTCCGTTGGCTGAGGCGGTGGCGCGCGACATCTTGGTCGCGGAGGTGTGGGCGTGGGCGCGCCGAATCGGCGTCGCCGATCGCGTGCGGGAGATTCATGTCCGCCCCATGAAACGCAAGTGGGCAAGCTGCTCTTCGCGTGGACGGCTGACCTTCGACGCCGCGCTGTTGCATCAGCCTGCCCCCTTCCGACGCGAGGTCATTGTGCATGAGCTCCTCCATCTGAAGGTGCCCAACCACGGACCGCTCTTCAGGGCGCTGCTTAAGGCGTACTTGGCAGAAGCCGAATCGCCCGATTAAAAATCTTCCAACGCCAAGCTCGATTCAGGCAGCACCTGCCCGCCGTCGACAATCAGCGTTTGCCCTGTGATATAGCCTGCCTCTTCCGAAGCGAAAAAGAGCGCAGCGTAGGCGACATCCTCGGGTGCGCCCAGCCGTTTGAAGGGAATCACGGCTTCCATCTTTCGCCGATACTCCTCGCCGATTTCGCCCAAGCCTTCGGTTGCGATATTGCCCGGGAGTATTGCGTTTACGGTAATCCCATATTTCGCCAGCTCGATAGCCGCCGAGCGCATGAAACCCAGCATCCCCGCTTTCGTCGAGCCGTAGTGCGCCCAGCCCGGAAAGCCTGTGATGGGTCCCGTGATGGAAGAGGTCAACACAATCCGCCCGCGCTTCGAGTGCTTGAGCTGGGGCAGAAACGCCTTAATCGTGAAAAACATCCCCTTCAGGTTGACTCGATGCACGGTATCCCAGTCGGCTTCGGTCATCGTTTCCAGGAACGCCTGCGGATAGATGCCTGCATTGCAGCAGAGAATGTCGGTACTGCCCAGCCGTTGGGCGACCTCTTGCGCTGCCTGTTCGAGCGATGCGAGATTCCCTACATCGGCATCCAGAAAGATCGCCTCTCCACCTGCTTCGCGGATGGACTGCACGGTCGCCTCGCCGGTTTCCGAATCGATGTCAAGGATGGCGACCTTCGCGCCTCGTGTGGCGAACTGCTGCGCCATCGCCTTGCCGATTCCTTTCGAGCCGCCCGTAACCACCGCGACAAGCCCCGTAAAAATCATCGCTGTCCTCCGTTGGTATTGTACCTAAATGTGTGGAACAACTTGTCTGTGGGAACCCAATTTATGGAGCGCGCCATCTAAGCGTTTAGGAGAGGACTCGTATGTTATTGGTGTATCGCTTTCTATGGCTGGCTTCGTCGCTGGGGACAGCAGCGGTCCTGATAATGTTGTCAAGTTCGCGACAGGCTCCCCCTGTGATTACGGGTCAGTGGACGAATGTACAGCAAGGGCGATTTACGCTGCAGATTCCCCAGGAGTTCCGTGCGCATCGCGACGCGCTGACGCAGATGGGCATGAATAAGCCCAACAGCCCGATTCAACTGCAAGATGCAGTGCGCATCGAGCGCGGCGTACGCATAGGGATCCAACTCGCGCTGGTAACGCGCCGAACCGATCTTCAAACCAGCGGCGACGAACCTTCCACCGCCTCGCCCCAGGAACCGAACCCCATACAGCTGTTGCGCCAAGTCCACGCAGCGCAGCTGGAAAACTTGCGCAACGCCTACGCCGATTTCAAAGCGAACCAAAATACTCGTGTACAAATTCAAGGCGTGATGGGATGGCGCACCGACTTTGAATACACCCTACCCCACTGGATACCGTTTTTCAACATGCCTGTGCGCGGCTATCTCATCACGCTGCCCGTGTCGCAGTCGGAGGCGCTCCACGCGATCGCCTACAGTCCCCCGCACCAATTGACCGAGTACCAAAAAGTATTCGAGCGACTGCTGAACACCGTACGGTTGAATGCAGGCGCAACCAACAGCGGAGGGTGGTAAAGATGTATCCGAACCCATTGCACGAAGCCGTTGAAGAGGCGAAGAAGGTCAAAGTATTGTATGAGGTCAACACGGGCTATACCCTGACGGCGAAGTTGGAGCGGTTTTTCGGCGTCGCGATGACAATTGCCGTGTTGAACCTTGTGTTTCTGGCGTGGCGCCCCGAATGGGGGCTATGGAGCAGCACGGTCGCGCTCTTTCTAATAGGAGCGTGGCTGCCTGTCTCCTATTTAGGCGAGCGCTTGGAAGATTTGGGGGCTTACCGCGACCTGCTGATCCTGGGACTGCTCCAGGCAGGTTTGGGCAACCCGATAGCGGCGTTCGTGCTGTATGGGATATTTTTCGTACTGGCGTGGCTGATAACACGCGGCGAACTGAGCAGCGCTGCAATGCCGTTCGCCGTGGCGTATGTGGGCTTCCGTAGCCTGTTCGACTTGGCGCTTCTGTTCACAGGAACGCTGGATCTCGCCGATTGGCTACGCTTCCAGATGGATCCGATGCGCGCGCTGCCCCTCTTGGCGATGGCGGTAGGGTGGTTTGTTGGGAGCCTGCTGCGCAACGATTAGACGCGACGGAACCCCCAGCCGTGTTCGCCGTCGGCAAGTGCGCCTGGGAACGATTATCGTGCCCGCGCTCATCTATGGCGCGATGATCTGGACCGAGCGATTCCCCCAGACCAAACGCGCCGCCTCGGGGGTGAGCATGGGCGAGATGTTTCTGCAGATCCTGCGTCCTGGCGTGCTGCTGCTAATCCTCTGTATGTGTATGACCGCGATTACCGAGCTGGGTCCTGACCAGTGGGTCGGCTCGGTGTTGACTGACACGGTCGGCATTCGCGGGATTCTGTTCCTGGTTTACACATCGGGCTTGATGTTCGTGCTGCGTCTGGTGGCGGGTCCTGTGGCTCGGGTCTTCACCCCGATTGGGCTGCTGGCGGTGTGTGCTGTCTTTGCGGCGGTGGGGTTGTATCTGCTGAGTGTCTCATTCACGGCGGGTGCGGCGTTCCTCGCCGCGACCCTCTTCGGCATTGGCAAGGCGTACTTTTGGCACACGATGCTGGGCGTGGTCTCGGAGCGCTATCCGCGCGGGGGCGAGTTCCTGCTGGCGGTGATGGGCGCGGCGGGTATGATCGCCGCCGGTGTCGCGGGACCCAGCATGGGGCGCATCTACGACCTCCACACAATCGAAAAACTCACCCCCGAAGTGCGTCCGCTGGTGGTGATAGACGGCAAATATAGCCCCGAAAAAGCGCAGGAGATCTTTCGGAAGGCGGAGGCAGGCGACCCGGTCGCCCAGCAACAGAAAGCCGTGCTGGACGAGGCGCTCCGCTATGGCGCCGCGATGACCTTCCGCTATGTCGCCGTGCTGCCGCTCATCTTAGTGTTCCTGTTCGGAGCGCAGTTTTTCTACTATCGGGCGCGCGGCGGCTACAAGGCGGTGGAGATGGGCGGGCATTAGACTACACCCAGCGCCGATACTCCGCCATCACACGCTGCTGTACATCGCGTAACGCCTGCTCCGGGGTCTTATTCCCACTGAGCAGGTAATCTTCCGCCGTATACAGTTCATGCAAATACAGTGTGGCAATCGGGGTAATCGGGAAAAAGCGTGCGTTTGGGCTGTCGACCAGGTCCAAAAACTTCGCATAGCCGCGCTTCCAGACCTCGTCAGGGCGGCGTACGGTGCGCAGCTGCGGATGTTTCAGCACGCGCCGCATGTTGGGGATTCCGTGCATTGTTTCGGCAAAGAGCAGCTGCGCCGCCTCGCTTTGCATCCACACGAAAAACGCCCACGCCTCGCGCGGATGTTTCGACTCGCGCGGGATGCAGAACATGTTCTGCCCTATCCAAGTGGGTTTTTTCAAGTGCGGCGCGCGCGCAGGGTAGGGCACTGGCGCAACTTCGTAGGGCACATGCGGCGCATACTTCTGGAACCAGTACGGGTTCCACTGCCCGTTGAGCATCATCGAGATTTTGCCCAGAAAGAAGGGGTTGTTTGTGCCCTGTTCGTTGCCGAAGCTCATCGTGAACGCCTGTACCTCTTTGCCGGGACCCATCGCTTCAATCAGCGCACGATAATAGCGCGCCGCTTCCAAGTTTGTAGGGTGGTCTGCGGTGGGCATGCCCGTAGCAGGGTCTACGAACTGCCCCCCGAACGCGCCGATGATGTAAATCAAATCGGGTGGGCGCATCCCCAGCGTCTGGATTGCGCCTGAAGGCGACTGGACCGTGAGCCGTCGCGCATAGTCCAGCATCTGCTCCAGCGTGCGCGGCGGCTGGTTCGGGGGGATCCCCGCCCGCCTAAAATGGTCAGGGTTGTAAAACAACGCCTGCGCGTCCAGCAGGTAGGGCATCGAGTAGAGTTTGCCGTTGTAGCGCCCCTGTTCCAACGCTGCAGGCACGAAGTCCGCCTCCCGCAGCCCCGACTCGCGGAACCAGTCATCTAAGGGCAGCAGTGCGTTATTGGCGGCTAACGGCGCAAGGTAGCCCGGCTCGCGCAGGGTGAAAAAGTCTGGCGGCGCGCCCGCGACCACCGCACGCAAAATCTTCGTGTCTTCCACTGCGCCCAAGTTCACCAGATAGACCTTGTCCTGAACGCGATTGTAGTGGTCGACGACGCCTTGAAACACCTTTTCCTCGTCGCCCGCCCACATGCTCCACACGCGCAGCACGGTGCGCCCCTCAGGAATCGTCTCCTTGCGCACGGCGCACCCACCCAACACCGCCAAACCCAACCCGAAACCACCTATCGGGACACGCATCGTGGTTAATATACCGCTTGCCCAGCGGCGGATGTCCAGCAAGGGTTCGTCGTGGAGGTTCCGCCCTGTAAGGGCGGAGCCTCCGAGTTGCGGGGTTTAGAAGCTATCCCCCACGCTGCCGAAGTTGAACAGCACTATCAGCAGGTCGGCGTCGTCCACCACATTATCGCCGTTCACATCGGAGGCGGCGTCGCTCCCACCAAAGTGGAACAGCACCTGCAGCAGGTCGGCGTCGTCTACCACATTATCGCCGTTCACATCGCCGTTGGTGAGGGTGAAGTTCTGGTTCACTGTGCCGCTCAGGTTCAGGCTGACCTTCTTGGCAAGCCCGGGGGTGAGCTGCGCCAGCACCTCGGCGTTGCCTGTCTCGTCCACGCGGATGGCGTAGCTCCCGTTCGCAGCCAGCGTGGCGGTATAGGTATTGATGGTCGTACCCTGCTTCACTTTGATGGTCGCCTGTTTGCCCGCGTAGCTGCCCATGTAGCCGTTGATGGTGATGGTACCTTGCACCAAAATGCCCGCCGCATCGCCGCCCAACTGCAACGCGAAGGTCGCAGGGACGCCTCCTTGCAGCTGGTACGCTTCATAGGTCTGACCGTTATGCTCAAGGAAGTAATCCAAATTCAAGTCCGTGCCCGGTAATGCACCGCAGACCCACGCCCCAGGCGGCTCCACCTGAAGCCCGACATAGCAGTTGAAGCGACGCTGACTATCTAACGATTCATCCAGCACGCCGCACTGCACCGTGAACACTTCGTTTTGAGAGTCGGGATCGGTAGCAAGCCGCCAGACGCCTGCTCGGGGAACGAACAGAGTATGCGGTCCTTGGTTGCCTCGCAAGAAGGTATTGGGGGGATCGCTGGTGGGGTAGGGC
>NKPV01000041.1 GCA_002254605.1 Armatimonadetes bacterium JP3_11
CCACCTCGTGCCCCAAAATCAGCGGTAACTTGGGATGCGCCAGCTCGCCATCAACCACATGCACATCCGTACGGCACACCCCGCAAGCACGAACGCGAATCAGCACCTGGTGTTCCCCAGGTTCTGGCGTCGGCAGCTCCCGCCACTGCAACGGCTGACCGACCTGCTCTAAGACCATCGCGTGCATCGGACTCTAAGATACCCAACTCGCTCCCCCAACGAGAGCCGCTCGCAAGGTATACTCTCGCTGCGAACGGAGGCATTTCTATGGTGAACGGCAACCTGCGGAAAGGACACGCTGTGGTGTTGGGCGCGGGCACAATGGGCAGTGGCATCGCCGCGCTGCTTGCCAGTATCGGCTGGCGCGTGCATCTACTCGATCAGGGCGATATCGCCCAACAAGCCCTCGAACGCTTACAAAAGTCGGGGGTGTTCTATCAAGCCGACGACGCTCAACGAATTACTCCGGGCAGTGTGGAAACCGATTTGGGCTGCGTCGCCCAAGCGGACTGGGTCGTGGAGGCGATTGTGGAACAGATTGAGCCGAAGCGTGCCCTGTGGCGCGAAGTGGCGCAGCATGTTCACCCCGATGCCGTGCTGAGTTCAAATACTTCGGGGCTGGGCATCGCCGAAATCGCGCACGCGCTGCCTGAACCCCTACGACGCCGCTTTTTGGGAACGCACTTTTTCAATCCTCCGCGCGTGATGCGCCTGTTGGAACTCATCCCCACCGATGACACCGATCCCGACCTCACAACGCGCTTCACCACCTTCGCAGAGCGTTTGCTGGGCAAGCGCGTCGTGCTGGCGAAAGACCGCCCCGGCTTCATCACCACGCGCATCGGTATCTACTCAATGATGCAGGCGTTGGCAAGCGCCGTGAAACACAACATTACCCCTGAAGAGGCAGACCTGTTGCTGGGACCACTGGTAGGGCGACCGCGCAGCGGTGTGTTCCGCCTGACCGACCTTGTGGGGCTGGATGTGGCGCATAACATCGTGCGCAACCAGAAAGAACGCCTGCCCGACGATCCGTATATTCAATCGTTGGAGCTGCCGCCGCTATGGAACACCCTGATCGAACAAGGCAGACTCGGCGAGAAGACGGGCGCAGGCTTCTACAAGCGCGAAGGCAAAGAGATTTTCACACTGGACTATACCAGCTTGGAGTACCGCCCACGCATAGAACCGAATTTGCCTATCGATTCCAACCTAAGCCGCGCACCCTATCCTGAGCGGCTGACCGCGCTGCTGAACATGCCCGACCCGTACGGCGCGTTCTTCCGTGAGGCGTTCCTACTCCCGCTCGCCTACGGCGCCGAGGTGATGCCCGATGTCGCTTACGATATCCCCTCCCTCGATATGGCGATGCGCTTGGGCTATAACTGGGAACTCGGCGTGTTCGAAACTTGGGACGCGCTGGGCGAGGCAGGACGCGAAGCTCTGTCGCGCATGAAGTTGCCCCAAGAACCCACTACGCTCCGCATGTTGCGCAACGCCGGGCTACAGACCTTCTATGCAACGCGCGGCGCAAGCCGACTCTACTTCGAACCCCATGATGAACAGGGCGACTATGTACCGTTAGTGATTCCACAGTTCTTCGTGCGACTCGATGAGCTGGCAAATATCGGCAGAGTAATTACCCAGACCCCAGAGTGTCGCGTCATCGACTTAGGCGACGATGTGGCGTGTATTGAGTTCCGCACGAAGGCGAATGTGTTAACCCCCAGCCTGATGGAGTTCGTAGCGGAGTTTCTGGAGACCGCCGAGCGCACGCATGTGGGCGTAGTAATCGGGAATCAGGGGCGGATGTTCTCCGCAGGGTTCAACCTGAACCTGTTTTTGGAGTACATTGCCCACCAAGACTGGCAAGGCATGGAGCGCGGATTGCAACTGCTGCAGGGGCTGAGCCAGCGCATTCGATACTGCGGAGTGCCCGTGGTGGCGGCGGTGCATGGCTACGCACTGGGGGGCGGATTGGAGGTTGTGCTGCCGTGCGTGCATGTGCATGCGCATGTGGATACAGGGCTAGGCTTGCCAGAAGCCTCTGTAGGGCTAATTCCGGCTGGGGGCGGCACGACGCTGATGACCCGACGCGCCTTGCAAAACCTGCCCCCTGAGGCAGACCCCGTGCCCCACCTGCGCCAGCCGTTCCTCACCCTCGCCTATGGCAAGCGCAGCACGCATGCGTTCGAAGCGTACTCCCTCGGCTTCCTGCGCGAGCGCGATACCTTATGCTGGAACATCGACCGCCTACTGTATGAAGCGAAGCAGCATGTGCTGGCGCTTTCGCGTGGAGGCTATCGCCCCGCGGAGCCGTCCCCAATTTTGGCAGTCGGCGTCAATGGCTACAGTCGCCTGATGATGGAAATCCACTGGATGCATCAGGCAGGACAAATTAGCGACCACGACCGCCTCATCGCCGAGAAAATCGCCTATGTGATGACGGGTGGCGATGTGCGCGACGCGACCCCGATGCCCGAAGAGCATTTCCACGCCCTCGAACGGCAAGTGTTTATCGAACTCTGCCAGACCGAAAAAACCGCCGAACGCATTCGGCACATGCTGGAGACAGGTAAGCCGCTGCGGAACTGACGCGCTCGCCCTGCGGGGCGTTAGGAACGCTTTTTGAACAGTACGACGGTCACGCCCGCGCCGCCTTCAGTATGGGACGGGTGGTGATAGCTGCGCACCTGTGGGTGAGTCTTAAGATAGTCCCAGACCATCTGGCGTAGCGCCCCTGTGCCCTTGCCGTGCTGGATGCGGACACTGTCGTAGCCTGCCAGAATCGCATCATCGAGATACTTTTCCAGCATGGGCTGCGCCTCCTCCACGCGCATCCCGTGCAGGTCTAACTCCAACGGCACGGGCGCAGCGGGGCGCGGCTTGCTCACGCGCACCGTAGGCTTGGGTGTAGCAGGCGTTTCCAGCACCTCAAGGTCGCTAAGGGCAACGGGAATACGCAACTTGCCCACATAGACCTGCGCCTGATCGCCGTTGGGCAATTCTGCCAGCGTGCCCGTCTGTCCGAGACTGCGGATGCGCACCCGCATGCCGACTTCCCATCGGGTGGTTGCTTCATGAGAGGGTTTGCTTAGGGCTTCTACGGACTGCGCGGCGCGGGCTTTATCCATGAGGGCTGCGAGTTGTTGTTGCAGTTGGGCGGTTTGCTTGCTCTCGCGTGGGGCTTGACGCAGCTGGCGCAGGATTTGCTCCGCTTCCGCGCGGAGTTGCGCCAGATACGCTTCCATCTCGTGTTGGAGGCGTTGCTTTACAGTGCGCTTCTCCTGTTCCAGTGCGGCGCGTTCCTCGTTCAGGCGAGCTTCTTTCTGGGTGAGTTCGGCGAGTTTGGTGCGCCATTCCATTTCGGCTTGCTCGGCGGCGCGCCGGGCGCGGTCTAAATCGTGAATCATCTCGGAGAGGCTCACCTCCTGTGCGCCGAGTGATTCGGTGGCGCGGGTCGCCACGCGCTCCGATAGCCCCAGCCGTCGCGCAATCTCGATGGCGTGGCTCGCGCCCGGTACGCCCATCAGCAAGCGGTAGGTGGGCTGCAGGGTCTCTAAATCGAACTCCATCGCGGCGTTGATGAGCAACGGGTGGTGATAGGCGAAGGCTTTGAGTTCGCCGTAGTGTGTGGTGGCGACGACACGCGCCTCGCGTTCCAGCAGGGTCTGCAGAATCGCCCGCGCCAGCGCCGCGCCCTCGGTGGGGTCGGTGCCCGCGCCCAGCTCATCCAACAGCACCAAACTGTTGCGCCCTGCCTGCTCCAGATAGCGAATAATGTGACGCATATGCCCCGAAAAAGTGGAAAGCGACTGCTGCAGGCTCTGCTCGTCGCCAATATCGGCGAAGATGCCGTTCGGAATGGCGATGTGCGTACCCTCTTTGGCGGGGATATGTAGCCCCAGCAAACTCATCAATGTGAGCAGCCCCAGCGTTTTCAGACTAACGGTCTTGCCGCCCGTGTTGGGACCCGTAATCAGCACGCCGAGCCACTCGCGCCCCAGTTCGATATCGATCGGCTTGACAACCTCGCGCGCAATCATCGGATGGCGTGCCCCACGCAGCTTCCAGACGCCGTCGGTATTGATTTGGGGCATGGTGCAATCCCAATCCAGCGCGAGTCTGCCAGCTGCGATGATGGAGTCGAGATTCGCCAGCGCGTCGATAGTCGCCCACAGCGCGCTGGCTTCCGCTTCCACAGCGCGCGAAAGACCGTAGAGGATCGCCTCAATCTCTTCCTGCTCGGCGGTTTGCAGTTCGCGCAGCCGGTTGCCCAGCTCCACCAACGATTCCGGCTCAATAAACAGGGTGGCGCCACTTGCGCTGGAGTCGTGAACAATCCCTTTGACGCGCCCCCGCGAATCGCTGCGCACAGGCAGGCAGTAGCGTCCGCTACGGAGGGTGTAGCGTGGCTCTTGCAGCGCTCCGCCAAGGCTTTGGATGAGCCGTTGGAGTTCCTCAAGGATGCGTTTATGGAGTCGTTGCTGGTCGCGGCGGAGTTGCGCCAAACGCTCACTCGCGCTGTCCAGCACCTCGCCTGCCGGGGAGATGCACAGCCGAATATGCTTCTCCAACGCGCTGAGAGTGTGGAGCCGTTCGGCGTAGACAGCGAGACGCGGGTAGCGTTCCGCACGCGGCAACAGGTGGCTTTTGTAAAGGCGCGACGCTTGCAAGAGATTCTGAATAGCGAGCAGCTCTTCGGGACTGAGAACACCGCCTTTCTCGGCTTTTTGGAGGGCAGGGCGTGGCTCCAGCAGGCGCAGGGGTGGGGGCGGTTCACGCATCAGCAGACGCGCGGCGTCGTCTGTCTCCTGCAAGCGCAAGTTCACCAACGCCGCGTCGCGGCTCAACTCTCGCCCCAGCGCATCGTCGCGCCCCAACGGCGTCTCGGCACGCTTCGACCACTCCTGACGCACATAGTCCAACTCCAGCACCTTCAGCGTGTGCGCATCCCACTCCATCGAGCGCAATTGTACCAGAGGCTGCTATAGGGCATCTGCAGGACTCCACGCGCCGCCCGCGAATCCGTTCCCTTCGGGAGGCGCAATGATGCGAATCGTAAACATCAAACTACAGTTGCTGGAGTACCCGTTGGAGACGCCGTTCTATCCCTCGTGGCTGCCTGGCTACCCCCAGACAGCACATCGGGTGAACCTACTAACCCTGGAGACCGATGAGGGTATCAAGGGCTATGCGGCAGGGGTAGCGTTCGCTCGCGAGGGCGCAGGATTAGAGCCGTTGCTGATGCCGTTCCTGTTCGGGCGCGACCCCATGCAGGTCGAAGAGGTAATCCAGATTGCACGCTCGGCGACTTTCTTGGGGCTGCGCCTGTGGTGGATCGAAATGGCGTTCTGGGACATCATCGGCAAGGCGTTGGGACAGCCCGTCTACCGCTTACTGGGTGGCTATCAGGAACGGGTACGCGCCTATGCCAGCACAGGCGAAATTCGAGACGCCTCACAGCGACTGGAGTATATCGCCCAAGTGCGTGAAATGGGGATTCGGGCGGTCAAGCTGCGCTTCCATAGTTGGGATTGGCGTGAGGACATGCGGGTCGCCCGCGCCGTCCGGGAACAGTACCCCGACATGGAGATCATGGTCGACGCCAACATGGGCTGGCGCGTGGCAGGGATGGCGCCTGCGCCCAAATGGGATGTGCCGACCGCACTCCGCGTGGCGGAAGAACTGGCGGAACTGGAGGTGCGCTGGCTCGAAGAACCGTTGGACAAAAACGACTACGAAGGCTACCGCCGTTTGCGCGAAAAGTCGCCCGTCGCCCTCGCCAGCGGGGAGATGAACCAAGACCTGCACGAATTTCGGGAGTATCTGGTGCGCGATGCGCTCGATATCCTGCAGCCCGATGTGGCGCTTTCGGGCGGGATTTTGGTGGGCAAGAAAATCGCCGCGATGGCAGAGGCGTTCGGCAAGCAAATCGCGCCGCACACTTGGACAAGCGGACTCGGGCTGGCAGCGAACTTGCAGCTGATGGGCGCATGCCCCAACTGCGAGTGGGCGGAGTTCCCCTTCGAACCG
Source organism: Armatimonadetes bacterium JP3_11 (assembly GCA_002254605.1). GTDB lineage: Bacteria > Armatimonadota > Fimbriimonadia > Fimbriimonadales > GBS-DC > GBS-DC. The sequence goes on from NKPV01000041.1 coordinate 6,037, forward strand.
CCGGGCTGGGATGTCCGCGCCCGCGATTTCTTCCTGACCGAGCCAATTACGCCCGACGCCGATGGCTACATCCCTGTGCCCAGCAAGCCCGGTCTGGGAGTGGAAATCGACGAGGATGCCGTGCAACGCTATGCAGTGAAGTAGGGGCTAATTCTCGCGTTCCACCGCATAGTGTGCCAACCAGCGGAGCGGGTTCGCACGCTCGTCGAAGCCGTTCAGGGCGTTGAGTGCCTCCTGCAACGCGTGCCGTGCGTGGGCGCGAGCGGTCTCAACACCAAACAGCGCGGTATAGGTCGCCTTCCGCCGCGCGCGGTCAGAACCTGCAGGCTTGCCAATCTGTTCGGTGGGGGCAACTTCATCAAGGATGTCGTCAGTAATCTGGAACGCCAACCCCAACGCGCGACTGTAGACATCCAGCGACTGGAGAGCGGTTGCGTCCGCACCCATCAACAGCGCACCCGAAAGCACACACGCACGGATCAGCGCACCCGTCTTATGCGCGTGGATGAACCGCAGGGTCGCCTCCGAGACTGCTTGCCCCTCATTGAGGATATCTTCCACCTGACCGCCGCACATGCCTTGTACGCCTGCGGCTTCGGCGATGAGGCGCAGGGTGCGCACCACGCGCTCCGGCGGGCTGGAGCGCGCCTGTTCCGCGAGGAGTTCAAACGCTTTGGCAAACAGCGCATCGCCTGCCAGAATCGCCATCGCCTCGCCATACTTGACCCAGACCGTTGGCTGACCCCGACGCAGACGGTCGTTGTCCATCGCGGGCAGGTCGTCATGCACGAGGCTAAAGGCATGGATAAGCTCCAGCGCACAAGCGGTGGGCATCACCTGCTCGGCGTCGCCCCCCAGCGACTCCGCAGCCGCAATACACAAAATAGGACGCAACCGTTTCCCTGCCCCCAGCGCAGCGTAGCGCATCGCCTCCGGCAAAACGCGCGGCAACGGTGGCTCGCCCGACAAGTAGTGCGCTAACGCCGCCTCCACACGCGCCTTACGGGGAATGAAATAAGCGTCCAACTGCGCCCGCCAGTCCATAGCATGAGGATACCTAAAACAGAGAGATGACGAATCGCGGTATAATTAACATTCCACGCGATGCAAGTTTTTCTGGGCGCACCGTATCGGGCACTCATCGAAGCGTCGCGCCAAGTACTGGGCAACTCATGCAGGCTGCTCTTACCGTCAGGCGCGGCGCGGCACATCGGGGGAGCAGACCACGCAATCTACGACTGGCACGGCTTCCTCCGCAATCTGACGGGTATCCCCTACATGGCGCAGCCCACACCCAAAACAATCGCCTTGCTGGGCGAACTGTGCGAACAGATTCTAACCCCGCAGAGCTACTTTGGCAAAGTGCGCCATTCGCCCCGCTTTCATCAAGCGCTCGCGCAGAACTTCTACCGCTGGAGCATGGACGGCTTGACGCCAGACCTCCTGGAGAATGGAGCGCAAGCAACGCTGAGCCACCACGCCGCTCTCGCCGAACTGGACGACGACGCCCTGCAAGACGAGTGGCGACGCAAAACCGACGAACTCACGCAACTCTGGCGAGCGTGGCAGCACGCCTTAGCGGAACACGGGCTACCCGAACCCATCCGCACGGGGCGCATGCTACTCGACGCGCTGGATGCTGTAGAAAGTGTCCCTCCGCTCCTGCTGGCAGGGTTCACAGAACTCACCGCGCTGGATTTGGAAGCCCTACGCCGACTTGATCGCAAAACGCAAGTGGGCATCGCACTGCTCTACGACTCGACTCACCCCGAAAAATACGCCCCCAGCGACAAACTGCGCCAATTGCTCATACAGTGGGGCATCCCAATTCAGGAGCAAACGCTCACCCCCTCGCTCCTTGCCCCGGCGGGATTCTCGATCGTGCCGACAGTGCGCGTCGTCATTCACGACACCCCAAACCCGCTGTACGAGGTGGAAACGGTCGCGCGTGAAGTCCTGCGCCTCCAGCAGGAAGGCTTCGCGCTGGACGAGATTGCGCTGCTGGTGCGTCAACCTGAGTCGATTCTGGAGACGCTGGAGGTTATTTTCGCTCGCTACGGAATCCCGATTCAGGGCGAGGTGTCGCTCGCGCTGGAGCAGTCGTGGCGTGTGCGCTGGCTGATGCAGGGGCTGCAACTGCTGGCAGGAGTCGGCGTCGGCGAGGAGTGGCTCCACTGGCTGGAACATCCCACGCATGCATTAGACCCAGAATCGCTGCGCACGCTGCGCCGCGCCATGCGGCGTCATCTGCCCGCCACACAGTGGCTCGAACGCGCCCTACAACACGCCACAGACCCCACACTCCAACGGCTGCTCCGCGACCTGAATACGCTGCGACAAATGCTTGGAGCCGACCTGCCCCAAGTGGCGCAACGGCTCATCCTGCGCTTGAATGCGAACACGGAACGCGCCACCGACCTGACCGAGTGGACGCAACTAATCAACGCCTACACCCCCGCATGGCGACAACGCACCCCTGCCCAAGCGATTGAACTGCTGGAGCGTCTGGTCAGTGGCGCACGCTTCACCCAACGGTTGGGCGATGAGGGCGTGCGACTGGTGCCGATCGAGCATGCCGATTTGATTGGTACACGAGCCGTGTTTCTGCTCCAAGTGTTAGAGGGGACGCTCCCACGCCGACATCCCGACGACCCGTTCCTACGCGAAGCCGAGCGCCGTGCGCTCAATCAAGCATTGCAGAACGCGCATGTCTACCTTCCCACCCGCACGGATTACCAAGCGAGTGAGCCAATGCTGTTTCAGCGAGTCCTGCACACAGCGCAGGAACGACTCCACCTCAGCTACTCCCGCACCCAAAACAACGAAAGCGACGCGCTCCCCTCGTTCTACTTGGAAGAGCTCAAAGCAGCCCACGGCAACGCCATAGAGGTCCGCTTCTACCAAGTCGAGCAGATCGCCCCAGCGCGCGACTCGTGTCTCCACCCCTACGATCAGTCGCTGCGTGAACCGATTGACTATACTGAGCCGACGCCCGTTTTGCGACGCGAAACGTTGCGCACCCTCGTAGGGCACACCAACCGACGATTCAGCGTCACCGAGTTGGAGACGCTGGTGCGATGCCCTTTCGAGCATTTCGCTCGCTACACTCTGCGTTTACGCCCGCCGCAACGCGAGTTGAGCATGCGCGATGTCGGCACACTGACTCACAACGCGCTCTGTCGCGCCGTGCGCCAATCACCCTCCCGCGCCAACGCGCAAGAGTGGGTGGATGCACTCACCCAGCAAGTGCGCGAAATCCTCCAGAGCAACGCGCCCGACTTGCCCGAATGGCAGGTGCAGGTGTTGCACGCGCTGGCACAACGACTGCTGCGCCGTTTCGGGGGGCGCGAGCCGCGCTATCAAGCGCAGTTCGGTGTTACACCCTTCGTATGCGAGTGGGCGTTCGGCGACACAGAAGCCGACGACGACGAGCGTAGCCTCTCAGAACCGTTGCATAACCGACAGTCGCCGCGCCCCACCGTCTATCGGCTCAGCAATGGACAGGAAATCCAATTGTGCGGCGTAATAGACCGCATCGACCTCAGCCACGACCGCCAAGTGGCAATGGTGCTGGACTATAAGTTGGGACGTGCCCCTTCCAAAAACGAACTCACCGAAGGACGGGCGATTCAAGGACTGCTCTACCTGTATGCAGTGCGCACCATACTGCCCCGCACACAGGTCGTGCTGGCATATGATCAGCTCAAAGCAGGGCGACGCATCCGCTTCGTGCCCTACTCGACGGAACTGGCGCAACGGTTCCGACGCTTGGACGACGAAGACGCACACAACTGCGTCGTACTCAGTGCGAGGGAGCAGAACTTAGCAGAGCAACGACTACGCAACCTGCTGACGCAGGCGATTGCGGGGCTACGCGCCGCTGCGATTGAGCCTACCCCCGGTGAACACTGCCGCCGTTGCCCATATGGCGACCTGTGTCGCCGCGCCACGCGATAAGTGAACCCGCTTATTCCAGATACGCATAGAGCACCCGCTCGCGGTTGCTGTAATCACGCCGAACTTGAGGATTTTTGAAGCCCCAGCGCGGCAACTGCTCGGCGAGGAGAGGCGCAAGACGTGGGCTGGTCTCGAACGCCAGCATCCCCGACGGCGTAAGCACCTGCCGTGCACCCAAAGCGATATGGCGGTACGGACGCAGAGGGTCTTCGGAAGAGACAACCAGCGCAAGCTTCGGTTCGTACCGAGCAACTTCGGGAGGGAGGGTGTCCCACTCATCGGGAAGCACATACGGTGGGTTGCTCACCACCGCATGCGCCACACGCGGACGCAACGCCGAAAGCCACTCGCCTCGAATCAAAAACAAGCGCGCCTCCAAACCCCACCGACGGCGATTAATCCGGGCAATCTGTAAAGCACGCCCACTACGATCAACGCCCACGCCACTCCACAGAGGAGCATGCTGCAAACAGGCAATCGCAATCGCACCACTGCCCACACCTGCATCAATCAAAATCGGTGCGTCGAACTTCTGCGTCGCTGCCCACTCCAAAAACAACTCCACCAGCACCTCCGTTTCGGGACGCGGAATCAGCACGCCGCGCCCAACTGCAAGCTCTAACCCATAAAACCAGGCGCGTCGGGTGATGTAGGGGATCGGCTCGCGTCGGATACGGCGGCGCACCCAACACTCAAAGCAGCGTTGTTGGCGCTCCGTAAGCACATGCTCCGGGTACGCTGTCACACGCGACCGCTCCCAACCCAGACACGCCGCCAGCAGAATCTCCGCCTCGCGACGCGCCTCGTCAATCCCCGCTGCACGCAACCACGCCTGCGCTTGCGCCAACAACTCCCCAACTACCATCGAAGCCCATGATACCGCCTGCACGCTGTCGCAGCAATAACGCGCATCGAGTGGGTATAATCTTAGCCCTGGAGGTAAGTAGCAATGCCGAATACAAAGTCTGCGAAGAAGGCACTGATTAAATCACAGGAGCGGCGACTACGCAACCGCTCCACCAAATCGGCAATTCATACCTACACGCGGCGCGTGAAACAACTGGCGGAGAAGGGCGACACAGAGGCAAGCATCGCGACCCTGCGCCGCGCGATTAGCCTTATCGATAAAGCCGTTAAGCGAGGTATCCTGCACAAGAATACAGGCAACCGCAAAAAGTCGCGCCTAATGATTGCTCTGAATAAGCGACTGGCACAACTCCAGAGCGAAACAGATACATCATCCTAAACCCCTCGCGCCCCAGAACAGAATTCGCGATCCCGCGCTTCGCGAGTTGTCGTTCCTTGCGAAGTGCGGAATCGCTGCCATTACGACAAAAATACTAACCCTTCACCCGTTGGGGCGGCTTGCCCACCGCGTACCATCGATGCGTTCGAACTGCGCGAACACGCTCTAACGGCAGGACGCCGCCCTTAAACTGTAGAACGCACGCCTGGGTACCTATACCGCCCACTGCTCCCGACGATAGCCCATATCCCAGAACAGCCACTCATAGCGGCTGGTCATCACGAAATGATACTGCATCGCAGTGCGTTGCGCCTCGGTGAGCGTCTCGGCGGTTGTGTCGGTAATCGCCAACACCTCGCGCACCACATCCCCGAACTCTTCGGAAGCATAAGTGTCAATCCAGCGCTGGTACAGCGGATTCGTGGAGCCGTGCTGCTCCAACTCTTTGCCGACCTCCCAGTAAATCCAGTAGCAGGGCAAAATTGCGCCCAGCAGCTCATGGAACGGGCGCGCATAACACACCGCCAGCAAATAGTGCGTATAGGCGACGCAAGTCGGCGCCATCGGCGTGGCGTACACCTGCTCGGGCGTCAGCCCAAACTCCTTGAAAAAGCCCTCATGCAGCGAGCGCTCCACTAAAATCGCCGCCCGGGCGTGTTCGTTGAAAATCGTGAGCCAGTCGTCGCAGGGCGACTTCGCCGCAGCAAGACTTAAACACTGCGCATAGTAACGCAGATAATGAGCATCCTGCACCACATAAAACTCGAACGCCTCACGCGGCAAACTGCCGTCGGTTAGCCCAGTAAGGAACGGATGCTGCAAAATTGCCGTGTAAATCGGTGTAATCGATTGCCAGAGTTGCTCTGTGTAACGCATGCAACAAGTGTTCGACGCCCCAGATCGAACTCCTTGCCAGGGGGCAAAATGACAACTCCCGCCTCGAAGTCTGAACAGTTTAACAGGCTACCTTGCGCCCTGGTGTGGAATTCGTTTCATGGGCGCGCTGCGACCCAAGGGGTTATCATGCGAAAATCAATCGCGAGGGAACAGGGGTTTACACTGGTGGAGATAATGGTCGTCGTCCTGATTATCGGCATCCTGGTCTCATTGGCGTTGCCGAGTTGGATGAACGCCCGCGCGCGCGCCCAAACGCGCACCTGCGTCACAAATTTGCGCCAAATTCACCAAGCCAAAGAGATGTACGCCTTAGCCACACGCACCTCCAACGGCGCAAGCGTCAACATGAGCGATTTAGTGCCCAACTATTTGCAGGCAGAACCGTTCTGCCCTGCAGGGGGCGGGGCGCCCTACACCGTGAACCCGATTGGAACGCCGCCCACCTGCCCTACGGGACTGCCCGGCCACACCTTCGACTGGAACGGGAACTAACCATGCGACGGCTCAGGGGGTCGGCTTTCGCGGAGGTTTTGGTATCGGTGTTCATCGTCGCACTGCTGGTGCTGAGCATTGCGGCGATTTCGCCGATGACCGCGCGCATGCAACGTCGAGCGCAACAGTATACCTTCGCCACCAATGTTGCGCAAACGGCGCTGGAACGAGTACGCACCCTTGATTTCCTGCAAATCACCGCGAACGGACTCATCAGCGCGGGAATCGGGCAAACGATTGAGCTCAACGACACGAATCAGTTCCGAGTGCGATTCACCAGCCTGCAAACGCCAGGGGGAGGAACCTTGAACCTTGCGAACGAGCTGCGCAACGGCTTCGGCACGGTGGAAGTGATTAACTTAACCACCAGCAACAACATTTCCATCGGCTTGAAAACGGTGATTGTCACCGTGCGTTGGCAAGAGCCACGCACCAACCGCTGGCAACAGGTGCAACTCGCCACTACCGTCGCAAGCTTGAAGTAGTACGGACAGTCGTGTCTGTGCAGGGAACAGGTTCGTGATGGAACTTGGGCAAGAATGCCCAAGTCACAGGGGAGTTTAGGGGAGGAACTATGCACAGGGGTAGGAACGCACGCCGCGCACGCGGCTCGATGATGTTGGAATTAGTGGTTGCCAGCGTGCTGTCGCTGGTCGTCCTGATGCTGCTGGTGAACACCCAGCTGAGTGTACTGCGCTGCTACGAGCGCACGATCGACCATAACACAGCGAATCGGAGTACCTATAACGCTTTGCGCGAGGTGCGCGAGATTGTCCAGCAGGCAATCTCGGTGAGTGTGAGCGACGCCTCCGCCACCATTCTCTTGCCGCGTCGCGATGGGAACGGGCGGTTTATCACGCCGTTGCAAGCCGACACAGCGAACCCCGTACAGCTGCAAGTGAACTTTAGTTTGGGGCAGTTGCGCCTAACGCAGAACGGGCAAACGCGCATCCTATTGACGAATTTGGTAGACCGCACACCACAGGGCGTGAGTTATACCCCCTTCTCCGTGCAACAGATAGCGCCCGGCGTCACGGTGTTTCATATTCGCCTGAGCGTACAGCAGGGACAAGACACCAACGCGCCCTACCTCTGGTACGAGGAAACGATTTTACTGCGCAACGCAGTGCAGAACTAAACGGGGAGGTGCCTTCCGATGCGAGTACAAAACACACGCCGCACACGCGGGAGTACTTTGGTCACCACGCTGGTCTTGGGTGGGATAGCGACAATTACAGCGATTGCGTATTTAGATATCGCCACCCAAGATTTGCGCACGGCGAACGCACGCATGCGCGAGGTCGCCACGCAAAACCTCGCGGAGGGCGGGCTCAACGCAATTACGCAAGACCTCTGGCGACAGTTCAAAATCGCGCAACGCTTCGACGCCTTACACAGTGCGCTCAACGGCGCCAGCCCCACCAGCCCGCGCTGGGTGCGCACGGGCGTCTTCGCAGGCGTCGGCAACTACACGGCGTCCGTAATCGGCTACACGCAGCCCGATAGCTATACACGCCGTATCACCGTGCGCTCCGTTGGCTGGATCGATCGGAACGGAAACGGACAATTAGACGCCCGCGAGCCGCGCCAAGTGATTGACCAGACCTTTGACCTTGCGCTCACACGCTCCGCTGTGTTCGACTACGCCTACTTCGTGAACAACTATGGCTGGATGTACGGCTTCAGCGGCGAGCAATTGGTGATGAACGGCGACTCACGCTCCAACGGCGATTTCGAGTTTCGGTACGGTTCCGGCGGACCGCCGGTGTTCAACGGTTCGATTATCGCCTCCCCCAATGAAAAACTGAGCCCCCGCGCACAAGGACGCGTTATTCTCCCTGGCGGTTTCCAAACCCCGCGCCAGTGGAGCAATACCGAATATGCGACACGCGCTCTGACCGACCCGTGGATGCGTCAAGTCTATAATAGCGCTATTCACGGCGCTATCGGAAGCAGCACCTTCAACTTATGGCGCGACTATGTGTACAATGCGCAAGGGCAGATGGTGAACGGCTCGCCGTTCGGCGCGGTGCTGGCGGATGTGAACGGCACGCGCAACTTCAACAACCAAACACTGGACACGCGCCCCACCAGCGAATTGGTGCTGCCTGACCTGAACGACTTAAACTACTACATCAATCTCTCGCGGACATGGCGCAACCCCAAAGCAACCTACTCGGATGGGTTGCCAAACCCGAACTATAACCAACCTGCCTATATCGAGGTGTGGGACCCGCAGCAGAACCGTTATGTGCGCGTGGATACGAACGGCGTGATTAACGGCAGTGTCGCGCTGATTGGCTATCAAAATCGCCCAATCCGCATTCACGGACCGATTACAGTTACTCAAGATGTGGTAATACGCGGTTATATCGAGGGTCAAGGCACGATTTACGCAGGGCGGAATGTGCACATCGTGGGAGATATCATCTACAAAAACCCGCCCGATTTTCGGGGTAGCGTGCTGAACACGGTTTTGAGCCTGAATGAGCGTAAAGACGCGCTTGGTCTGGCGGCGCGCGGCAGTATCATGATGGGGAACACCAAACGATTCGGTAATCCCTATCCCCTACACTATATGACGCCGCCTTTTACCCGAGGGCGCTATGATGAAAACGGCAACTGGATTCCCCCGTTCGACGCGCGACAAACGGATAGCACGGGGCGTATGCGCTATCAATCGGCTTACGGCGACGCAGGACAAAACGAAATCGAGCGACTCTCCCTCCAGATCGATATCAACCAGAATGGCATAATCGAAGATGACGAGAAAGGTATCTCGCGCATCGACGCCATCATGTTCACGAACTTCGTCGGGGGAGGCAACTTAGCGACCGATGGACGTGGCTTAACGGTCAACGGCACGATTATCGCCAAAGACGAGGCGATGGTGTTGTATAGTCTGCCGCTGCGCTTCAATTACGACTGGCGCATCCGTGAGCGCAGCCTCGACGACCAGCCGCTTATTAACATCGAGTTGCCGCGTGTGGCAAGCGTCATGCGCCTCGCGTGGCAGAAAACACGCTAAGATTGCACGAACAGCTATATCCAAACCACAGGAATTTGGGGAGTGAAACCATGAAACCAGGGATATTGGGGATATTGTGCATCGCCTTACTGTCGCTTAGTTGGAGTATCGGAACCGAGGGGCGCAGTCCAAACGAGCGCCCCGACTGGTGGAAAGAGTACCAGAACGCACCCCCTGTTGAGGCGTCGCCAGAAGTGGTTGCGCCGAAAGGCGACACGCCCAGCGTGGTGGAGGAAGCCGTGACACGCAATGCGCCTGGAGGCGTGCCCGAGACGCTGGTTGTCGGTTCGGATGGCGCGATGCAAGGCACGACGAGCATCGCACCCGCAATTGATGGAGCGCAGGTCATCCAGGAAGCCTCACGCAATCCGAATGGGAGCGGGCGCCCGCTCTGGCGTGGCTTTGCGTTATTTGGCGCGTTTTTAGTGCTGGGAGGAGGCGCTGTATTTGGCGCAATTCGCTGGCTGTCGAACCAACTTCCCGAGCCGCCTAAACCCACGCGCCGACGGCGGTTTTGAACACCGCGCGACGCCAACGACGCCGTCGCGCCCAAAACCGCCTCACATCGAATACCGAAGCAGCGCGCTGACGCCTTGAATCTGTTCACGGGCGTCGCCATGCACGGTTTCCACCTGTGCACCCTGTTCCAAGGCGCGCTCCAGCACAGTGTCCACAATATCGGGCATCTGCCAGACGGAAACCGCGCCGTCGGGTGCATCGTCGAGCGTAAGACCGATTACACCCGAGGGATAAAACACCACCCCCGGATGCGTAAACTCGGTATCGTACAGCAACACCCGCACATTGCCCCACTCGAGCGCACGCAGCACCGCAGGCAACCCAATCGCTTTCATCGTCGGCGTCTCGTACAACTCCTGAAGGAGCTGCGCCTCTTGCTCGCGATCGAGCTCCTGAAGCCGATCCAACACGCGCTCGTAAATTTGGTTGATGGGCATCTTGTCGTGTGCTTGAATCCTGCCCGCATAGGCGCGGCGCACATAGTCGTGCAAATAACTCGGAAACGCGTTTGCCAGCTCGTCGGGCGCCGCAATTATCAAACGATCAAACGGGTGCGCACGGCGCAACTCCCGAATCGTCTCAGCAATCTTGCGTAGGTGCTGATGCTGCTCATGTTGCTTGAGCATCTGCACATTCCGCTCGCCCATCCCATGTTGCGCCGTCAAGCCGCTCGGTGTGCGCACGCCATGCACGCCCGGCGGCAGCACCTCGCGGTCACGGACGAAGCTGAACGCATCCAGCGATTGAATGCCATGAATATCAATCTGATAAAAATAGGCGTCGCGGTTGTCGAACACCACGACCAGGTTCACCCCGAAGTCGGCTTCCACTGCGAACAATCGACGTACATAAGGGGTCTGATCCACCACGAGAGTATTGCGTTCCACATAAGGCAGCAGTACGGTCTGGAACAGCCCCTCACCCGAGCAGACGAACGCTGCCAACCCGCGTACAGGCAGGGAGTTCTCTCCCACCAAATTAGAAGGCTCTTCCACAAAATCTTCAAGTTTGCGGAAGTCTTCTCGTACCGACTCACGCGCCTCTGCCGAAATCGGGTGATCGTCCAGCCAGTGGCTCAACTGGTTGATGAGGGTTTTGAGCCGAATGCGGTACTTTGGCGGACGGGCTGCCCGATCTTCAGGGGTCATGCTGAGATACAAAGTTGTAGTAAGATACCGTTCCGATTTGAACTGCCTGAGGGTCTCTAAGGTGTTTCGCATAGTCTGCCTCCTATCCGCCTTCGCGTTTGGTATTAGGATACCCGAAAGTGTGCTTGGCGCGGGCGCGTCACGGTTTGCGTTCCTTCGGCTCCAGAATCATCTCGCCGATGGGCTTGCCCTCGCGCTCTTGGGACTGCGCCTCCACGCGCTGCGCCTCTTCTTCAAGGTAAAGGGTGATCCGCGCGTTGTTGCGCCAGCGCATGCGATAGAACTCATCTTCACCGTCTAACGACACATCGCCTTCCAAGGTCAGGATCTGTCGCTGGGCATCGAAAACCGCGCGTCGAGCGACGCCGTCCAAACGGCTGAGCGGCTTGGAACGATCGTAGCGGAAAGAAACCTCACCCGTCGCTTCAGCATCGCGCACGACGAGTTGGTTGCGTTCGTTCGGCGCCAAAGTGGCTTTCAGAGACGCGCAATGGAGCGTGAGATACTGGTCAGGCGATTCCAGTCGCACGGGAACATCGCGCCGACCACGCACCTCAATGGTGATTAATTCATCCTTCAGCCGCCGCACGGAGACCAGAGTAGTATAGTTGATTTTCACGCGCCCGAACTGCACCTGCCCCCCTTGCTGCTGGGGTAGCCCATGCAAGACGATTCCGCAACCGACCAAAACCGCGACCAACCAACGCATACCCTGCAATTCTACCCTGCTCAGAGGGTGTTCGAAAAATTAGGATGCCCTCACCCCGTGCCCCTCTCCCACCGCGTGGGAGCGGGGGGATGTGCTGTGCAGCAACAGCGCATTCCTTGCCTGCAACCCGCGACTGGAACGCGCATAGGGTCTCAGATGCCTGATAACTGGTGGATTTGAGAAAAGGCGTGGTATAATTCTGTGCAGTGAGGTCACCCTCACACACCAACGAAAGGAGGCTTATGGCGATGAAGCGATTCTTTGGGTTTACTCTCGCGCTTGCCTTTGCAAGCGGGCTGGCACTGGCGCAACCGCGTGTCGTGATTAACGAGTTTGCCTACGACGACACGGGCACTGATGACCTCGAGTTTATCGAGCTCTACAACGCAGACACCGTGCCTGTAGACATCACTGGCTGGATTGTGAACTGCGGCGACCAACTCACGGGCGACAACAACCCCGATTTCGTGATTGGCGACGATGACGGCGACGGCATCCCCGACCGCACGGTTATCCTGCAACCGGGACAGTTCTATGTGATTGGCACACCAACCTTGAACACACGCTGCGGCGGCTGTGTGAACCAACTGATCAACCCAGGTTCCGCAGGTGTGCTTGAGAACGATAACGAGTGGATTGCGTTGATTATTTCGGGCGAGACGCGCACGGTAGTAGACGCCGTGGCGTACGAAGTGAATAAGTCGCCCCTTGCCAATTGGGCACCTGCCGACATCATTCCGCAGTTGGGCGGCGGGCTGTGGGGCAACTACCAGAGTCTGGAGGAAAGCGCAACCACAGACGACGCCTTTATGACGATTGGTCGCTGGCGCGATGGGTACGATACGAATGTGAACGGGCGCGACTTTGGGCACTTCCGTCCCACTCCGGGAGCGTCTAACAATCTGCCTGCACTTACCAGCCGTGTGTGCCTGAACTTTGATAACTACAGCGTGGGCAATATACCTGCCGAGTTCATAGGCTCCTACCGCAACCCACGCGTGATTGCCCCCACCCAAGCCGATAACACCGCCGCGACAGGCTTCAATCCGAACGCAATTCCCGCTTCTCCCAGCGGTGGTAAGGCGATGATGGTGCGCGACTGGGCAGGCGGCGGGAATGTGGCGATTGCGAACTCTCTATTTGAGAACGGCAAGGCGGGATACGACCTGTACATCTATATCGATCCTGCCGCGCCGCCTGCAACGCGCGTAGAGACTTGGATGATTGGCTTGCTTGGCTCACCAGAGAGCCTGCATAACCACCCACTAATTAGCAATAGCGCGAACGGC
>NKPV01000260.1 GCA_002254605.1 Armatimonadetes bacterium JP3_11
ACATCGGGGCGACCACTCCGTCCCAACGTCCGGAGGTTCGCTATGAGAGGAAGTCTTTGCTTGCTACTGGTTGTTTTCATCGCAGGCGCGTGGACGCAAACCTACCAGTACCGCGTGCTCGTCGGCGATCGCGACGCCCAGCGCGGGGTGTTGTACTACGACTACCCCAGCGGGGCATCAGGGGTACTCGGCGCTTGTCCGCCGCCTCCGAACGGACGCGAAAACTTCTATTACGGTATCGCGATCCATCCCCAGACAGGAGAAATCTATGTGGCTAATGTACTGAACCATCGCATCGATGTGCTGGATCACGATGGCAACTGCCTGCGCTCGATCACGGGCGGCTTACCCAATCCACACGGAATCGCAATTCATCCCAGCGGTCGCAAACTCGTCACTTCGCATAATGCCTTCTGGATGTCCGAATATGACCTCTCCACAGGGCAGTGGCGGTTTATCGCTTTTGCTCGTGACGAGGGCGATTTTAATGTGGTTTACCTGGATGGCATCTATGGCATTCGTTGGCATCCCAGGGGCGAGTTTTTGTATGCAGGAGCGATAGGCGGCGCGGCAGAAATCCGCGCCGACGGCGATTCGCTCACGAATATCGTCCACTGCATCGCGAGCTCCTCTGCCCTCTCGGCTGTGTGGGATGTGACCGTGGCGGACGAGGAAGGCGAAGCAATCGTCATCGCCGGTACCGATGATGTGTTCCGAGGACCGAACCAGCCGCGCTTGCGACAGGTCACCGCTTTTCAACTGCCTGAGGGAACCAGCACTCGTTGCATGGCAAGTGCGCTTTTTGCTCATCCGGAACCAGATCGCGGTGGGCTGTTGTTTGGCATTGAACGGGCGCCTGACGGGACTTACTGGATGAGCAACTATAATCGGGGCGTGCTCTATCAGCTGGACCCAACCACGGGGCAAGTGCTGCGCCGGGTGGGGCTGGGACAGCAAAAGTTGGGGCTGGGAATCGCTATCTTACTGCACTGCGAATTGCACAACGGCGATGTGAACCTTGACGGCTGCGTCGACGATGCAGACCTCCTCAGCGTACTATTCATGTTTGGAAGCACCGAGCGCTTCATCCGCGAGGATACCAACTGCGACGGCATCGTAGACGACGCCGACCTGCTCACCGTGCTGTTCAACTTCGGCAGTG
>NKPV01000182.1 GCA_002254605.1 Armatimonadetes bacterium JP3_11
CCTTTCCTCCCCGCGCCGCAACGAACTTCTGCCCTGGCTGCGCCATATCCGCCAACAGTGCCCCAGTCTCAGCATCGTAGATTAGAGTACCGAGGGGCACCCGCAATGTGATTGACTTCCCGTTGCGTCCTTTGCGGTTGCTGCCGCTGCCGTGTCCCCCACGCTCCGCCTGGTACCGACGCTGATAGTGAAAATCGAGCAGCGTGCTGAGTTTCGGGTCGGCGATGAGAATGACGCTGCCGCCGTCGCCCCCGTCTCCGCCGTCAGGTCCGCCGCGCGGAACATACTTCTCGCGCCGAAACGAGACGCAGCCGTCCCCACCATGCCCTGCCTCAACCTCAATCACCGCTTCGTCGACGAACACGAGGGATTATACCGAATCGCTACCTATCGCTTTAAAGAGCGGCGAAAACCTGCCAATACACAGAACCTGCTGCCCCAAATCGCAGTCAAAGTTATCACCTGATGAAGCAGAGAGGCTGTGAAATTCGCACTGGAATATGGAATAGTACTCTTGCGGGCGGCGAAATCTCACGGAACGAGGTGAACCAACGATGAGCCAAGGAAACTGGCAGAACCGCAAACCGGTACGTCTGACGAAGCGCGAGATTGAAGTGCTGAGCCTCATCGCGCAGGGACGCTCCTCTCAAGAGGTAGCGGACGCGCTCTTTGTGAGCAAGCGCACGGTGGACTTCCATCTGGCGAACATCTACGAGAAACTCAATGTGAATAACCGCGTGAAAGCGTTCCGGCGCGCGGCGCAGATGGGGCTGATCCCTGTCGAAGCCTTCTTCGGCGAGGTTGCGGACTGAGGAGGGGGGATACCCACTACGGCTGGCGGGGGCGTTGCCTCCGCCATGCTACTCCACAGGACTAAAGTTCTCATAGAGCGCACTGTTCACCGCCGTTAAGATCAACCCCACAAATAGGTTCGTCGCGAACGCCAACCCCGCCGCCACGAGCAGATTCCACTTCAACACAACGCCTAAGATCCAGATTCCCAGCCCGGGCGCGCCGCTGAGAAACAGCGCAGGAACCATCAGAAACCCGGTCAATAGCCGCTGGGTGTAGTCCGACGGGTCGGGGTTCACCAGAGCGATCCAGAGCATCGCCATCTGCAACACAACACACCACGAAATCGCCACAAGGCTCGCGCTTAGCCAGAACTGCCAGTCATGGGGAAACAAAGCGCTCGTGAACGCCACGGTGATCAGTTGCGCCAGCGCGAAGAAAATTACTGTCGGCAACGATTCGACTGCCACCACGGCGCGCGGCGAGAACGGCAATGGCTTCTGCCACTCCACACGACGCAACATATCGGTCATACTGTAGTACGCCCCGAACGCGATGAAGAACACCACCATCGATTGGGCAACGCTATACAAAATCCGCAACCCGATGCGCAGGTCATGTTCGGGGTTCGCGCTTATCTTGTACAGCCCCATGAACGCGAGCGGTGTTGCGCCGATTATCGCAATCGTCAGCAGGTTTCCCCAACCGCTGGCGCGCCAGGTGATGAGCAGGTCACGCCAGAGCAGCGCCCACACACCGCGCGGCGTCCACCGCTCCAGCCAGCGCATGGTGCGAAGCGGCTTACGCGACGCCGATTCCGCCTTGCGCTCAATATAGGCACGGAACGGGTCGCGTTGCATCGCGCGCGCTTGGGCGCCGCGCCGCGCCAGCAGCGCACCCACCTCGTAGAGCCTGTCTTGATGGCGAATCAAAGCATGGTTTCCCAACAGCACGCCGATGAGCCAGAACGCTATCCCGAACCACAGCGCGGGCGTAAAACCGTTGTACAGAACCAGCGCTGCATCCGCAAGCGCACGCACGGGCAACAGTAATACATAAGCAGGCATCCAGTCCACCGCCTGCCCAATGAGAGCGCCGAACCCTTGCTCGGCGAGTTGGTTCCGCATAACCCACATGCGCCCCCCAACCGTCCCCACGCATGCCACTGCCCAAAGCGTGAGTCCCCACGCCCAGTAGCGTCGTCGGCTGCGTCCCGGAATTTCCATCGCTTCCAGCGCAATACTTCCCAAAAGCGCGGTCGTGAACACCATCAGATACAGCACTGGGTAAATCAGTACCGCCCATGCGCCGACCGCGGGCTGCTGCGTCGTCGCCATCATGCGCAGGTTCGCCCCACTAAACATCAACAGATAGATCACCAACAGCAACATAAAAAAGAGCGCACCCAGCAGCCCCCGTACCAGAATCAGTCCGCGAAACAGTGTAAGTGGCTTGAGCGGCGTCGTGAACAGGTAATGCACATCGCTTTCCTGCACCAGAATCTGCGCTGGGCGAAAGACGGATGGAATCACGGTGAACACAACATACAGCCAGTGGACAATCAGCACAACGCCCAGCGAACGCGCGACAAGTATCTCTGGCTGGAGTTCGGGGGTCGGTGTTCTGCCACGCGCAGGTTCCATCATCGCGCTGAGAATCGCCCCACCCCAGCCGCACAGCACAGAGCTAATCACCAGCAAGGTGAGAATCGCGCGCACAGGATTGCCGAACGCGCGGCGCAGACCGTTCACAAACACACGCAGGGTTAGGTAGAACAGCACTCTCAGGACAAGGCGCGTCATCTGCTCTTAATCACCTCGACGGTGATGTGGTCATTCGTGTAGATACAGAGGCGAGCGGCGATGCGAAGCGCCTCTTCGGCGATTTCGCGGGCGGAGAGGTTCGTGTGTTTCAGCAACGCTTGCGCCGCCGCGTGCGCGTACGCACCGCCCGAGCCGATGCCCACCACCCCTTCGTCCGGCTCCAGCACATTCCCATCTCCCGCGACCACCAGCATCGTGTCGGCGTCGGCGACCACCATCAGAGCGTTCAGGTGGCGCAGCACGCGATCGGTGCGCCAGTCTTTGGCAAACTCCACCGCCGCGCGGCGCAGGTTGCCCCCAGACGCCTCTAACTTCGACTCGAATCGATCCATCAGTGCTTGTGCGTCTGCAGCGGAGCCTGCAATCCCCGCCAACACGCGGTTGTGATAGAGCCAGCGCACTTTCCGCGCGGTATGCTTCATCACAACCTCGCCGAAGGTCACTTGCCCATCGGCGGCGAAAGCGGTCTGTCCATCCCTTCGAACGGCTACAACCGTGGTCGCATGCATGGGTGTGGTCATTCTTCGTCCTCCAGATTCAGACTGGGTAGGGCGCGGTTCACGGTTTGGCGCAGCCTATCCAGCGTCAAGTGCGTATATATCTGGGTGGTGGTGAGGCGGCTATGGCCGAGCAACTCCTGCACCGTACGCAAGTCTGCGCCGCCGTCCAGCATATGCGTCGCGAACGAATGACGCAAGGTGTGCGGGCTGATGTCCACGCCGATTTGTTTTCCGTAGCGTTTCACGATTCGATGCAGGCTGCGCACGGTAAGTC
>NKPV01000291.1 GCA_002254605.1 Armatimonadetes bacterium JP3_11
CGTCGCTTCAGCCTAACGGATGGCTCCAACGCGGGCAACACTGGCGCTGTGGGCGGTCAAACCTCCACGCGCGATTATGCCTTCGCCCCGAACGGCGACATCTACATCCGCACGCAAGGCAGAGTCTCCAAAGCGACCCGTGTGAATAACACCACCTTCAACAATCCAGTAGACCTCGTCACCTGGAACGAAGGCTCTTTAGCCCAGGCGTTTGTTGCGTACATTCCCATCTCCACGGAGTTCTTCAGTGGTTTCTCGGATTTGATACTCTACAATCAGCGCGTGTCGGGGCAGAACAAAGTGTTCATCATTCGTCCCGATGGCAGCGTGGTCGGCGAGCTGAACGGTCAGGAGGACACGGGCGAACCGAGCTTTACTGAGGTTGCCTTTGATAACACCCTGTTGAATGCCAGCTGGGGCAAGACCACCGATGGGCGCATGTTCATCTTTGTCGTAAAAGGCGGTACTGGGACATCTGCCTTTGGCGACCGTCTCGATATCTACGAGGTGGTGCCCGAGCCGACGAGCCTGCTGGCGCTCAGCGCGGGCTTGGTTGGGCTCATGCGCCTGC
>NKPV01000262.1 GCA_002254605.1 Armatimonadetes bacterium JP3_11
AACGCCCAGTTAGCCACAGCAGGGCTAGATCGCTCCGTACGTTTGTGGAACCCCAGCACAGGTGCGCTCCAGAGCAGCTTGGCAGGTCATACCGACATCGTAACGGGCGTGGGGTTCGTTTCCAACGGGTATGTGGTATCCAGTGACACCAATGGCGTACTCAGGCTCTGGCAAGCCACCAGCGGCGCCCCACAAGGCAACCCTACCAGCCACAATAGTTCGATCCTGAAGTTGGCGATTGCGCCGAGTCGTGACCAGGTGGCTATCGGCGACACCGAAGGCAAAGTCACCCTGCGCCTGATGCCCACAGGAGCCGTCGCAGGCAGTTGGAGCGCCCATAGCACGGAAGTCACCAGCGTCGCCTACTCGACGGATGGCACGCAACTGGTCTCTGGGGGATACGATGGCGCGGTCAAGATATGGAATACCGCAACGAGAGCATTAGTGCGTACCTTAGATTCGGGCGCCAATCCCATTTTGTGCGTCGCGTATAGAGGGAATCGGGTCGCCGCGGGCGATACTTCGGGAACCGTGCGTCTCTGGGACGCGGACACAGGCACGCTGCTAAACACCCTGAATGCCCACACCGATTTGGCGCAAGCCGTTACGTTCTCGCCCAACGGTCTCTATGTCGCCACAGGCGGCGCGGACGGCTATGTGCGTCTGTGGAATGTCTCGGATGGCACGATGGTGCGGGAACTCCCCAACCACACCTTCGGCGTGACTCAATTGCGATTTCTTGCCGCCGATGCGCTCGCGGTCGCCGACGGTGAGGGAATGTTGAGAGTGTACGAAATCCCCACGGGTACCCTCATCGGTCAGGTACAGCCGCTCAACGGTTGGATTAACGCTATCGATGTCAGCGACGATGGTCAGTGGATTGTTTTAGGGGGCGACGAAGGAGTGGCGATGGTGCGCCGCACGAGTCTGTTCAACCGCCCTCCGAATGTGCCCGAACTGATAGCGCCTGCCGATAATGCGACCCTCTCGCGCACGCCGACCTTCCGCATCCGCGCTATGGACCCCGACAGCAACCCAGTGCGGGTGGATGTGGAACTGGATTTGAACGGACAGCGCACGCTCTTGCAAAGCAATTTCGTTCCGAGCGGCACAACGATCGATATTAGCGTGCC
>NKPV01000146.1 GCA_002254605.1 Armatimonadetes bacterium JP3_11
CCCGCCGCCACGCCCATCGTTGCGCCGGGGGAGAGCGCGTGGGTCTCGGTCGCCGTGTGGGTGCCTCGTGTGCGCCGCCCTGCGCGTGATGTGGTGCGTATACGCGCCCTCTCGTTGCGAGATGGGGGAACGCTGGCGACTGCCTTCGTGCGCACAATCTATGTGTAGCGTCGGGTATCCTATCGCCGATGAAACGGCTGCGCCCTATCTCGTTCGCACAGGTCGAAATCAACGATGAGTTCTGGTCGAAACGCCAGCACACGAATCGCACCGCGACGCTGCCCCATCTGTTTGAAGAACTGGAACGCGCAGGCAACATCCCGAACTTGCGCCTCGCCGCCGAAGGTAAACGCGAGGGCTATCAGGGACCCGTGTACATGGATTCTGACCTCTACAAAGCCCTCGAAGCCGCCGCCTATGTGCTGAAACAGCACCCCGACGATCCTATCCGCGCCAAGGTGGACGAAGTCATCGATATTCTGGAGCGGGCGCAACAGCCCGACGGCTACCTCAATAGCTACTTTCAGGTCGTCGCCCCCGACAAACGCTGGAGCAACCTGCGGGATTGGCATGAACTCTATTGCGCGGGACACTTGATAGAGGCAGCGGTCGCCCACTACCATGCCACCGGTAGCGAGCGGTTGCTCACTATCGCACGCCGCTTCGCGGATTACATCGACTCGGTCTTTGGGGAGGGTAAGCGACTGGGCTACTGCGGACACCCCGAAATTGAACTTGCGCTGTTTCGGCTCTATCACGCCACAGGCGAAGCCCGCTACGCCAAACTCGCGGAGTTTTTCCTGCTG
Source organism: Armatimonadetes bacterium JP3_11 (assembly GCA_002254605.1). Lineage (GTDB taxonomy): Bacteria > Armatimonadota > Fimbriimonadia > Fimbriimonadales > GBS-DC > GBS-DC. The sequence goes on from NKPV01000146.1 coordinate 807, forward strand.
AATCGAGGCAAGAAGATTTTCGCCGTGGAACACAACATCCCGTTGGAGCAGTATGACGGCTCCATCTGGCAGGACAACTTGCCGCTTCTGGAGCATAAGGAGATTGTGGGGCACGCGGTACGGGCGGCTTACCTGTTTGCGGGCGCGACCGACCTCGCGGCGTATACCCCTGATGCGAGCCTACGCGAGCGGCTCCTGCAGATGCTCCTGCGGGTGTGGGACAACACCATCAACCGACGCCGCTACATCACGGGCGGGATCGGCAACGAGCCTAAGCATGAAGGCTTCACTGCCGATTACGAGCTGCCCAACCGCACCGCATATCAGGAGACCTGCGCCTCGATTGCGCTGATTCTCTGGGCACATCGGCTGGGGCTGTTGCTGGGCGAGGCACGCTTCTACGACGCGCTGGAACTTGCCCTGTATAACGGCGCACTGGCAGGAATCTCGCTGGACGGCAAACGCTTTTTCTATGTGAACCCGTTGGAGAGCGACGGCACGCACCACCGCAAAGCATGGTACGGTTGCGCCTGCTGCCCGCCAAACATTGCACGCCTGATTGCCTCGCTGGGCGATTACATCTACGCGCAAAGCGACGACGCGCTCTATGTGAACCTGTATGTCAGTGGGCGTGTGCGCACGGAACTGGGCGGTAAACCGCTCACGCTGGAAGTGCGCACAGGCTACCCATGGCAGGAGCAGGTTAGTGTGCGGATTACGGAGGGCGCCCCCCAGCGGTTCAAGCTGTTCCTGCGTCTGCCGGCTTGGTGTGCGGAGCCTGAACTGCGCGTGAATGGGGAACCTATAAGTATCCAACGCGAGAACGGCTATGCGTCAATAGAGCGCGATTGGAAGGTAGGGGATACCGTCGAGTTGCGCTTGCCGATGACGCCAACCCTGATGGAAGCCCATCCGCGCGTTGAAGCCGACCGCTGGCAAGTCGCTATCCAACGCGGTCCGATTGTCTACTGCCTCGAGGAGAGCGACCAGCCTGCGCCTCTGACCCATCTGGCGATTCGGCGGGATCACCCCCTGCACAGTATCCGAGAACCAGAGATGCTGGGCGGGATCGTGATGGTGGAAGGCATGGCAGAACTGCTCGACTCGGACGAATTGTGGCGTGATGTGCTGTATCGCCCCTTGCAGGACCGCACGCTCCAACCCTTCCGCGCGATCCCGTACTATGCGTGGGATCATCGTCGCCCGTGTCCGATGCGCGTATGGATGCCTGTGGTATAGATATGGCGCCCCCGGCGGGACTCGAACCCACAACCAACGGCTTAGAAGGCCGCTGCTCTGTCCGTTGAGCTACGGGGGCACAACAGATAAACCCGTAGGGCGTTGCGGAACTCGATAGAATTATACCGTACCCTATATCGGCAGGCTTGCCATAGGCAATCGGCAGGAAACCCTCCTTGGAGCGCGAATCTCGCCTGAGGTTTAGACACGGAGGTATCTATGGCGAGGAACGGTAACGGAGGACGCGAACATTGGGGCACACGAATTGGCTTGGTGTTGGCGATGGCGGGCAACGCTATCGGCTTGGGCAACTTCCTGCGGTTTCCGGGGCAAGCCGCTGCCAACGGCGGCGGCGCGTTCCTAATCCCATACTTTATCTGCCTGCTACTGATGGCGATTCCGCTAATGTGGCTGGAATGGACGCAGGGACGCTACGGCGGCGTGCGCGGACACGGCACAACCCCAGCGATGTTCCAACTGATGTGGCGCCATCCCATCGCCAAGTATCTGGGCGTACTGGGACTCTTTATCCCCACGCTCATCCTGTTTTACTACTCCTACATCGGCTCGTGGACGCTGGGCTACAGCATCAAGACCTTGCTGGGACAGATTCCGCAGGTAGATCGCTCGCAGTTGCACGAGGGGATGACCACCGAAGAAATTTCCAACACCGTGCTGAAGCCCTATGCGCAGTTTCTGGGGCAGTACTCTGGAGAGGTGGAGGGCAGTGTGTTTCTGTCCCCCGATGCGTTCACATTGGGGATCTTTGCTGTAGTTTACTTCCTGACTCTCTGGCTGATGGTACGCGGCGTATCAGGTGGTATCGAAGCGTTAGCGAAAGTCGCGATGCCGTTGCTGTTCGTGTTAGCCATCGTGCTGATGATACGCGTGTTCACGCTGGGGCATCCTGTATCGCCAGACTATGGCGTGATGAACGGCATTGCGTTTTTGTGGGAGCCGAAATGGTACATTGAGCGCGACGGCAAAGAGGTGTTTGTGTTGCTGGACGCCAAAACTTGGCTGGCGGCGGCAGGGCAGGTGTTCTTCTCGCTCAGCTTGGGCATGGGCGCGATTCAGTGTTATGCGTCCTATCTGCGTAAGAACGACGATGTGACGCTGACGGGACTGTCCACGACCGCTTCGAACAGCTTCGCGGAGGTGGTGCTGGGCGCCTCGATTGCGCTGCCCGCAGCGTCGGCGTTCTTCGGCGTGGCAGCCGCGCAGCTGATTGCTTCCAAAGGCAGCTTCTATCTGGGCTTCGTGTCGATGCCCGCGATTTTCAGTTTCCTCCCCGCAGGCAACATCTTGGGGTTCCTCTGGTTCCTGTTGCTCTTTTTTGCAGCGATGACCTCGGTGGTGGCGATGTGCCAGCCGATTATCGCCTTCTTGGAAGATGAGTTTGGGATGACGCGGCAGCGTGCGGTAGCTGCGTTGGGTATCTTCTGGCTCATCGGCGTTCAGTTCGCCATCTGGATTAAGGGCGGAATCGATGTCTACGACTTCTGGTCGGGCACATTCGGACCGCCGCTGATGGCGCTTATTGAAGTCATCATCCTCATGTGGATTTTCGGCGCGGACAAAATTTGGAAAGAAATGCACGAGGGCGCACTGCTGCAAGTACCCCGTTTCTTCTACTACTGCGCCAAATATGTCACTCCCATCATCTTAGCGACGATTCTGGGCTTTTGGGCTTGGGAAAATGTGGCGGTGCCCCTGCGCACGGGCGAGCTGCTCCAACGCCCGATTGAAGCCGCAGGTTTGGAAGTCGGATGGCATATCTGGTTGGTGCGCGGGTTCGTAATCTTGGTATTTGTGTTGCAAGTTGCGCTTATCTGGTATGCTTGGAATGTGCGCAAGAGCATGCAACGCGCGGAGGTGATTGAATGAACTGGCAAGGCTGGGTGTTTATGCTGAGCGCGTGGGCTTTTTTCACGGTACTACTCGTCTATTGCTACTACCGCATTCTCTTTGGCGGGAACGATCAAACCGTCAAGTGAGGTATAATCCAATCTGTGCGCGGGCGGTCTTGCCTGTGCCTCGAAGGAACTGGGTGGATGCTTGGGCTTCGTTCCAAGCCACCACGAAGGAGGTGACAACTATGGCAAGTAAAAAAGGCGTCGGCAGTACACGGAACGGTCGGGATAGCAACCCGAAGTTTCTGGGCGTGAAGGCGTATGGCGGTGAGTTCGTGCGTGCAGGCAATGTGATTGTGCGCCAGCGCGGCACGAAGTTCCATCCGGGGCGCAATGTCGGGCGCGGCGGCGACGACACGCTGTTCGCGCTGGTGGACGGCTATGTGCAGTTCGAAGGCCCGCGCCACCGCCGCCGCGTGAGCGTGAACCCTGTGCAGAACTGAGACGCGCGTTCCATGCAGTAGGAATTCCTCGCTGTATTCGGAAACCCCGAGCACAGCGAGGAAACCTGCTATAAAGATAGCGCCCACACGGCTACAGTGGTCTGCCACTTCCCCCTTCGGTCATCGACAGGTCTCCACTGCGTGCATCTCGACCAAGGGGCAGTTGGGGTCGGCGCTCAAGCCGCACTGCAAGCACACATCCATCGCCTTGAGAGTGCCGGACTCGACCCCCGCACGAATGAATGCGCTCAAGCCGTTGATGAAGGCGTGGCGTTCCGCTTGCCCCATATGCGCCAGCACAGTTGCAAAACGCTGACGGCGCTCTTGGTCTACGCGCTGGATAATCTCGCGCCCTGCGTCGGTGAGGGTTAGCCCCACTTGACGCCGATCACGCGGATTCGCCACCCGGCGAATTAGGGCTTTCTTCTCAAGGCGGTGCACCATGTTGGTCGC
>NKPV01000322.1 GCA_002254605.1 Armatimonadetes bacterium JP3_11
GCGGCATAATGTGAGGATACCCCACAGGGGGCGCGGCAGGTTCGCCTGCCGCGCAGAACTTTAGCGAATCGGGATGGGCGGCGCGCTGGGCGGCGTGGGCTTTTTCTCGTCAGAAGGTAGTGGGTTAATCTTTCCACCTGCTGGCGGCGCACCGCGCAGCGTATTTACACGCACGAAAATCAACCCCTCTTTCGGATAGAGCTTGATGCGCGTGCCTGCCGGGTAGACCTGCCGTGAACGCAGCTCCCAGTAATCGGCGTCCAGGATCCAGCTGAACACCGCGCCGTCTTTGAATAACGGGCGTACATTCCCCGTCGGATTGACCAACACGAAGCCGTTCTGGAACGGGCGATAGTAGAGACC
>NKPV01000296.1 GCA_002254605.1 Armatimonadetes bacterium JP3_11
ACGGCAGAAGGCTCTCCACAGCGATGGGCGTTGTGGGGTGGAACAGCGGCGCAATGGTGTCGCCTTGACTTAGGATCCACTTTTGTTTGTAGGCGGCGCCATAGATGGCTTTGGGGTCGGGTGCGGGGTCGCGGTACACCTCCAGCACGCGCTCCTTGAGGTTCAGCAGCCAGTATTCGGGGATGCCTGCCTGCGCGTAGAGGCTGCCCTTGATGTCGCGATCGGTGCGCAGAGAAGTCTCGGCAATCTCCACCACCAGCACGGCGGTGGTGGGGTGTTCCTGCAGGTAGTCGCGTGGGCTGCCTGCCACTACCGCGATGTCGGGGAACGGCTCATCATATTCACCCAACGCAAGGGGCAACTGAGGGCGTACATCATAGCCTTCAGGAAGGATACGCTCTAAAGCGATTTGCACTAATCGTACCGCGACGGCGTGTTGTGTGCCCACGGGTTCTCTCCGTATGAGTTCGCCTGCGAGGAGTTCCAATCGCTCTTCGGGCGCGAACACGCCCGACGCCATC
>NKPV01000046.1 GCA_002254605.1 Armatimonadetes bacterium JP3_11
CCGGCGGGAACACATCCACGATACGGTCAATCGATTCGGCGGCGTTGTTGGTGTGGAGCGTCGCAAAAACTAAGTGTCCCGTTTCGGCAGCGGTGATGGCGAGCTGAATCGTCTCCAGGTCGCGCATCTCGCCGACCAGAATCACATCGGGGTCTTCACGCAACGCGGAGCGCAGTGCGGCTGCAAATGACTTGGTATCCTGCCCCAGCTCGCGCTGGTTGATGATGCTGGAGCGGTGCTGGTGCAGGTACTCAATCGGGTCTTCGATGGTGATGATGTGTACGCTGCGCTCGGAGTTGATTTGGTTAATCATCGCCGCGAGCGTGGTGGACTTGCCCGACCCGGTGGGACCAGTGACCAGAATTAATCCGCGCGGGCGGCGGGTAAGTTCTTCCAACACGGGCGGCAGATTCAACTCGCGTATCGTGGGCACACGGGCGGGGATTAAGCGGAACGCCGCCGCCACGGCGCCTTTATCTTTATATACATTCACGCGGAATCGTGCGATTTTGTGCAGACTGTATGAGAAGTCGAGTTCGTAGGTGGTTTCGAACTTTTGAATCTGCTCGTCGGTCAGGATTTCATACATCAAGCGCTGCGTCTGGGTGGGCTGCGCTTTCTCGTAGTTGAGGCGGAGCAGCTGCCCGTCGACGCGAATTACGGGTTCCACAAACGGACAGAGGTGTAGGTCGGACGCGCCTTTTTCGGTGACGATATAGAGCAGCTCGTCGATATGGATATCTTCGAGGCTGCGCGGTTGCGCCACGGCGGGCGCGGCGGTCGCCGCCCCACCCCCACTCGCTGGTGTCGTTGGTATCTGGTTCATATTCATGGTACGGTGAGACCTCCTTACAGTATCAATAGAATCCTGCGGTGAAGACCACGCGGCGTACCTCGTCGGGAGTGGTCAGCCCTTCGAGGACTTTGATGAGTCCGTCCTCGCGCAGCTCTTTCATGCCGTTGGCTTTGGCAGCTTCCTTGATGTCGGAGAGCGGTGCGCGTCGCACGATGAGCTCGGCGATTTCGGCGTTGACCACCATCAGTTCATAAATGCCGACACGCCCGGCGTAGCCGCGTCCCCGGCAGTGGTCGCAGCCCACGCCCTCCCAGATAGTAACCACCTGGTCGGGGTCTTCGATTTGGAATCCGAACGCACGCAGGTCGGCGGCGGGGATTTCACGCGGCTCCTTGCAGTGCTGGCAGACGCGCCGCGCGAGGCGTTGCGCTAATACGCCCGTCACCGTCGCCGCAATCAGGTACGGCTCCACGCCCATATCTATCATACGAATTACGGCGGATGGGGCGTCGTTTGTGTGCAGAGTCGACAGCACGAGGTGTCCCGTGAGGGCTGCCTCGATAGCAATCTCTGCCGTTTCCAAGTCGCGCATCTCGCCCACCATGATGATATCGGGGTCTTGACGCAAGAAGGCGCGCAGCGCGCTCGCAAAGGTCAAGCCCGCTTTACGGTTCACCTGCACCTGCGCGATGCCGGGCAGCTGGTACTCGATCGGGTCTTCAATCGTCAAGATGTTCTTTTCGACGGAGTTGAGCTTGTGAAGTATCGAATACTGCGTGGTCGTCTTGCCCGAACCGGTGGGTCCCGTGGACAGTACCATGCCTTGTGGCTGAATCACCAACTCTTCCAGTCGCGCCTGGGTTTCGGGCGTGAATCCGAGTTTGTTCAAGCCCAGCAAGACGCTGGTCTTGTCCAGAATACGCATTACGATTTTCTCGCCGTGGGGGGTCGGGATGGACGAGACGCGCAGGTCGTAGTCTTTTTGATTGTAGCGGATGGGGATGCGTCCATCTTGGGGCAGGCGTTTCTCGGCGATGTTCATCTCCGCCATGATTTTGTAGCGGGAGATAAGCGGCGCTTGCACATACTTGGGCAATGAGAGGGCTTCGTGCAGCACGCCGTCGATTCGGTAGCGGATGCGGAGGTTGCGGGCTTGCGGCTCCACATGGATGTCGCTGGCGCGTTCATTGATGGCTTGCTGGATGATGGTGTTCGCCACGCGTACGATGGGACCCTCTTCGGCTTCGCGCAGCACAGCTTTCTCATCTTCTTCGGCGTCGCCGCGGGCGCTGTAGGCGGCGATATCGGTCATCACGCTGCCGCGTAGGTCTTGCGGGCGTGCGGGGGCGTTCCCATCTGAGGGAGCGGGGGTCGCTGCGCCGTCCGCGGCCGAGCCGCCATAGGCTTTACGGATTGCATCCTCAATCGCTCCGGGCGCGGCGATGACCTGGCGCACGGTGCAACGCGAGTTCACCCGCACATCGTCAATCGCCATCACATTGTTGGGATCGGACATCGCCAAATACAAAATATTGCCATCTTTTTTAACAGGGATGACATTGTAGCGCTTGGCAATATGCTCCTTGACCACATTAATTGCGGAGGGTTCTGGCTGCACGCGATCCAAATCGACGAAGGGCATCCCCAGCTCAAACGCCTTCGCCTCGTAGGCGTCGCGTTCGCTCACTACCGCTTGATCAATCAGAATCTGGATCAGATCCTTCCCTGTAGATTGTTGTACCCTGCGTGCGTCTTCCAGTTGTTCTTGTGTGATTAAGCCCTTCTCCAGCAGATACTCACCTGCCGTTCTGCGTGTCATAGCCATTGGTTATCACTCCTACCCATAGTCCCTGCCGCTCGCGGAATGCAGTAGCATCAATTATAGCATATTTTGCGCGAGCGTGTGGTACAATATTCAGCAAGCGGGAATCGATTCCTGCCGTTTCGGATGGAGGCGTGATGAAAATGCGAACGATGTGGTTGGTGGGATTAGCGGCGCTGATGGCACTGAGCGGTGCGCAAACAGGTGGGCGCACACAACGCAGCGCGACCCAAAAAGACGATGGGCGTATCCCGATTGCCCAAGCCGCCCAAGAAGTCGCTCAGAAATTCAAGGTGCAAATCATCGTGGATCCTGCGCTGACCGTGCGTGTACTGCCTACACAAGCAGACACCCTGGAGAAAGCACTGGACGAACTGGTTGCCAACGCGCGGGATGTGGTATGGCGCAAGGTGTATACGAATAAGGTCTTAGGGGTGGAGCCGAGTCCGGAGCAGATTCTGAGCGCGGTACGCGCGCTGCTCTCTATCGAACTCGGCGGCGTGATAGTGGTGAACCCGCGTTCGGCGACGCTGAACTCGTTCGTGGCGAACTATCCTGCGCCGCAAAATCTGGAGGCGACCCTCGAACAGATGCAGCCGCCGTTTAGCGCAAAGCCTGTATATGTGATTTTGAATCCACGCCCCCAGCAACCCGCTTTGCGCGGGACACCTGCCGAGCAGTTCGCCCAACTCCAACAACAGTTGTTTGACCTCCTCGCGAAAATGTCCCCCGAGGAGCGCAGTCAAGCCCTGCGAGCCGGCATGCAGATGTGGATGAACGCCGACCCAAACCTGCGCAACCAAATGATTTTCGAAGGGATGCGCTTGTCGTTCGAGTATTGGCAAAGCCTTACGCCAGAACAGCAACGCGAAATGATAGAGATGGGACGCAAGTTCTTCGAGCAATATATGGGCGGTGGAGGGTACTAAAAGCGCTTGAAGCCATGCCAATCGCCAACGCGGGCTAATTTCGCGTTGGCGATTGGTTACACGCCGCAAACTCCCAGAGAATCTACGGCGTCCATCGGCTAATCACCAAATCGCGGTTCGGCGAGCTCTGGTGACAGCCCATGCACTGCCCAACTGGGTCGGTTACAATCGGCTTCCCGTTCGCGTCCCAGGCTTGCCAACCCCAACCGCCCGATTGACGGTACTTTTTGCCGTCTTTCACCATCAAGGCAGTGACTTTCTTTTTACCTGCCACATACATCCCATCTGCGTCTTTCGCTTCGTATAACACGAACACGATTTGACTACCGTCGGGATACTTTGCGCCGTTTTTGCGGTAAACCTCCGCAGCCGGTGCGTTCGCGTAAATATGATGCACACCACCGAACGCGCCGAACAGCGGATGCTTCTCACTGTGGATGACGCCCGTAGTGATATGCGTCCAGTTCCGCCAACCGCTGGGTAGCTTGTCGGGGGTCGGCGCTCGCAACGACCCTGCAAACGCCAGCACCAACATCGCTACGCAAAATGCCGTCCCGATTAGAAATCCTCGCATCGTATCACACCTCCGCCACGATTTTTACCTCAGCGCGTACCACAAACACAAGAGGTTTACCAAAAAGTAATTGATTACTTTTCGGTAAAGATTGCGGTTTCTTCCAAATGTTCCGCCCAGTCCCGCGCGAAAGCGCGTATCTGGTCAATCAGTATCACCAAGCGACGCCCACGGTCGGTAATCTCATATTCCACTCGTGGCGGAGTTTCCGAATATGCGCGACGTATAAGTAAACCGTCTTCACTGCCGCGGGAGAACAGCACGGTAGTGATGTCGCTCCTGCGCAAAAAGTTGTCGCCGCAGCAGTAGCATTTCATTTATGAAATATCCCACAATATCATCACGCACTGGGGTAACGCCACCAAGGCGCCCCATGCTCTGTCGTAATCAGTACGGAGGTAATATTATGAGAAAAAGCATAGCAACTTTGGGCATATGTCTGTTCGTGAGTGCGTTTACACAGCAGATCTATCAAGCACAACCGACGGATGATGTATGGTACTACGATAACGCTTTCAACCCGGGCTTTACTGCGTTTTTGCGTGTGTGGGGCGACGGTACGAACGCTTTAGACCCAACGGGCGCGCGACCCGCTCTAAACTACTCTTACTCACTCGCGAAGTGGCGACTGAACGGAATCCCTGCGGGGCGACAGTACCAAGTCATCCGCGCTCAGATTACCGTAGTTCAAACGCAGCCGCCCGGCTACACCCAGCAAGAAGGCGAGCAGTACCCCTTGGAAGCACGCCCCCTCAGCCGTTCAGATTTCACCGAAGCAGGGTGGGACTATAATGCGCCCAACAACCCTGAGATTGGCGCAACCCTCTTCGGCGAAGGGCAGATGACCAGTTATCGAACGGATGCGCCATTTCCCATCGTGATTCCGCTCGATTCGGAGGCGTTTGAACCCTACTTCAACGCCGCCGTGAACCAGAACAACGGCGCGCTGGGCATCGGCTTTGTCTCGCGCATGGATCCAGGCGGTCAGGGCGGCACGCGCTTCTACCGATTCTACTCCCGCAACGATACAGGTGGGCGCGGACCCGTGTTGCAGATTGTGTATCGCGTCGCAGGCGATGTCAGCGGCGACGGCTGCACCGACGACGCCGATCTGCTCACTGTATTGTTCAATTTCGGTTCCAATAACCCCGAAGCCGATTTGAACGGCGACGGCGTGGTCGACGACGCAGATTTGTTGACCGTGCTATTCTACTTCGGCAACGGATGCGAGCCATGATGAATCGCTCCTGTGGCTTGGGGTGGGTCTACCCAAGCCACACAATTCATGGAGGTTTGCTATGAAAAAGTACGGTTTTACATTGATTGAGCTGTTGGTTGTGATTGCGATTATCGCGATTTTGGCGGCGATTCTATTTCCTGTGTTTGCGCAAGCACGGGAACGGGCGCGACAGACGACTTGCGCCTCTAACCTGCGCCAAGTCGCGATGGCGGGGCTGATGTATGTGCAGGATTACGACGAGACTTTTTTTCACGGCTCTTACTGGGGTCGGGGCGGCAGCGCGGGCAATCTCGGGTTCTACACTTGGACATGGCTCCTGCGCCCCTACACGCGCTCCGCACAGGTGTTCTGGTGTCCCAACGAACCGGAAGTGGAATACCGCAAGCCAGATAACGAGTTTTATGACTATGTCTTTTCGCGCAACCCTGCGTGGGGCTACAATGTGTTGTACTTGACCACGCCCAGCGACCCCGAATATCCGCTGGAGTCGCAGTACTACTGGGGCAAGCCGTACGCGGTGGTGCAACGCCCTACAGAGATTTTGTTGTTCGTCGAGAGCATCACTTTGCAACGCGGTCGCGTGGGGTTTTCGGGGGTGTACGGGCAGCTGGGTTACTATCAGGTGTTTCCGCCGCGCACTTGGCAAGGCGCACCGCCGCTGACCCCCTTCAGTTATGGGCGTGTGTTTCCGCGTCATTTCGGGCGGTTGCGCCCCGACGGCTACGACGGCGGCTTTGCGAATGTCGCCTTCGTAGATGGGCACATAAAGGCGATGACGCTGGATGCCCTGCGACGCGCAGAACTTTGGGAAGAGTGAGGTAAAATAAAATGTTTCCGAAAAGGGAGAGGTAATCGCCATGCGGACATTTTGGAGTGTGTGTTTTCTGGCGAGTTTGATGGCGCTGCAGGCGCAGACGCCCGCTTTCTACGGCGCAGGCGACTTGCCCGGCGGCAGCACGAGTAGCTACTTGTTCAGCGTTTCCGCCAACGGGCGCGTCGCGGTAGGCTGGAGTAGCTCGTCCAACGGCACGGAAGCATGCTATTGGACGCTTGAGACGGGCTTAGTGGGCATTGGCGATTTGCCCGGCGGCACATTTAGCAGCATCGCATGGGGCGTCTCGTTCGACGGTTCAATCATCGTGGGGCAGGGACGCTCCGATTCGGGAACGGAGGCGTTCCTCTGGCGGCGCGATACAGGGCAGATGATGGGCTTGGGCGATCTACCCGGAGGCACTTTCCAGAGTTTTGCCTTCAGCGTCTCTGGAGACGGCACGGTCGTAACGGGCTGGAGCCGTTCCGCAAATGGACAAGAGGCGTTCCGATGGACACCCTCAGACGGCATGGTGGGGCTGGGCGACTTGCCCGGCGGCACATTCCTGAGCTATGCCCAAAACATCTCGACCGATGGGCGAGTGATTGTGGGGCGCAGCGCATCGGCAAACGGTGACAACGAAGCGTTCCGCTGGGAGAACGGCAACTGGCAGCCGTTGGGCAGCCTGAGCGCGTTCAACTTCTTCAGCTTCGCCTATGGGGTCTCGGCGGACGGCTCGGTTGTGGTCGGCTGGAGTCGCGCGCCCAGCGGAAGTGGTCTGGAGGCGTTCCGCTGGAGCCAAAGCACGGGCATGATCGGCTTGGGCGAGCTGGACGGCGGCGCTTACGATAGCCGCGCCTACGCCGTCTCGGCGGATGGGCGGCTGGTCGGTGGGTTCGCAACCTCCGAGATCGGCAAAGAGGCGGTTCTCTGGGATCATGAAGGCGTGATGTATCGCGTGAAGGACCTGTTGCTGAACGCGGGGCTATCTCAGGTCGCGAACTGGAGGCTGGAAGAGGTACGCGCATTCTCTGCGGACGGCACGGTCATCGTGGGCACAGGCACGAACCCGAATAACCAAAACGAGGCATGGGTCGCGATATTGCCCCGTTTTGACCGCCGCTTAGAGGATGTCACGCTCGACGGCTGCATCGACGATGCCGACCTGCTGACCGTGCTGTTTGCCTTCGGCGCAACAGGCTACTTCGACCGCGCCGATGTGAACTACGACGGCGTCGTGGATGACGCGGATCTACTGCGCGTGCTGTTCGCGTTTGGCGAGGGGTGCTAAGCGCGCCCCTCGTTGAAGCGGTTCCTACTCGATGCCTTCAATCAGGTCGTACACGCCTTTTTCGACCCGGACCAGCACGCAGTGGCGGTTCGCGTCGGCGTCGTGGAACATATACACAGGCGCGTCTTCTAAGTCGGCTTGCAGCAACGCCTCCTCGATACTCATCGGCTTGAGGAGAACGCGCACCGTGCGCCGAATAGCAGGATTCGAGACGGGCTTCTCTTCGAGGGTTTCGGTGGTCTCGCTCAGTACCGCTTCGATAACCTCTTCGCGAGGTTTGCGCCCGCGCTTTTGCAGCTTCTCCTTATAACGCGCCAGTTGGTGTTCAAGCTTCTGGACAACGGCGTCCACCGCGGCACGGAACTCGGGACCTTTATCATCGTAGTGGAATTTCTGTCCGTCGGCGTCTACGAGGAGGGATACATGGTGTTGTCCACGCACCAGTTCGTAGGTGAGTTCGAGAGCCCAGATTTTGTGGAAGAATCGCGCCAGTTTCTGGAGTTTGCGGCGCACATAGGCTTTTTCCGCCTCGCTCAGTTCCTGGTGGGGGCTGCGGAAGGTCACATCGACAATCTCAACTTGTTTGCGTCGGGATTTACTCATCGTTCGCCTCTCCTGTTGCGGGATAGATAGTTGCGACGGCGTAGCAGGCGATGGCGCGTCGTGCTCCGACCGCGTCCATCCCCTCGTTCGTGGTCGCTTTCACGCTAATCTGTTCCGGAAGTAAGCCCAGTGTCTGGGCAATTCGTGTCCGCATTTGCGGAATATACGGTGCGAGTTTCGGCGCTTCGGCGATTACCATGGCATCGATATGCAGGGGTTGCCAACTGTGTTGGTGCAACAGCATGCGCACCTGTGCCAGCAGGTTCAAGCTGGGCGCGTCCTTCCAGCGCGGGTCGCTGTTGGGAAAGTGTTGCCCGATGTCGCCCAGCGCCGCCGCACCCAACAGCGCGTCGCAGATGGCATGCACCACGACATCGGCGTCGGAATGCCCCTGCAACCCAAGTGGATAATCGATCTCTACGCCTCCCAGCATCAATTTGCGCCCTTCTGTGAGCTGATGAATATCATACCCGATTCCGGTACGGGTCAGCGTTCCCTCGCCTGCATAGAGGCGCAACAGGCGCAAGTCCTCTGAGGTGGTGAGTTTCAAGTTGAACGGGTCGCCGGGAACCAGTGTGACCGGGTAGCCTGCGCGTTCCAGCAGTTGCGCATCGTCGGTAGCTTCCCCAAAGCCTTGCTCGCAAGCGGAGCGATGGGCGTTAATGAGCCAATCGGCGCGAAATACCTGCGGTGTTTGTACTCGGTAGAGGTCTGCGCGAGGCACGGTCTCCGAAACCCGTTTCCCATCCGTTGCGCGTTTGAGCGTGTCTTGCAGGGGGAGCGCAGGAATCGCGGCGCCGTCGCGTTGTGCTGCATCCAGAAGCCGGTTCAACAGCGCGTGGCTCACCATGGGGCGCGCCGCATCGTGAACCGCGACGAACGCGACGCCTGTCGGTAGGTGTGCCAGCGCGTTCGAGACGGTCTGTTGGCGCGTTGCGCCGCCACACGGCACAACTTGCAACGGCTTGGGAGTGGGGTTCTGGCGCAGGTAGGCTTCGTATGGTTCGGCTCCGTCGGGCGCTACGGCTAAGGTCGCCGAATCGACCGCAGGGTGGCTCAGCAGTCGCCAGAGGGCGTGGCGCCACACAGGCGCGCCGCATAGAACCTGCCACAGTTTGTCGCCCTTACCGAATCGGACGCCGCTTCCTGCCGCCAGAATAAGGGCGTGTAGAATAGTCGATCCCTCCTTCGGTTTTGCTGTCAGCGGTTTTCGGCTCCGCGAACAGCATCTTGCCCCGCGTCGACTGCAGCACGCTGGTGACCACGACATCGATTGCCTGATTGAGATACTCGCGCCCGCCTTCCACGACGACCATCGTGCCATCTTCAAGATAGGCAATCCCTTGTTCGGGTTCCTGACCCTCGCGGATGGGCACCACGGTCAACTCCTCGCCTGGCAGCACATGGATACGCACCGCCTCCGCGAGTTCGTTAACATTCAGCACACGCACGCCCTGCAGCTCCGCCACGCGGTTCAGGTTGTAGTCGTTGGTCACAATGTCGGCGCGCATGGCTTTCGCGAGGCGCACCAAGCGCGCGTCTACCTCATCGCCCATATGGGGGGCAAGCCGGTCGTGAACCCGCACCTCAAGGTTCTCGCCCAGGTCGGACTGCAGTTGCTTCAGCACATCGAGACCGCGCCGCCCCCGCGCTCGGCGCAGAGGGTCTTCCGAATCGGCGATGTGTTGCAGTTCATCCAGTACGAAGCCGGGCACATACAGTTTGCCTTCCAGAAAGCCCGTGCGTAAGATGTCGCGGATGCGCCCGTCGATAATTACACTGGTATCCAGCACCTTGATTCCCCTGGAGCGGCGCGCCATTTGCGCCGTGAGGGGCAGATACTCCTTCATGCTCAGAAAGCTCACGACACTCAGGTACACCAGAATCACAAACGCGAGCAAGGTGAGCGCCCAGCCTAAGCGCGTCCCGCCAATCGCGAACAAAAGCGGATAGAGCGCGAAGGTAATTATCGCCGCCGAGACGAGACCCAACCCTATCGCGAGTTTCTCGTCGGGTTCCGCCTCTTCTAAGTGGCGTGCCACGCGCGAAAGCAACTGAAAACTATGATTGGCGACCAGAATCCCCATCAATAGCCCCGCGGTGGTAAGCCCCACGCGAGTCCACAAAGGCGAGATGGGGGGTGCACCGGCAAGCCAGTTATCCACCGCCTTCAAAAATGGGTCGGCAAGCAAAAAACCGATGGTCGCGAACAGCACCATTCCGACCGCAAGGAACAGCCAGTACATCAGGCGATGGATTGTCATCGATGCCTCCTGTAATATTATACGCTCTCGCGCTTCGAAAATCGCGCGGGAAAGGCTTAACCCGTGCCTGATGATCTAAGCGAAGACCACCAACGCGCGGTCCCCTATGGGGGAGTATTAACGATAGCGCTTAGTCTTTCTTGAACCCATGCTCTATCTTTTTCCAGTAGGTCTCGAAATCGAAGCCAGGGCTATGCGCGGGCACATGGCAGCTCATGCAGGACTGTGAGCCTGCTTTCCCCAGTCGGTGCTTTTCGGGGTCTTGGGTGTGGAGTTTCGCGGGTCCGTGGCAGCTCTCGCAGCCGACATCTTTGAGCGTGGGCGTCTTCTCTATGCTTTGGAAACCGCCTTCAAACTCCATCCCGACGACATGGCACACTACGCATTCGGGGTCTTTGTCGTGTTTCACAGCGACGAGCGTCTGCATCGCCTTGGCGTGGGCGGTGCGTTGCCAGATGCGATAGTCTTCGGAATGGCAAGGCATGCAGGCGCGGCTGCCTGCAAACGCGCTGCCATTAAGGGTGGGGCGGCGCGGAACCAGCGCCAGCAGGTTTTCGGCTTCCACGCGCGCCAGATAGCTTAACTGGATTGCCATCACTTGCGGGTCGTCTTGGAAATCTTCCGTGAGGCGTGTAGACTCCACACGAGTAATCTCGTAGGGTGCGTTCTCGCTCAGGTGAGCAATGCCGACGAACTTCGCGTCGTTGCCCGCGAACACGAGGCGCGTCTGTCCTACCTGTTTCGTGGGCAGCGGTCCATCCCCCCCATTGGCGTACACAATCAGGTGGAAGTAGGGATGTGCCTGCGCGAGTTGCTCCGCCTCTTGCGCCGTGCCATAGAACAACAACACACGCACATCGCCCATTGTCTCGATTTGGGTGCGCAGTTCCTCCAGTTTCTGACGCGCAGGAATGACGCTTAATTGGGGATTGCGGTTGCGCAGCGCATCGGCATGGGTTTCCGAAATTAACCCCACGATGAGCACGCGCACAGTGCGGTTCTGGTGGCGTTTCTCTACCAGTGTATAGGCATCAAACGCGGGATTGCCCCCCTCCAACACATTCCCGCAGAGCATCGCGCCTTTGAAGAGCCTCTGCAGCGAGCGTAGGTAGTCCATCCCCAGCTGAAAGTCATACTTACCCAGATTCAGGGCGTCGTAGCCCATTTCGTTGAGCATTTCGATGAGCGTCTCGGCTTTGAGTTCGTCCTGACGCCCTGAGGCTTTGGTCAGGTCGCCGTTTTCGAGTTTGAGCAGGGTGTGGTTTTGCGCCAGTTGCTTGAGTAAGGTCGCGCGTCGGGGGATGCCCCCCACCATCGGTTTGCTACAGCCGCAGGGCGTCAAATAGCCGTTGATTTCCGAGCCGAAGACCACCGCCAGGGGCATCGCGCGCGCCGTTGTTTCGCGCGGTTGATACATCCCCAGAACAATGAGTGTCAGCAACGGTAGCCCCAAAACCGCCCATTTCGAACGCATGGTTTCACCTTGAGTAATTATAGCCCACTCTGGCGCTCTGTGTCGTGCGTTTGCAGTTCGCGCAGCAGTTGCAGGTCTTCTTGGCTCAGGCATGCCTTCGCGAACAGGTCGGGTCGCAGGGAGCGCGTGAGGCGTAGTTGCTCTTTGCGGCGCCAGCGGGCTATTGCGCCGTGATTGCCCGACAGGAGTACGCTGGGCACGCGCATCCCACGAAACTGTTCGGGGCGCGTGTACTGCGGATAGCCCAGCAGCCCGTCCGCGTACGAATCCTGCGCCAACGACTCCGGCGAATGAATCGCACCTGGGAGCAGGCGCACCACCGAATCGATAAGAATCAGCGCAGGCAGTTCGCCGCCGGTCAGCACATAGTCGCCGATGCTCACCACATCGGTCGCTAAATGCTCGCGCACGCGGGCGTCCACTCCCTCGTAGTGCCCGCAGATGAGCACCAGATGCTCCTGTTGTGCCAACTCTTGCGCCGTCGATTGCGTGTAGAGCCTGCCCTGCGGTTCGAGCAGAATGATACGGGCTTTGCGCTGGTCGGCTGCATCGGGTGCGGACTGCAAGCAGAACTCCACCGCTTTGAAAATCGGCTCGGGCTTCATCACCAAGCCGGCGCCCCCACCGTAGGGTTCGTCGTCCGTTTTTTTGTGTTTGCCCTCTGCAAAGTCACGGAGTTGGATGGCGCGGATTTGAACCAGCCCCCACGCGCACGCGCGTCCAACGATGCTATAACCAACACCCGCTTCAATCACCTCGGGGAACAGCGTAATCACATCGATGCGCAGCACTTCGCGATTATACCCATGCTACAATTAGAGCATAGGGGGAAACTTGCATGAACCAACGCACAGGCATTATACAACCGCATAGCACCGAAGCGGAGATGGGCGTTTTGGGGTCGATAATGCTCGACGCCGATGCGCTCGATAAGGTTATTGAGATTCTGCAGATAGAAGATTTTTATCATCCTGCGCATCGCATTTTATACGAAGCGATTGCCTCACTCCATGAACGCAGTCAGGCCGTCGATCTGCTGACGGTGCAAGAGGAGCTGCGTCGGCGCAACCGTTTGGACGAGGTCGGTGGGCTGCCCGCATTAGTGAGCATCATCGAGAGTGTTCCCACCGCAGCCAACGCTGAATACTACGCCCGAATCGTTCAGGAGAAAGCGACTCTGCGGCGTTTGCTGCGTGCGGCGCACGAAATCGTGCGACTGGTGGAAGACCCCGAACTGGAGCTCCAGCAGATATTAGACCAAGCGGAGCAAGCGGTGTATCAGGTCGCCGAGCGGCAGATCGAGCGCGAGTTCCACGAGATGAACCAGCTGGTGGTGCGGGTCTTGGGGCAGTTTGAAGAGCGGTATCAGACCATGCAAGAGCGTCCGAGCAGCGAGTTCTTGCTGGGTGTCTCGACGGGCTTCCGCGACTTAGACCGCGTCTTGTCGGGGCTACAACCCTCGGAACTGATTATTCTGGCAGCGCGTCCCAGCGTGGGCAAGACTTCGTTGGCAATCAACATCGCCGAGCATGTGGCGATTCGGATGAATCAACCGGTCGCGATTTTCAGTTTGGAGATGGCGGCGGAGCAGCTGGTGCAGCGCATGCTCTGCTCACAATCGGCGGTCAGCGCACAGCGACTGCGCCGACTGCAACTCACCCTTGACGATTGGGAGCGGTTGCATTTGGCAGCGGAACGCCTGTTTCGGGCGCCTCTCTACATCGACGACACCAGCAGCCTCTCGCCGATGGAGATGCGCGCCAAGTGCCGCCGCCTCAAAGCGAAACTCGACAACCGCAAGCTGGGACTTATCGTGGTGGACTATTTGCAACTGATGCGCTCGTCGAATCGGCGCGTCGAGAACCGCAACCAAGAGATAGGCGAGATTGCCCGCGCGCTCAAACAGATTGCGCGCGAGTTCCATGTGCCTGTGCTGGTGCTGTCGCAGCTGTCGCGTTCGGTGGAGCGGCGTGAGAACAAACGCCCTATGCTCTCCGACCTGCGCGACAGTGGCTCGATTGAGGCGGAGGCGGATGTGGTGTTGTTTATCCATCGCGAGGAATATTACGGCGACAAGGAAGCCACCCCTGTCGAACCGCCGCCAGGTTATGTGCATCAGGAAGAGGTGGAGATTATTATCGCCAAGCAGCGCAACGGTCCCACTGGCAAGGTCGTGATGGCGTTCCAACCCGACTATTCGCGCTTCGTGGGCATCGAACGCGAGCCGGTGAGCGTCTACTAAAGCGACTGTCGCGCCCACTCTTCCAAGCGCAGTCGCATTTCGGGATGCCAGTCGTGCCCCAACTCTTCGTAAATCAGCAGGCGTTTGGGGTTCGGGAGTGCATCGTACAGCGAGAACACGACCGGGGCGCGAATGCCGGGGTCTTTGAGCGCGAGGCTGACCTGGGTCGGGACGCGCACAAAAGGTGCATGGTTGACGGCATCGTAATACTGGAGTGTTTGTAGAACCGCTTCGCGGGGCGTGCCGGTTCGTTCCATGTAATCCGTAAACTCTTTGATGGGGTAGCGCCACGCGGGTCTGCCCAGCAGGTATTCCCAGTAGCTCAGCGCAGGCAACTCGGCAACCACGCAGCGCGTTAGGCGACACCACGCGCCCAACATCACCGCCAGCCCTCCACCTTGGCTTAGCCCCGCCGCGATGAGCTTGCGGGAATCGACTTCCGCCTGCGCCGACAGCACGCGCATCGCCACGATGGAATCTTGTACAATACGCCGGTAGATATAACTCTGAGGCGATTCGATCCCGCGCGTGAAATAGCCAAGCTCGGGGCTATAGGGCACATTGGGTTCGACAGCATAGCCGTGCAAGTTGATCGAGAAGGTGATACACCCCTCGAACATCGTGTTCGCGTTGATGGGCACCGTGCTGACGCCATAGCCGGGCAGGTACAGCACCGCGGGCATTGGGGTCGGCACGCGACGCGGGATAGCGAACCAGCCCTCGCGCCCGCGCCCGTCGACGCCCAACCAGCGCAGGCGGAACACCTGATGCGTGGGATGGTCGTCCTGTTCGAAATGCACGCGCTCGTAGCGCACGGGCGTCGCCTCGGCTTCCTGCGCCACTGTCCGCCAAAACGCCTCAAAATCGGCGAGAGGTTGGGGCTTCTTGAGTTGAACCGCGTGCTCCATTAGCCAAAAACGGAACGCTCCACAGGCTCAATATGCAGCCCCGTGGTGTGGAGCCATGCCGTGGCGCGCTGAATCTCCTCAACAGGACCTTCCAGCTCCACGAACGCCCAGCCGAAGTCCTCGTTGATGTTCGCTTTCAGGATGTTCACTTTCAGGTCGAAGTCGCGTCCGAGCCGCCACAGCCACGGAATGTTCACCTGCTCACGATTCGTAGTTGCGATGGTCATGTGTATCTTCGTCATCATTACCGCTCCTGAGAGGTCGTGTGAAAACCGTTTCTTATAAGATACCGCATCAAACGCCGTAGCCCGAATAAGCATACCCAAGCCGTCCCCACCGATGCGCCAATAACAAACACAGATAGCGTAGTCCTGACCACTACGCCACCTGCAAACTGCCAGTCCCATAATCCCGCTCGATCCGTACCAGACGACCCTCTTCATCGTACCCAAACACCCGTGCATAATTCGTACTCAACGGCTGTCGTGATACTGGAACACCCTACTTAACCGCGCCACATACGATATAAGAATCGCTACTGGTAATCCAGAACCCACCGAGAAGATTAAGCCAGCAAAGGAAGCATCGGGCATTAGAACTACATACCTAAAATATAGAATGTAAAGTGAAGCCGTCATAATCAAGCTATTCATACCGATAAATATGGCAACAGATTTCCCACGCCAAGCATCTGCATAAATTGCGCCTAAAATACATAAGCAAGTAAACCAAACATAAAACGGAACCCTTCCTGCTGAATACCACCAGGTACTTGAGAACCCAGCGATAAACAATCCCCACCATAAAAGCCAACACAGCGCGGATCCCCATATTTTCCTAAGAGTGCCAAACCACCCATAAACTGGCAACATAGTTTCCCTCCTGGTCATACAGAACAAAGTAATACACATTCATAGCGAAAAAGATTACCCGAACTATCTCGACAACATATCGTTTATCAACAGTAGCAGGGGCATCTATCCACTCAAAGCTGAACTTATCGCCGGGGCGCCAACTGCGACAGTCACCCGAAAAAGTAAGCAGTTCACCTGCCCTATCGCGCCATATGCACCACTTCCCACGCTTACTCAAAACTGCGGTAGCCCGCTCTGAAAATGGTCGAACAACGCCTTCCCCCTTACTATACAGACGATAATTACCAGACCTTAATGTATTTACAGCGTATTCACGAAGCCGATCCGAGTGAAGGTAGTGGCGCGAGATGAGTAACGCCGCCACCACCTGAAAAATGTATAGTAGTATCCTAAAATAACTACCAAAACCGCCTATATAAACCACCTCCCTTATAATAACCCTCAAATGCTTCTCGGCATCCACGCTCACAACACCCCTTGTAACCGCCAAGCAGTGTTCCTATGACTGGATTTGCGATTAGTGGCACACAGGCTGTCCCAATGAGTACGCCTATATCTGTAGCTCGCGCATCATCAGGCCAGTCTGGGTCATACCTTCCACCCCAACCTTGAAAATGCTCAAAAAGGGATCCAATTCCTATGGGTGGAAAAGGCGTGCAAGGACGCGCAAAACAGCCAGCTAAACAGTACTTGAGCTTGTCGTTTCCAGGCTCAATAACTTGCTCCATAGTTTCAGCCAACTCCATCGCTGTCAAATAGCACAGGGAAGTTAACGCCACCCCAGCCACCCCAATAACTGCTGGAACTGCCCACATCGGAACCGCAAATACCAGCGCTGTTTCATCTGTATCGCTATCCCAATAAATAGGATACGGAATATTAATGATGCGATTAGAAACAACTGTCCCATTTGTATCTGTATAGACCAAGACATAAACATAATCCTCACTGTCAACGATAATTTCCATAAGTGCGCGTCCAGCGTATGGAATTTCCATATCTACATAACTGCCGTGCAAGTTTCTATAGAAAGCTCCTGCTCTCGTTGCAAGATACTCCTCCACGCTTGCCCAGCTATTGCTGCCTATCGCCCGACTGTACACCCGCATCGGGATACCCCCACAGCCTATTCGGCACACAGACCGATACTCCTGCTGGCTAACAACATCCTGCTTCCACACCCGAACGCCGTCGCTGTTGTACCCATACGCATACGCCAGCTGCAAGTCGCCAGTTCCATAGTCCCGCTCGATCCGTACCAGACGACCCTCTTCATCATACCCAAACACC
>NKPV01000107.1 GCA_002254605.1 Armatimonadetes bacterium JP3_11
CTGCCTGCGCCGGTGAAGGTGGCTCAGGTGCGCGACCTTACAGGGAGTTCACGGCGCTACGCCGCCGCCGCGCTCAGATGGTTGAGACAGCACGGGCTTGTGGACACCTCACTCTATGGCGAGCCATGACAGCAGGCAGGTCGTGTCGTAGAACTTCATCGCCCCCAAAATCGTTGCTGAATGTTTAAAATCGTCTGCTGATGGGCGCGGAGGAGGGCGTGGAGTTCCTCCGCGCTGTTGAGGCTTAGGCTCTGAGCGACGGAGGCAGCGCGTTCGTCTTCGGGAAGGGTTTCAGGCGCGGGTTCAAACAACAGATGTAGCCGATTGCGGAGATGATACAGGAACCGCCATGCTTCGCTTAGCCCCTCATAATCGGCGCGGTCGATGATCCCCTGTCGCCATAACCATTCTAACTGCGAGCGAGTTCCCAGCGATGGGGGATGGTTCGGCAACGAGACGTGCTGCACGACCAACCAGTGCGTGAGAAACTCAATTGTTCCTTGCCCAGTGCGTCCGAGTTTGAGATGGTTGTTCAGCGCCGCAGAAGGGATACGCTCGGTGAGAGCGCGGTGGATGAGACGTTGCATCTCGGTTAAATCTTCCTGCGTGGGGGGCGCGCCGTACCGAAATTGGTGCAGAAGTTGCAAAAACGGTTCGGTCAGGGGGGACTCGGGATTCAGGGGACGCGCACGCAAAGCGGCAAGGCGTTCCCACGGAGCGGCGCTATGTGCGTAATACTCGTGCCAGCCCGTTAGGGTGCGCACCAGTGCGCCTGCTTTGCCTTCGGGACGCAGTTGCGTATCCACAGGGCGAAATACCCCCTGTTCCGTCAGTTGCTGGCACAGGTTGATAAAGTTTTGGGCAAAAACCTGTACTTTTTCCACATCGGCATCGTCGGCGGTGACGAAGGCGATGTCCCAATCACTGCCGAAGCCCAAATCGCCTGCGCCCAGGCTCCCGAAGCCAACGATGAGGATGGGAACCTCAGGTGCGCAAATATCCCACAGACAAGAGAGTAGGGTCTCGGTCAGCGCAGTCAGGTCTTGAGCGGTCTGTTCGGGTGTCGTCTCACCCCAGAGGTCGCGCGCACCGATGCGCAGCCACTCGCGTCGTGCATAGGCGGTCAGGTTCGCAATCTGCGCGTTGGTGGAGCGGCATGACTGCAGGCGTTTGTGCAAGTCCTCACGATGCTCCTCTCGCGTTTTCGCGCCTTGTGCTACGATCTCCTCGCCGAACAGCATATCGAGTAGCTCCAGATGTGCCAGGAGACGGTTCCAGAGCGGTGGCGATTGCGCCAACTCTGCCAAGCGTATCAGCACATCGGGCGATTCTTCGTAGGAGGCATACAGCGCGGCACGGTTGGGGAAGGCGTCGGCGAGGCGTTCCAGCCCTATCAGGGCGCGGTCAGGGTCGGGCGTACGAGCGCAAGCAATCAACAGCTCTGGCAAGACAGCCTCGAACGCGCGTTTCACATCGGGCGGCGGGGCGCCATACTCGTCACCGACGAGATTCGTGCGCAGAATGTGATAGGCACGGTGCGGTTCTGAGAAGCCGAGTTCGCGGAGGGCTGTTTTCCAAGAAGAATCGTCCTCGATAGGAGGCATTGCAATGTCCCTTTCCGTCTCGCCCACACGGTAAGCGAGGGGGTTGCTGTTTTCCCACGCTATGAGTGCGGAGGGCGCAGCATGGGAGCGAAAGACCCGCTCTCGGTATCGTCGTGCGACTTCTCGGTGGCGTCGCAGTGTTGCCTCAAATGCGTTGGGGTCGCTGTAGCCCATATGCTTGGCGAACCGCTCGCGTTCGCGTGGAGTGTCGGGCAGTGTATGCGTTTGATGACCATATTGCAACTGCAGTCGATGTTCCACGGTGCGCAGGAAACAGTAGGCGTCGCGCAAAGCGTCGGCTTCCTGCTCAGGTAGTACGCGCGCGTTCTTGAGGCGTTTTAGGGCGTCCAGCGTGTTGGGCGTGCGCAGGCGCGGATGCTTGCCCCCAAGCATCAACTGCAGCGCTTGAGTGGGGAACTCGATATCGCGTATCCCTCCCCAGCCGTTTTTGATGTCGGTCTCGTACTCGCCGCGCGATTGGGTTTGCGCCTCCATGCGGACACGCTGCTCCACAATCTGGGCAAAGTCAGTGTCGCTCAGTGCAGGGCGGTAGACCCAGTTGGATATTCGTTCCAGAAACTGCTCGCCGACGCGCGGGTCACCTGCGCACACCCGTGCCTTAATCATCGCCTGACGCTCCCAAAGTTCCGCCCAGTTTTCGTAATAATGCAACGCTGCGCTGACTGTGCGCACAATTGGTCCAAACCGTCCTTCGGGGCGCAGTCGCAGGTCGACTCGGAACACGATGCCGCGTCGCATTGGTTCGGAGAGGGCTTTGACCAGCATCTCGGCGAGTTTGGTTAGATACAGCATCGGGTCATGGATGCCTCGCAATGAAGGCGCATCCGCACAGAGCAGGATCGGGTCGATATCCGAGCTATAGTTCAGTTCGCGTCCGCCCCATTTTCCCATGCCGATGACGCACAGTCCGTGTTCGCCGGATACGCCGAGCTGTGCGCTCAGTTCCTGATGACATGC
The DNA here is from genome assembly GCA_002254605.1 of Armatimonadetes bacterium JP3_11. Taxonomy (GTDB): domain Bacteria; phylum Armatimonadota; class Fimbriimonadia; order Fimbriimonadales; family GBS-DC; genus GBS-DC. The sequence goes on from NKPV01000107.1 coordinate 2,583, forward strand.
CTCTAACGCTGCGCTGACACATACATCTGCGAGGTCAGAGAGCCTCCGCGCAATTTCAGGAAGCGACGCCTCACCCAACACATCCAGCGCGGTCAGACGCAGAAACTCCTGCTGCTTGAACGCTCTCAATCGATCAATTTTCATCCAGAAAGTTGTACAGGGTTTGAGAAATCGCTGTAGATCTCGGCGGAGTTCTGCTGTGGGGCGGGGACGCTTGAGTAGTCGCCAGTCAAACAAGATTTCGCTCAGCTCGGGGTTTTGTATCAGGGCGTCTGCCATAAACTGCGAGTGCGCCAGCAGTGCGAGTAGGGGCGTTAGCACATGCGGCGCTTCTGCGAAAAGGTGATAATAGGTGCGCTTTGCCCCCAGCGTTTCGAACCAGCGGTCGATATTGAGCAATAAGCGGTCGGGGGCGGGCGCATGTTGCAAGGCAGCGGCGAGCGTCGGCGCGAAACGGTCGAACAGCTCTGCTTGAAGCCCGTCACCACGCCAGCGGCGCCATAGTCGCTCTGCCCGCTCGGGCTGCTCAAACCACGCACCGTCCATCATAGCCCCAAAGTCGCGCGTGCCCACCGACCTGCTATCGGTAGTTCGAACCACGCCCCCTTGTTCGCTTCAATCGCTGCCCAGATAGTGTAAACTAAGACGGCGATGCATATCGCAATCAGTGCGGGAATTGCGAGAATCACTCCCAGCCCCAGCGTGACGAGTACAAATATCACCAACACGATTGAAACCGCCAGCACCAGCAGCTGGAAAAACAGCGCCTGCAGTGCGTGAAACGCCACAAACTTCGAGCGGTCTTTGTAGACGAGGTAAATGACCAGCGGGGCAATATACTGTCCCAAGGTCACCACATACCCCAGTAGCGTGAGCAGGTGTGCCAGCATCCCCCAGAGTTTTTCGTCCGCGGTCAGCGAATCATCGTGCGGATAGCTCATGATTCCCTCCTGGGAAAAAATATACCCAAAAGTGATTGTGAAAAAACGCACAAACCCTTGCATGTGCCCTACCGTGTTGGGTACAATAGTTGCGTATGAAAACCGCTCTGCGCTCGACGAGCGTGCCCGTATCGGAGACAGTGATGTTGAAACTGGAAGCGTATTGGCTCCTCAGCAAGCCGCGCGTGACGATTCTGGTTTGGCTCACGACGGTGGCGGGTCTGGTGTTGGGGGGATGGGGTCATCCGCTTGGGGCAGGGCTGGTGGCGGCGACGCTCGTCGGTTCGTGGTTGGTGATTGCCGCGGCGAATGCGCTCAATCAGGCGTATGAGTGGCGTCAGGATGCTTTGATGCCCCGCACCATGCATCGTCCCATCCCCTCCGGGCGAATTAGCCCGCGTGAGGGGTGGCTCATAGGCGCGGTTTGGGGGGTTCTGGGCACACTGGTACTTGCTCTGTGGGTGAACCTGTCGGTGGCAATTCTGGGCGCCGTTTCTATTCTGCTGTACGCTTTTGCCTACACACCTCTCAAGCAGTATTCTCATTTCAGCACCGCAATTGGCGCGATCCCGGGCGCAATCCCTCCGATGGCAGGCTGGGTTGCGGCGCAGGGCGGGTTCTCCATCGAGGCGTGGGTGCTGTTCGCGTTGCAATTTGTATGGCAGTTTCCCCACTTTTGGGCGATTGCGTGGCTCTATCGTGACGAGTACGCGAAGGCGGGGTTTCACATGCTTCCCTATTCTGATGCGACCGCGGAAGCGACGGCGCGACTCGCGCTGTGGTACACGCTTGCGATGGTCGCGATCAGTTTCATGTTCGCGCCTTTTGCGACGCAGGGCTGGCTCTATTTACTGGGCGCGGCAACGCTGGGGTTATGGGTAGTGCGCTCAGCGGTTCGGTTTGTTAGGAACCCCGACGCACCGCAAAGCGCACGCGGTGTGCTGATGAGCTCGGTACTGTATTTACCGTTGTTGTTGATATGGATGATCCTAAGCGTGTAGCAATAGGAGGTAGTTATGGCAAAACTCAAGAGTCGTCCGCAAATGTATGGTCGCGGTGCAGGTGAGGGAAACTTGCCTCCTCATTATCGCGGCGACGAGGGCGGTGATGATGAGGCGCCCTTTGATCGGTTTCAGACGGCGCGTTTGGGGCTGTATATCTTTTTGGGTGCGCTCACGACGATGTTTGGCGCGTTGGCGGTTCTGTACCTGCTGCGCGTGCCTGCGAGCCAGGATTTCGCGTTTCGGCTACCTAAGCTGAGCTGGTTTAGCACGGCGATCATTTTGCTGAGCAGCATACCATGCCAGATGGCTTTGAACGCGGCGCGTGCCGGGAGTCTATGCGGCGTCTGGCGCGGTATGACGCTCACGCTCATGCTGGGCGCGCTCTTCCTGGCGTTGCAGCTGGGGAGCTGGGACGAAATCGCGCGTCAACTGCAGGGCGCGCCCGTGCACTTCTTCTCCGCGATGTTCTATGTCATTAGCGCCGCTCATGGCTTGCACCTGCTCGGTGGGCTACTGTTTGTGGGATACTTGCTTTACCAAGTGCAGGTGCAACGTGCCCTCAACCCGCACTTCGTCGAACTGGGGGCAACTTATTGGCATTTCCTTGGCGTGCTCTGGGCGGTTCTGTTTGGAGTGATGCTCATCAAGTGAGGTGAGACGATGCGCGGGATGATGGTGCTTGCCTGGGGCTTACTCGTGCTGGCAATCGCAGCGTTTGCCTTTGCGCTTTACACCCGAAAAAGCTTGCTCGAGAAACAGGAGCTACTGCCCGTACTGGGCGAGGTCAACACGCCGTTTGAGTTTACCAACCAGTGGGGTGAAACCATTACGCGGGACGCATTCAAAGGCAAGGTGTGGGTCGCTTACTTCTTTTTCACCACTTGCCGCAGCATCTGCCCGATTATGAACCGCAATGCGATGGATGTACAAACGGAGTTTGCCAAGAATCCAGATGTGCTTCTGGTGGGATTCACGGTAGACCCCGAAAACGATACGGTGGACGCGCTGAAAAAGTGGGCGGAGAAGCACAACGCGCAGCGCGGCAAGTGGCATTTCCTCACGGGCAAGCGCGAGGTGCTGTATAACCTTTCGCGCGAAACTTTCAAATTGGGTGCAGAGCCAGGGGATGAGACCCACCAGATTGTGCATAGCGATAAACTGGTTCTGATAGATCGTCAGGGGCGCATCCGCGGCTACTACTCCGGCGTGAACCGCGAGGAAGTACAGCGACTGTTGCAGGACATCTATCGCGTGTTGGAAGAGGAATAGACCCTTATAACACGCCACAGGTATAATTCCTTGACGATGACCGCCACCATGCTCGTCATCTGTGTGCTCCTAACGCTGTTTGGGGGCGTTCTGGCGTATACCGGCGACTGGCTCGGCAGGAGACTGGGGAAGCAGCGACTGAGCCTGTTTGGCATCCGCCCGCGCCACACCGCTACTCTGATTACTACCGTCACGGGCTGCCTTACGGTCGCCCTGACAGTGATGGGGATGACGCTTGTGAACGAGTCGTTCAGAGCATGGATTACTCGCGGCGATCGGATTTTGTTGGAGCTGCGCGAAAACGAGGTGCGCCTGAAGGGGTTGCAAGCACGCAACGCCGAACTCCAAAGTGTGAATCAGCAATTGCGCAGTGAGCAAGAGCGATTGGGCAATGAACTGAAACAACTGGAATCGGAGTACCAAGCGCGTCTGAGGCAGGTGCAAGCGTTGGAAGCGCAACTGGCGCAGGCACAAAGGGAGCTGCGCCAGAACCGAGACCAACTAAAATCGGCGCAACAGCAGCTGGCACAGGCGCGTCGGATACGCCAGCAACTCCAGCAGCAGATTGAAGCCGTGCGTGCCCAAATCGCCGCCCTGCAACAACAGCAAGAGCAACTGCGCCGACAAAACGACGAGTTTGCCGAGCAGGGGGCAGCGCTCGCCTCTGAAAATGCGAAACTGGATTCGCAAAATCGGCAGCTCCAGGCGCAGAATCTCGAGTTAGCGGAACAGAATCAACGGCTCAGCCGTGAGAATGAGCAGCTGGAAACACAAAACAGCATCATGTTGGAGCGCAACGCGGAGCTGCGCCGTCAACGCGATGAGCTGGAGCGCGCCGCCCGCGAACTGGCACAGCTGGCGAACATTCGTCTTAATCCCATCGCCGTGCAGATTGGCGAAGAGCTGGGGCGCGTGATTATCCCCGCGAACTGGAGTGAAGTGCGGGTGCGCCAAGCGCTGCAAGATCTCCTGAACCTTGCGGACAAGACCGCGCGTGAACGAGGCGCCGCATCTGCGTCAGGGCAATCGCGAGCTGTGTTCATCCCTGAAAAGCGCGTGCGTCTTACCTCAGGCGAGCAGGTAGAAATCACCGAGAGCGAGAGTTTGGAAGCCATCCAGCAGAACATTCGCGCCTCTGGAGACTCGGTGGTGGTGATCGCCATCGCGCTCACGAACACCGCGCAGGGCGAACCTGTACCCATAGAATTGCGCCTGTTCCGCAACCGTAAAGTGTTCGAGGCAAACGAGGAGATTGCACGGGTTCTGGTCGATTGCCGTCCTGACCGTAGTCCGCTGGGGCAGGTTCTAACTTTTTTGCAAACCGAGGTGCGCGAACGCGCCATTAAGGCGGGTGTCCTGCCGCGTCAGGAGCGTGCCGGCAGCCTACCCACTGTGGGGGAGACCGCGCCCGACACGCTGCTCCGGCTGATGGAGCAGGCGCGTCAGTGCCGTACAGAGCGTGTGTGGCTCATTGCGCGCGCTGCCAAGACGACCTATGTCGGCGATACGCTGACCCTGAAGTTCGAGGTGCTGCCCGACCGCCCAGCAGGAAGAGGCTGACCCTGCGTAGAAACTGTCTCCCTATGCAACGGCTGATTGGCGCGCATACTTCCACCGCAGGTGGACTACAGAACGCGCTTTACGAGGGGAAGCAACTGAACTGCACGGCGGTGCAACTCTTCACTGCCAGCCCGCGCCAGTGGAGACC
>NKPV01000281.1 GCA_002254605.1 Armatimonadetes bacterium JP3_11
CGAGAGCGCGTACCCAGTGCGCGTGCTGGAATATCGCCTGGCAGAACGCACGGGCGGCTCCGGGCTACGGCGCGGCGGCGACGGAATCGTGCGCAGCTACCAGTTTCTAACCGAAACCACGCTTACTCTGCTGACCGAGCGACGCCGACGCCCCCCCTACGGCTTACAGGGCGGCAAACCCGGCAAACGCGGGCAGAACCTACTCCACATCGACGGCGAGGTAGACGCCGAACTGAGCAAAGGCGTGATTCGAGTGCCTGCTGGCGCGATTTTGACTATTCGCACCCCCGGCGGAGGGGGGTGGGGAATGCAGCACAGGGGAAGTTCCCAATAAATGAAACAACTCCCCTGTGTGCCTTCCGCCAACGACGGTTATTCACATCCCGCGCCGAAATTGAATAGCACAATGAGCAAATCGGCGTCGTCTACAGTCAAGTCGCCGTTCAAATCCGCGCGTCCGCTCCCGCCAAATTGGAACAGCGCTTCCAATAAGTCCGAATCGTCCACACAGCGGTCGCGGTTCACATCGCCCGGCAGGATCGCGTACAACTCAATGTATTGAAAGTTCCCGCCAGTCACGAGGGTCTGCACTGTGTTAGCAGGGTTTGGGGCGTTCGGATCGAACACTTTCACACCTGCAGCGTCGGTGAACAGAATCAGCCCGTTCTCCAGTTCATAAGCGCCGCGAGGACTCGTACTGA
>NKPV01000121.1 GCA_002254605.1 Armatimonadetes bacterium JP3_11
ACCCTGAATGGATATGCGTATTGCGTGAATGACCCTGTGAACGCGGTGGATCCGAGTGGGATGCGGATGGAATGGCCTGAGGTGCTACAGGGCATAGGGACTGTGCTTGGTGTAGTGATTGGAGCAGTTGGTGGTGTCGTTGCAGCCATCGGCGCAGGGTATCGTTTAGGTGAGTCCATCGCCGAAGGGTTAATCTCGTTCGAAGAAACTTTACCGCCTTTGGAACCTACTATGGAGGATTGGGTTCGGGTCAAAAACTATTACAATTGTAATCCGTCCGTTCCGATACCTCCAAGTCGTCCTGACTATAAACATGACTGGATAATCTCGTACACACCCCCTGATAACTATTTCCCCGATCCAAGAGGTCTACGATAGTCAACAAATCGGACTTTGAGGGATGTCGGAATGTGCTGAGGGTGTTCGAAGAATTGGGATTGCAAGCATACAACGGCGCACGCGCAGGTGTGCCTATACACCCTTGGCAGGGATAGACGCGCGTGGCTGTCCCTTGCAAAGGGCATTTTCGAACACCCCGAAGTGGGCTTGACATTCTTTATGACCAAGCCTTGAAGAGGTGAAGCATGAGAGATCTCTACGTTTTGTGGTTGGGGATATTCGGCTTGTTGATATCCTTGCTAATTGTAATGCGTGTCTACAAGGTAATGAGTAAGATCCAGCATGGTCTTGACGCGCATGACATCCTACGAATGATTGTTGGAATAATGGGTTTGGGATTGTTGCTGTCTCAATTAGGGTCACATTTGGGGTATCTTGGTGGTGTTGAAGCACGGGTACTGACTCTGTTTTTTGCGTTATCTATGATGTCGCTAATATATATATATTTGGTATTGCGCAGAAAATTGTAAGCGATTGTTTAAGAGACTGTTTAAGAAATCTGTACTTGCTCAAACACCCGCAACGCCTGCCAGCGACGAAAGGGATAGGAGACCACCTGCCACGAGGGCATGTCGCGCCAGCGGATACCGCCCTAAAGCACATAGAGCATCGCACGATAGAGGTCGTAGAGGCTGTATGGGCGGGGTGCGCCGATGGGTTTGCGTTTGCGTTTGTGGAGGACGCGTTTGAGGACGGGTTCGATGACCGCCCCCTGTGGGGGCGTTGTGTCTGACGGATAGGTTGGTTGGACACTCGTACCGTCATTATGCCCCACCTACCTTCTTAAACAGTCTCTTACCCCGAGACGCCTGCAACAGTGAAAAATCCGCCTGTGTTTGCCGATAATCGGTAGGCAGGATTCATGGCTTGGACAGTTGCGTCCAAGCGCGCACGACACGGGCAGGACGCCTGTGCTTCCTGGAGCCGAGGTGCATGGACGCGAGAGGAGTGAAACAAGATGCGCATTGCAGGCTATCGGACATTTTGGGACACGCCGACTTTAAAAACGGCGGAGCGGGCGATGAACCGCGCCGCTGCCCGCCATACGATTCTGGCACATAACCTTGCGAATGCCAATACACCGCACTTTGTGCGCTTAGACCTTCCCGAAGGCGAGGCGCCTCCCTCGCGCCTGATGCAAACCGCGATGCAAGCGGGGATGCTACCCCTGCGTGTTTCTGACCCGCGCCATTTTGCCCTACCGCCAGTCGCGCAACCCCAACAGGCACACCCGATGCCCCAACCGACCCCGATGCGCACCGACGGCAACACGGTAGACCCCGAATACGAGATGGCGCAACTCGCCGAGAACGAACTGCGCTACGCCATGCTCGCCCGAATCGCCAATAGCCAAATCCAGGGGCTGCGCAACGCGATCCGCGAGGGCAGGACTCAGTAAGGAGGTAAACCATGGGACTGATTAGCACGCTGCGGGTATCTTCCAGTGGACTGAGCGCCGAACGGCTTCGGATGGATCTCATCGCGGACAACTTGGCGAACGCGAACACCACCCGCACCCCCAACGGACAACCTTATCAACGGAAGGTCGCCATTTTTCAGCCTATCACGCCGACGCCCCGCATGCCCGGCGGTGTGCGCGTGGCGCAAATCGCGTTCGATACGACTCCTCCTCGCCTGGTGTATGAGCCTGGGCACCCCGACGCCGATGCCAACGGTTATGTCGCCTACCCCAATGTGGATATCGTGCATGAGATGGTGGACATGATCACCGCCAGCCGTGCGTATGAGGCGAATATCCAAGCCTTCAATGCCGCGAAAAATATGTTCCTGCGCACCCTCGATATCGGGCGTGTGTAGAGGTGATGACGGATGGAGATCAAGGGTATCTTCAAAGACCTACCGCGCATCGAGATTCGGGAGATTCAGCCTCCTAAGTGGCTGCAGCCTCCCGAAGCCGCCGACGCCGATGCGCCGCGCGCCGATTTTGGGCAAATGCTCCGCGAGGTCATCGGGCAGGTGAACGACGCCCAACAGCAATCCGCCGATTTGGCGCAACGCTTCGCACGCGGCGAGCCTGTGGATGAGCAGACGCTGGTACTGACAATGGAGCGCGCCAGCCTCGCGTTTCAGCTGACGCTGCAGGTGCGCAACAAGGTGCTGGAAGCCTATCAAGAGATAATGCGGTTGCAAGTGTGATAGCCTATGCAGAACGCGCTGAATCGACTTCGGGAACGCTGGAACGAGTTGCCGCGCACCACGCGGATTGCAGCAATCGGCGGCGTGGTGGGCTTGCTGGCGCTGTTTGTTGCGCTGGGGTTTTGGGCGGGTTCACCTACCTATACCGTCCTGTACACGGGGCTTAGCCCCGCCGATTCCGCAGCCGTCGTGCAAGCGCTGCGCGAAAAGAATATCCCCGTACGCACCAGCGGCGGCGGCAGCGTGATTGAAGTGCCCCAAGAACACGCCGAAAACGCGCGACTGGAACTCGCGTCCAAAGGCTTGCCCAAAACAGGCGCGCCGGGCTACGCTCGCCTCGAAAAAACGCCCTTCGGAATGACCCAGTCGATGGAGCAGAACACCCTGCGAATCGCCCTTGAGGAAGAGTTGCAGAACACGATTCAGCATCTGGAACCCGTGGAAAGCGCGCGTGTGCATATCACACCCGGCAACGACTCGCCCTTCGCCGACGCACGCACGGAGCCAACCGCCAGCGTGGTCGTCGCGCTCAAGCCCAACGCGATGCTCACCCGCGACCAAGTGCGCGGGATTGTGCATCTGGTCAGCCACAGCGTGGAAGGGCTGAAACCTGAAAATGTGACCGTCGTCGATTCCGAAGCCCGCCCGCTATGGAATGGGGGTGACCAGTATGCCGTGGATAACGAGTTGATTCGCACCCGCCGCGAGGCAGAACGCGCCTACGCCGAAGAGCTGCGCCGCCAACTCCAGCAGCACTTAGACCGCGTCTTGGGACCCAATAAGTCCAGCGTGATGGTGCAAGCGGAGCTGAACTTGGACAAAGAAGAGGTGCAGGCGCAGCGTGTGGAGCCGTTAGACCCGAACCGCGCCGCAGTGATTAGCGAGACTCAGCAGACTGAGCGTCTCAGCGGCGCTCCGCCGATAGCAGGAGGCGCCGCGGGCATCGCGGGCAATCGCGCGGAGAACCCGATGTATCCCGCCGCGCCGCTGGGCGGAGGCGGCGCAAGCGAATACAATCGCGAAGATCGAGTGCGCAACTACGAAATCAACAAGCAAGTGGAACACATCGTCCGTGCCCCAGGACGCATCGAACGGCTCAGTGTGGCGACGCTGGTGGACGAGAGCGTCTCCGATGAAGCCCTGACCGCCGTGCGCAACTGGCTGGAGACCACTGTCGGCGTCGCGCCGAACCAGCCGAACCGAATCGTGACCGTGCAACGCGTGAAGTTTGACGCCTCGCAAGCCGAGCAAGCCGCCAAAGAACAAGCGGCGCGCGAAGCCGCGCAACGACAGGCGATGCTCTGGCGGCTCCTACCCGTGATTCTGTTGCTGATTGTGACCTTCTTCCTGGCGCGTGTGATTGGCAAGCAAATCCGTCGCCCTGCACCACAACCGCAAGCAGTCGCCGCGCTGCCAGGTGGTGGGACGCTCGCCATCAGCGGCGAAGGCGCAAGCCCTGCAGGCGCGATTACCGACGGCTCCGAACACGCCATCGACGCCGTCATCGACGACGACGGAGTAGTGGTGATTGAAGAAGATGGTAAACCCGTTATCGTGCGTCGCCATCGCGGACCCTCGGTCATAGAGGAAGAGCTCGCAGAACGGATTCGCGAACGACAGCAGCCAGAACTGGTGGAAATCCAGCGATTCGCCGATAATAAACCCGAACATATCGCAGCGCTCCTGAGGAACTGGATGAAATCGTAAACGGGATTGTAGGGGATACTTGCGATGCTCAAACCGGGCGAGAAGAAACTGACAGGCAAGCAGAAGGCGGCGATTATTTTGGTGGCTTTGGGCACCGAGGTCGCCTCCAAAGTGCTGCCGCATTTGAACGATTCGGAAGTGGAGGAACTCAGCCTCGAAATCGCGCGGTTGGGCAGCGTGCCGGCAGAGGTGCGTCAGCAGGTGATTCAGGAGTTTTACGAAGTCTGCTTAGCCCAGAACCTCGCGCTGGAAGGCGGCTTGGACCACGCCCGTGAACTACTGGAGCGCGCCTATGGCTCGGAACGCGCTGCCCAGATTCTCGACAAACTTACGCGAGCCCTGCAGATGATGCCTTTCGACTCCATCAAGCGCGTGCATCCTTCGCAGCTCAGCACCTTCCTGCAGGACGAACATCCACAAACGATTGCGCTGGTGCTGGCATACTTAGACCCGCAGGCGGCGGCGCAGGTTTTGAGCAGCCTGCCCCCCGAATTGCGCCCCGAGGTCGCCGAACGGCTCGCCACGATGGGCAGCACGCCTCCCGAAGTGATTCGGCGCGTAGAAAATGTACTCCAACGCAAGCTCTCCAGTATCGCCAGTCAGGAACTCACCGCCGCGGGGGGCGTGAAATCGCTCGTGGAAGTCATTCAGTGGGTTGACCGCAACACCGAACGCGCGATTTTCGACTATCTGACCGACAACAATCCGGAACTCGCCGAAGAGGTGCGCAAACTGATGTTCACCTTCGAGGACCTGCTGCAGCTCGACGACCGCGCCATCCAGCAGATTCTCAAAGAGGTGGACATGAAGGAACTCTCGCTCGCGCTCAAGGGCGCCAGCGACGCGCTCAAAGACAAAATCTTCCGCAACATGTCCGAGCGCGCGGTGAACATGCTCAAAGAGGAGCTGGAGTTTATGGGTCCCGTGCGGGTGCGCGATGTGGAAGAGGCGCAGCAGCGTATCGTGAGCATCGTGCGCCGTATGGAAGAGGCAGGCGAGATTGTGATTTCACGCGGCGGCGAGGAGGAGATGCTGATATAACATGCAACCGCCTTTCCCACCGCTTGAAGACCATCGTGGCACGGATCATCCCATCCGTGCCGTCAGCGACGCCACACTTCCAGACCTAACCCCCTTGTCCGCTTGCCTCAAGAAGTCAGGGACGAACCTAACGCAAGCCAAGCCCACAGGTAGCAGCCAACTTGAAGCAGCAGGTCGTCCCAACGGGCTGGCAAAGGGTGCAGCCAAATACCTTTTTCCCGAATACAAACCCGCTCCAAAACCTGAAGAGGCGCCCGATTTAGAAGCCATTCGCGCCGAAGCGGAAGCGCTTCGCCTGCAAGCCATGCAGGACGCCGAGCATATCCGCGAACAAGCGCGCCGCGAAGGCTACCAACGCGGCTACGAACAAGGCTACGCCGACGGCGAACAATACGCCCGACAACAATCAGACGAAGCGCTCCAGCGCACTGTAGAAACCCTCCGAACGCAGGTGGAGCAGGTAGTGCAGAGTTTGCAGGCGCAGTATGCAACCTACCTCCAGAACGCTGAGGCGCAGATGCTGGAACTGGTGCTGGAAGTCGCTCGCAAAGTCGTACGCGAGGAACTCAAGCTCCAGCCTGAACATGCACTCGCCATCGTGCGGGATGTTCTGCGCCGTGTGCAGGGGTTCGTTCCGATTCGTATTCGTGTGAATCCTCTGGATTTGGAACTTATCCGCCAGAACCGCGCCGCCTTGCTGTATATCGTGGACGGCGTGGAAGGGATTGAGATTGTGGAAGATCGCCGTGTGGATCCAGGCGGATGTATTATTGAGACGGCGCAAGGGGTCTACGATGCGCGGATTAAGACGCAGTTGGGTGAGCTGGAGCGCGTGATGCGTGAGGCGGCCTAGGCTCTTCGCGCTCGGCTCGGCATGACAGAGGAATTTCCCCTGTCCTGCCGAGCGTGGCGAGGAAGGATAACGCTTAGCAGCCGCTGCCGAAAGCGAACAGCACCTCCAACAGGTCGGCGTCGTCGACGATGCCGTCGCAGTTCGCGTCGCCGCCCGCGCTGCCATCTGAACCGAAGTTGAACAGCACAGTCAACAGGTCAGCGTCGTCCACGCAGCCGTTGCCATCCAAGTCGGGA
>NKPV01000197.1 GCA_002254605.1 Armatimonadetes bacterium JP3_11
GATGGCAAAACCACTGCTCATTCTCGACCGACCCGCCCGCGCCCCGCGCGAGGTCGTGGAGCGCACGATCCAACACATCAAGGAGCGCGATTACACGCTGCCCCGAAGGAAGCGCTGTCAGCGATCTAATTGCTGATGGCGCTTACCCCCGAGCAGATAGCAGAGGTTTACCTCACATCGGAGAGCCTGAGCGAGGCGGCGCGTCGCTTGGGCATCTCGCGCCCGACGCTGCGCAAGCGGCTGCAGAAAGAGAATGTGCAGCAGGCAGTGCAGGAGCTGGAGCGCCACTATCGCGACGCCGTGAAACACCACCTCTATCGGCACGCCCGTCGCGCCGCACAGGTGCTGATAGATAATCTGCAAAACGAAGACCCTCGCATCCAGATTGCTGCAGCAAAGGAGATACTCGCGCGCGTGCTGGATAAAACGCCGAGCGCGAAAGAGAGTGAGCCGATTATCATCACGCCGTGAACTTGCGCCTGCGCGACTTGCCCCGCTACTGGGGCGAGCTATCACCCATCCAGCAGGAATTTGAACGCGCGGTCTCGGAGAGCGACCGCGTGGTGCTACGGTGTGGCAGGCAGGTCGGTAAGACCGAGTACCTCGCGCGGCGCGTGCTCAGGAATCTCCTGTTAGGCAAGCGGTGCTGGTGGCTTGCGCCAACGCATCAGCTTTGCCGTGTGGGATTCCAACGCTGTTGCGCACTCCTGCGGAAACTGCCTCGCAAGCTGGCGGACGCTTTCGGTGTGAAGCGTAGCCCGCCGTACCGTATCCAGCTGGGCGACGCATACTGCGATTACCTCACCACGCGTACGCCCGACAGCCTGCAGGGCGAGACGCTGGACGAGGTGGTGATTGACGAGGCAGCCACGATAAGAGAGTTGGCGCAGGTGATTGAGCAGTATGTGGAGCCGACGCTTGCGGTACGGCGTGGCATGTTGATACTGGCGTCCACGCCCAAAGGCAAAAACGATTTCGCCGAGTACTGCCGTTCGCCCTACTGGGCAGAGGTACACGCGCCCAGTCGTGCGAATCCGCTGATAGACCCTGCATGGCTCAATCAGCAGCGCGAAAAATACGAAGCCGAAGGCAGGCTCTACTACTACCTGCAGGAGTATGAGGCGCAGATACTGGACAAGATCGGGCTGTTTTTTGAACGCCTGCCTGAGATTGTGGAGGCGGTCCCAGCGCATAGCCAGGCAGATGGCTGCGGATTGGACTGGGGCTACAGCGCGCCGTTTGCAGCGGTCTATGTGGTGATACGCGACGGCGTGGTCTATGTGTCGCGCGAGGTCTATCGGCGCAGGCTGACGGGCGACCAGCAGGCGCAGCTTGCGTTGGCGACGCCCGCCAAAGTGTATGTGGCTGACCCCAGCACACCTGAGCATATTCTGGACGCTTGGCGCAGTGCAGGGCTTGTGCCTAAACCTGCGGTGTCGGACCGTGTCGGCGGTTGGGACTTAGTGCGCCAGCTGATACGAGAGGACCGCCTGAAGGTGCATAAGGACTGCTTCCACCTGCTGGACGAGTTCCAGAGCGCGGAGGTCGACGAGCGCAAGCCCGACGATTTGACAGGCGAAGACCACGCGCTGGACGCGCTGCGCTATGTGATTTTGTATGCGTTCGGCGTGGCGCATCGGCAGCAGCGGCTGCACGAGTACCGAGTAGCGCAGCAGCAGGGCTTGCAACCTGATGCGGTGCTGGCGCAGCTGATGGAGCAGGGGCGTCAGGAGTACATCAGGCAAGCGCGTAAGCAACGGCGATCTAATCGCTGAGATGTGGAGCTATAACCCGTGTTCTCAACAGCAATGTTCACCTACCGATACCAGTGCGCCGAGTGCGCCTTAGAGTGGGAGTTGCGACGCGCGCATACGGAGCGCGACGCGCCCGCGGTTTGCCCGACCTGTCGGAAACCGACAGGCAAGCGTGTGTTTACACCGACGCGCAATCTTTTCTACCCGCCGTTCACAGGTCAATACACGGCGGGCGAGCTGGCGCGCGCGATTGCGCCAGACACTCCAGAAGAGCGCGAGGTGTGGGATAAGTACGGTTGATCCCGCTCCAAGAACTCAGACGCCGCCTTGCTGAAGCGCGCGAATACAAAGCGGATTGGAACTCCAAAGCGGAGCGCCTTACGGAGCTGACGCTGGGGTTAGACCCTGGTCAGCGGGTGCGCAAGTCGGTCGATGAGGCGTCCACGAACTACCTGCTGGTAAACCTCACGCTGAAGGTGGCGTCGCTGGTCGGCGCGTATCGCGCGGCGAAGGTGAAGATTTACGGCGCGCCTGAGCAGGTCGCCTACTGGTTCAACGACTATGTGAAGGACGTCGCGCTGTACGATGTGGAGGACATGCTCAAGGACCGTTTCATCACGGGGCTGGGCGTGATGGCGATAGGCTCTGAGGATGGCAGGGCGTTTTTGTACCGCGTGGATCCGCTGCATGTGTGGTGGTCGCCTCGGTTTGGATTGCGCACGCCCGCCTGGGTGATACGTCGGTTCTATCAGGGCGATGTGGAGATGTACGAATACTGGGACGCCGACTACCACGCGGTATGGACAGAGGAGCGCAACCGTCTGGTGTTTTGCAACTCAAACCCGCTTGGGTTTATACCAGTGCGTTTCGTGCCGAACTTCCAAGTGCCGCGAATCGATTTCCCAGTGGGCGATGTGGAGCTGGCTTATCCCCAGCAGCGGCTCATCAACGAGATTCGGCGCAGCCTGCTGGAGCAAGCGCGGCGCGGGCAAGGCTTCTA
>NKPV01000301.1 GCA_002254605.1 Armatimonadetes bacterium JP3_11
GATGGCAAAACCACTGCTCATTCTCGACCGACCCGCCCGCGCCCCGCGCGAGGTCGTGGAGCGCACGATCCAACACATCAAGGAGCGCGATTACACGCTCCGCCTGATAGAGTGGGTATCTACCCCTGCAGGCGGTTTCTGGCAGGGCGCGGAGTATCGCTTCGTGCCTGATACCGTCGCGGGGCGCGAATGCTGGCGCGTGGAACAGCGTAACGCCCGCAGCAAGGAGTGGGTATACCAGTACCACGCCCCGATCGAGAGGGCGATCGCCCGCCTCTGGCAGCAGGGGTGCGGGTGGTGGCACTCGCCCGCCTCACGGGTTGGCGCGTCTATCATTCTCGCCCTGCCCAATACGGCAACGGGCGATGGCACACGCCCCTGCAAGGCGACGCGGGGCGCCGCTCTACCCCATCACCTTCTCTCTGACTTTGATGAGGTCGGAGACGCTGCCGAAGAAGAGGTAGTCGC
>NKPV01000200.1 GCA_002254605.1 Armatimonadetes bacterium JP3_11
GCACATGGCAACCGACCCCCGTCGCGAAGGTGCGCGTCGGACAACGCATCCGGGTCAAGCCAGGCGAGCGAATCCCGTTAGATGGAACCGTTGTAGCGGGCGCGTCGGCGGTAGACGAGTCCCCAATTACTGGGGAGAGCGTCCCTGTTGAAAAGTCCCTCGGCGATGCGGTGTATGCGGGGTCGCTCAACTTGCACGGCTCGCTGGAGGTGGAGGTCGCCGCCACTGCCGATGAGACGCTGGTGGCGCATATCGCGCGCACGGTGGCGCAGGCGCAAGCGCGGCGAGCGCAGGTAGACCGTTTTATCGATCGGTTCGCACGGGTCTACACGCCCCTGATGCTGGGGTTGGCGATGGGGGTGGCGGTGGCGCCACCGTTGCTTCTGGGCGCACCGTTTGCGGAATGGCTCTATCGCGGGCTGGTGTTTCTGGTGCTGGGGTGTCCCTGCGCTCTGGTGCTTAGCACCCCTGTCACCTTGCTGAGTGCGCTCTCGGGTTTGGCACGGCACGGCGTGGTAGTCAAAGGCTCCGTAGTGCTGGAGCAGGCGGCGACTCTGCGCGCCTTTGCGTTCGATAAAACGGGCACCCTCACCTACGGTATGCAGCAGGTGGAGGACGCCCGCAGTATGGACAGGCAACCCCTCAAGAGCCACCTCGAGGTTGCGCTCAGCCTCGCGATGCATTCCGAGCATCCGATTGCGGCGGCGATACGCAACTACTGCGTGCAGCATGGGGCTACGGCGCGCCCGTTGGGATCGTTTGAAGCGGCGCCTGGGTTGGGTATAACGGGCGTGATCGACGGCAAAGTGTTTCGTATGGGCAACCACCGTTTTGTGGAGCAGCATGACGCCTGCTCCAAGTCGCTGGAAGCGCTGTTGGAGGAACTGGAGGCGCAAGGTCTCACGACGGTGGTGCTGTTTGACTACCAGCCACGCGCTGTGTTTGCTTTGCGCGACCAGCTTCGCCCCGAGGCGCCGCAGGCGATGGCGCAGTTGCATGGATTAGGGCTGCATACGGTTATGCTGACGGGCGACACCCGAGCCACTGCCGATGCTATCGCGCAGCGAGCGGGGGTGTGGGAACGCTACGCCGAGCTACTGCCCCACGAAAAAGCGCAGGTGATCGAAGCGTTGCGCGTGCGATTCGGTCAGGTCGGCATGGCGGGCGACGGGATCAACGATGCGCCTGCGCTGGCGAGCGCTCAGGTAGGGGTCAGTTTCGCGGAGCGCAGCGCGGACTTAGCCCTCGAAACGGCGGATGTCGCGCTGATGCGCCACGATTTGACACTTATCCCCACGCTAATACGCACAGCGCGCCGCGCGATGGGGATTATCAGACAGAACATCAGCCTCGTACTCACGGTGCGGGCGGGGTTTATCGCGCTCGCCATCGCGGGACAGACAACGCTCTGGATGGCGATTCTGGCAGATATCGGGCTGACCCTGCTGGTGATTGCGAACGGTTGGCGCGCGGGGCGCGTTTAGATCTCAACGGCTCTGAGTACCTTCGCTGTCTCTTCAGGCAGGGTGTCGTTGATAAACACGCCTGCGCCCGACTCGGAGCCAGCAAGATACTTGAGTTTGTCGCGCGTACGATAGGGTGGATAGAACTCGATATGGAACTGCCAGTAGGGATGCTCTGCACCGTCGGTGGGGCGTGGGTGCTGTGCCATGATATACGGGAGTGAGAATCCCCAGAGGGCGTCGTAGCGGCGCACGGTGTCTTTTAAGATCCGCGCCAGCCCCGCGATTTCGGCGTCGTTCAGGTCTAGCAGGTCGCGTCGCGGTTGTTCGGGAACTAAGTAGACCTCATACGGATAGCGGGCAAAAAACGGCACGAAGGCGACCCAGCCCTCGATATGCTGCACAATCCGCCTACCGTCTTTCAGTTCGTATTGCGTAATCTCTTGGAGCAGGTTGCCGCCTGTCGCCTCGTAGTGGCGTCGCATTGCATCCTGCTCACGCTCCAGCTTAGGCGGGATGAACGGATAGGCGTAAATTTGTCCGTGGGGGTGGCTGAGGGTCACGCCGATTTCGCGCCCCTTGTTCTCGAAGATAAACACATACTGCACCTCGGGGCGTGCGCCGAGCGCTTCGTAGCGGTCGCGCCACACATACACCAGTTGCTCGATGCGTTCGATGGGCAGATCGGCGAGCGTAGCGTGATGATCGGGGGTGTACAACACCACTTCGCACACGCCGCGCGAGGGCGACACAGGCGAGAAGGGCGTCGGCGCGACGGCGGGCGCCGGCGGCTCGCGCAAGAGAGACGGAAAACGGTTTTCGAACACTACAATCTCATAGGTTGGTTCGGGCACTTCGGTCGGAGCGCCGCCGGGCAGAGTCGGGCAGAGCGGGCAGTATTCTGGTGGCGGGTGAAAAGTGCGCTCTTGACGGTGCGTCGCGGTGATGACCCACTCTTGCAGTAGCGGATGCCAGCGTAGTTCGGACATAGCTCGTCACGAGGATACCCTTCTGGGGGATTCCTCACCTGCGGTTTCTCGTGTCCTTCCGCGTGCAGTGAGGAATCCCCGTCACCGGGAACAGGCGTTAGTTTCGTAGGGGCTTGCCCGTCTCCAGCATATGGCGCATGCGATCCCAAGTCTTGGGTTGCTGTGCCAAGTAGCCCACGACCTGAATCTCCAGGTTGTAGAAGTAGGAGAGGGGCATTTCAGTGGGCTGGCTGAGGTCGCCGCCAGCAAGGACATAGGCA
>NKPV01000304.1 GCA_002254605.1 Armatimonadetes bacterium JP3_11
AATGGAGGGCAGTGCGCGTTCCCGACCGATGTTCGCGTCTTTTTCGGTATTGCTCACCGATAGGAGCATCGTATCTAAGTTCGACAGCAGGCGCGGCGCGATGTACAGTGTTTCGCCGACGGCGAAGTCTTCTATCGTGGCGGGTTTGCCGTCGCGTTCAAAGCGAGTTTTGGGGGTAAACTTGTAGGCGAAGCGGGTCTTGTCGGGCAGTTCGATCAGGAGGTAGTTGTCTTCCACGCCCACCAGTGTACCTTTCACCACCCCGCGGCGCACCTTCTCAAGCCATTTCCAAGTATCGGGGTCTGCCATCTCCCGCACAACGGGGCGCACTTGAGTGCCGACGCTCACGCGCACCATCACCTGCTTACCCTCCATCTGGCGGAACTGCTCCACATCCGCAGGTTGCTTCCCCAGCCAGAGGCGCGGTTTTTTGTGGAGCGTGGCGTTCATATC
>NKPV01000100.1 GCA_002254605.1 Armatimonadetes bacterium JP3_11
CACTCCTGCGTAGCGTTGCACATTGGTAGGTCCGGCGTTATATGCTGCCAGCGCGAGACGCACATCCCCAAACCGCTGGATAGTCCCTCAATACCCTCTACAACCCTTGCGTGCTGTTTAGCAGATAGGGTATAATACCATCCGCCGCGAGAGCCGACATAGCTCAGCGGTAGAGCGGCGCACTCGTAATGCGCAGGTCGTGGGTTCGAGTCCCACTGTCGGCTCCAAACCGCCACCCATTGCCTGAACCCTCCACAAAAACCACTACCCGATGCGCTTTCCACCCACTTCAGGCAAGGAGGAATGATGACGACCCAAGCACTCGCGGTTGTCGAAGAACCGAATGAGGCGGGGGCTTACGCGGAACTCTGGTTGGAAGCGGTGTACCTGAAAGCGAACCAAGCGCGACTACAGGCGAACGGTGTGCATGTTCCTACAGCATCTCGAACAGCAGAGCGTATGTGGCAGAGCCACTTCGGAGCGAATTATACCATGTGCGCTTTTGTATTGCCATAAAGATACCTCTACTCCGCACTCAGACGCCCATACTCCTCTTTTAAGGAGGACGCCTCGGCGCTGCGCCCCTGCGCTTCATAGAGCGCAGCTAACTCGTTCAGGGTTTGCAGATATGCGCTCAGGATTTGCCGCTCGCGTTCGGGGTTATACATTCCCAGCGCGCGTCCTGCGAGGTTGAAGGGGTAGGTGACCTCGCGATAGTTGCGGAACACTGCCAGCGCCTGTTCATAGTGCCCTTGCGCTTTGACGGTCTCGTTCAGGGCGCGGTAATGTCGCGCCAGCGCAAGATGGGCGAAGCCGTAAGCGGTCTCCACGATTTCGGGCACGGCGCGAATCTGTCCGTAGGGGCTGTTTTGAATCTCAACGACGCGCTCGTAGTACCGTTTTGCTTCCTCGCCCAGTTGTGGGTTGTTGGGGTCGGGTTGCGCCAGTTGCGCCAGTTTGAGGAGCGCGGGCAGGCTATGCGGGTCACGCGCCAGCGCGGCTTCGTACTGGGCGCGCGCTTTCTCTAAGTCGCCTTCACGCTCATAGTACAGTCCCAGCCGATAGAGATTGCGCGGCGACGGCTTGAGTTTGACCGAGCGCGTCATCAGTTCGAACGCCGTCTCGCGCCTGCCCAGTGCGTAGTAGAGTTCGCCTGCATCCATTAGGTAGTCGGGATTCGTGGAGTCGAATCGGCGTGCAAGGCTGTAGAACTCTGCCGCTTGGGGCACATGCGTTACGAGTGTTTCGTAGCGTCCTTGATTGGCGTACCATTCGCCCAGTCCGAACGCGGCGAGCGCAACCGCCACGGTCAGCCCTACTGCCAGTGCTGTGCCTCGCCGTTCAATCGCGCGGACCGGTATCGTGAATACGCCATCCACGGCAAGCGCGATTCCCAGTCCCAGCACCGCCCAGAGCGTGAGCAGGTTCGCGAACGCCTGCAGGTCGGAATCGACGGCGTTGTGCAGCGCGGCGCCTGCAACGCCCGCCAGAATGCCCACCCGCATCGGTCGCCAGTCCATAACGCGCGTGATTGGGCGATTGGGGTCAGGGGGTTGTTCGCGTTGCGCGGCGCGCGCCAACCAGCCCATCGCTGCCACAAGCAGAAAGAGCAACGCAGGCAGTCCCGATTCCGCTGCAATTTCCAAGTAGGTGTTGTGGGCGGAGCGAGTGTAGCCCACCTGGGCATAGCGTGGGTACTGCCACTCGAACGCGCCTGTCCCGACGCCCACAATCGGGTTCGCCAGCGCGGCGCGGAGAGCGCCTTTCCAAGTCTCGATGCGGAACGCTCCCGAATGGACATCTTGGGTCGCCGCCTGTGGCGTGAGGCGTTGGGTGGCAGGGGTGCTGAGCCAGAACACGCCCAACAGGAGCACGCCCACCACCATCAGGCGCAGGATGAAATCACGCGAGAGCAGCCTCCACGCACCTGCCGCCCCCATAAACACGCTCCCGGCGCCCACAAACGCGAGCATGCCCAGTCGCGATGCGGTGAGCGCGAGCGCACTGAGTTGTAGCCATACCGCCACCGTGAGCAGAGCGGTATATACTCGGCGACGCGGTTCAGGCAACTCACGCCCCAGCATCAGCAATGCGCCCAGCGTCAGCGGCGTGGTCATCGCCAAGTAGCCCGCCAGCAGATTCGGATTGAAAAAGGACGCGAACACCCGCCAGTTCGGCACACCGCCCAACGCGTTGATGAGATACTCCGTGCAGGCGCGTAGCCCTACCAGGCTCGCGCTGACGAGCACAGGTGCGATTACCAGCCACGCGGAAACCCCGCGCCGCACCACCGCGACGATCGTGAGCAGGGCAATCAGCCCCACAAGCCACTGCACGACGCGCAGCAGCCCCGCCCAGCCCGACTGCATCACCACAGTGGACACGCCCATCCAGAGAATCAGCAACGCGCTTGGCAGCAGGAATCGCCCGATGGGCAACCGCCACATCTCGGCGTTCCATGCAGCGATGAGGAACCCCGCCAAGATTAGCAGGCTCGCCAAAAACATCCCCATCAGAGGCATATCAGCGCCCCAGAGTAGGGCGGTCAGCGTATCGCTTGGCGCAACGGGGCGTGCCCCCACATACACACTGCCCGACAGCCACGGCACGAGCGCGACCCCGACTCCCGTCAGCCCCGCCGCCCACGACGCCCATTGCGGCGCGCGCGCCTTAACTTTCGCCCTGCCGTTCCCAGAGTGTTTTGCGCCGTTCCTCTGCATAGCGAAATACCGCCTCAATCAGGGGTGACCAATCATAATAAATCGCAGGGAGTTCGGCAATCGTCGCCCAGCATGTACCCTGCGATTCCGAGAGTGGGTGCAGTGGCTCGATCCGTTCCGCATGCGCCAGAAACACGGGCGCGCTGCACGGCGACGGCGCTTGCTCGCTGCACGGTTCTAACAGATAGCTGCCCAGATAGTGCAATGCGCTCAGAATTGCCCCCGATTCCTCGCGTGCCTCGCGGTGGGCTGCGGCGTCGGGTGTTTCGTTCGGCTCGATGCGTCCGCTGGGCGCACAATAGCCACGCCCACGAATGTCCGCCAGGAGGTACCGTCCTCCACCGTCGGTAATCAACACCACCACATAGCGCGGGGCAGGCAGGTTCCGTGCGTTTTCGGCGGGCACAAAACGCATCTTTCGCCCTGCCCAGACCGCTGTGAGTGTGTTCCAATCGGTCACGGCACCGCCCTCCAGCCGCCGACAATTTTGCCCACCACATAACGTACGGGGACTGCTCCAATCTGGCGGCTATCTTCGGAGCGTGACAAGTTATCGCCGACGACGAAGAGATGCCCTTCAGGAACGCGTCCGCCCATCATATAGACTAAGGGCGACCAGTAGTCGCGGGGCACCGGCTCGCCCGGCAGCGCAACCACGCGCTTGATGAGTAACTCGCCTGATGGGCGCATCACGACGACAACATCGCCTTTTCGAATGTCACCGAAGAGCCAGTAGGCGGTGGTCATCAGCAGGCGGTCGCCGCTTTGGTAGGTCGGTTCCATTGAAGGACCATTCACCACCACAACTCGAAAGTTCAGTGCAAAAAAGAGCGCGAGTAGCCCGAAGATGGTCAGCAGCATCAACGAGCGTGTGGTACTGGTGTTTCGGCGTTCCATCGTGTTTGCGGCACTCATTGTTTAGCCACCTCCGTAGCCTACGGCGAGTTTCTCGGCGCCTTTAGGCGGTCGCCATCGGTCGCGTGGGTGATAAAATCGCCAGACCTCGCGTGCGACCTCTCGGATCGCGACCTCACCCTCGTTGTCGGGGGTCCAGCGGGTATCTTCATTCTCCTTCGTGTACACCGCCAGGATGTAGGCTCCCGACGGCGCATAGACAATCCCTACATCGGAACGCGAACGGTTCACGGCTCCCGACTTGAGGCACGCCACCACCCACGGGGGTACCGAACTGCCAATCAGGTCGTCGTAGTACTGATGGCTCATAATGCGTAGCATCCGTTCACATGCGGCAGGTGAAGCGGCGCGCCCCGTGCGAATGGCGTCCAGCAACTGCACCATCTCGTTGGGGGTACACATGCCCATGCCCCATTTCTCGCGCAGGGCTTTGAGTTCGGCGTCGTCGGGTGGGTGCAGCGCGAGCAGTTTCGTATTGCGCAAGCCAAGTCGCTCCAGATGGCGGTTCACCTCCACTGTGCCCAGACGCCGCGCCAACATTATCGTCGCCGTGTTATCGCTTACAGTAATCATTAGGTGGAGCAGCATCTTTACCTCCACCGACTGGTTCTCCTTGAAAAACTGTAGCAATCCAGAGCCTTCACGAATGTCGTCGGGGGTGATAGGCAATTTGTCCGCATAGCCCAGGCGTCCTGCGTCGATCTCTTCCATCGCCTTGCTCATCACGGCGACTTTGATTGTGCTGGCAGTGGGGAAAATCGTGTCGCCGTGATTGTCGATGTGGTGGTTGTGTTGGGTGTGGTAAAGGCTATAGCCCATCACACCGCGAAACTTTTCACAAATCGCGTCTAACTTTGCTTTGAGCGGTTTCGGGTCGCGTGCCATAGTAGAAAGTGTACCTAAACCGCGTTTTGCCCTTTCCGTGCAGGAAGCTGCACCAACTAATCGAATTGAGCATAGAGATGATTATTCTCGGGGTTGACCCGGGCACGGCGACGATGGGCTACGGTGTGCTGGAGAAGGCGGGTAATCGCTATCGTGCGCTGGCGTATGGCGTCATCGAGACGCCCAAGACGCAGCCTGCTCACGAACGGTTGCTGACGCTCTATCATGGGCTAAGCACCCTGGTGGCGCAATACCAGCCCGATGCGCTGGCGACCGAGCAGCTGCTGTTCAGCACGAACCGTCGTACAGCGATTCAAGTGGCGCGTGCGGCAGGAGTCGCGTTGCTGGTCGCTGCGGAATTCGGTATCGAGTGGCGCGAATACACCCCGCTACAGGTCAAGCAAGCGGTGACGGGCTATGGCGGCGCCGATAAAAAGCAGGTGCAGACGATGGTGCAACGGCTGCTTGGGCTGGAAAGCGTTCCCAAGCCTGATGACGCCGCCGATGCGCTTGCGGTGGCTCTCTGCCATGCCCACCACGCGACGATGCTGAAACTCGCCACGCCATGAATGTGCCCTTCGTGATAGGATGCTCAATAATCATCGCGCTGCTGATTTACTCGGCGGTGCGGCTCAATCGGCGCATCAACGAGCGTTTGGCGGAGTTGGACGCCGAACGGGAACGCAATCCCTTAGACCCATTCTCCGCACTGATGGAACTGTACCGCCTGCAAGAGGAGCGCAAGCGTGGCAAGGGGCGTTAGGGGGCGCGTCGGGCGTTGGGTGAGCGTGTTCCTGGGAATCGTTGTGCGCACGCTGGGTGCAGGCGCGTTGTTCTGGGCGATTTTCCCCGTGTGGCTGAGCCTGTTTTGGAGCGTTCAGGGCTACCCACCAACGCTGCGTGATTTACCCCGCTGGTACATGCTGGGCGCGTTCAACATCGCGCCGATGGCGGCTATGGTATTAGTGAGTCCTGTGGCGGTGGGGGCGGCGTACTGGGCGGCACGCCTGCCAGCGCGACGCGTGTTCCGCAAGCCAGCGGTCATCGCGGCGATGCTTTATATGTTCTTGACTCCTCCGATGGCTTACGCGCTACTGTTAGTGTACGCCGATATGTGGCAGTACCGTGCATGGGATATGATAATCCCGACCCTTGTCAGGGCGTACCTGATGCTCGCGCCTGCGTGTGGGGTGGTGGGTGGGTTAATCGGATGGTCATTTAAGCAATAATGGAGCGGGAGACGGGATTCGAACCCGCGACCCTCGGCATGGGAGGCCGATGCTCTACCCCTGAGCTACTCCCGCAACGCCCTAATTATACCCTACGCAACGGTGGGATTCAACCGATTGGGGGCATGGCATTCTCTGTATCGCAACGGCGGCCTCTACTCCCGTCAGCAGGACGTCCGAGAACTCTGTTGAAGCAGGATTTCTCCTTTGTACATCGAATGCTTGTGCCCGGAGGGCTATGATTATGCAATATACACATCTGGGTCGCTCGGGATTGCTGGTAAGCCGATTATGTCTCGGCACGATGAACTTCGGTCCCAACACCAGCGAAGAGGACTCGTACCGCATTATGGATCGTGCGCTGGAGCTGGGCATCAACTTTTTCGACACGGCAAATGTGTACGGTTGGGTGAAAGGCGAAGGCGTCACAGAGCAGATCATTGGGCGATGGTGGTCGCAAGGGGGAGGCAGGCGCGAGAAAGTCGTAATCGCTACCAAAGTCTATGGTGTGATGGGCGATTGGCCCAACGAATCACGCCTGTCCGCCCTGCATATCAAGCGTGCCTGTGAAGATAGCCTGCGGCGACTCCGAACAGACTACATCGACCTGTATCAGATGCACCATGTAGACCGCGAGTGCCCTTGGGAAGAGATTTGGCAAGCGATGGAGCAGCTCTACCGCGAGGGCAAGATTCTCTATGTCGGCAGCAGCAACTTCGCGGGATGGCATATTACGCAGGCGCAAGAAATCGCGAAGCAGCGCCATTTTATGGGGCTGGTCTCCGAGCAGAGCCTCTACAACCTCACCGCGCGGATGATCGAGCTGGAGGTGATCCCCGCCTGCCTCCACTACGGCGTGGGCATCATTCCCTGGAGTCCGCTGGCGAGTGGCTTGCTGGGCGGTATTCTGAAGGGCGTGCAGGAGGGGCGACGCGCTTCCGAAGCAGTGCAGCAACGCCTTGCCCAATATCGCGACCGCATCGAGCAATACGAAGCATTCTGCGCGGAGCTGGGCGAAGAGCCTGCCAATGTCGCGCTGGCATGGCTGCTCCATCAGCCTGGGGTCACCGCACCGATTATCGGACCACGCACGCTGGAGCAGTTAGAACGCAGCATGCGGGCGTTGGAGATTAAGCTGGACGAAGCCGCGCTCAAGCGCCTCGACGAAATCTTCCCCGGTCCTGGCGGTCCAGCGCCAGAAGCTTACGCTTGGTAAGGCACGCCACAAACTGCGGGCGTGGGCACGCGCATACGCCACGCCCGCCCCCTAACCAACACGCAATCTAAAAAAGACCCCACAGATGCCAATAATTCCCCCCAGTATGGCGTGGGCGAACTGGCTAACGCGGGCGTTGCGCAACTCCGACCTGATGATTGCGTTGGCAATCCTCGTCGTGGTGACGATGCTCATCCTGCCCATGCCCAAGTGGATGCTGGACACTTTTATCGTGTTCAACTTCGCCGCGTCCATCATCATCGCGCTGATGGCGGTGAATATCACCAATCCGCTGCAGTTCTCGGTGTTTCCTGCGCTGTTGCTGGTGACCACGCTGTTTCGGCTGGCGCTGAGCATCGTGGCGACGAAGCTCATCTTGGGTACGGGCAGCGCGGGCAAGGTGATTGAAACCTTCGGGCAGTTCGTGGTGGGGGGCGACTTCGTGGTGGGCGTGGTCGCGTTCCTGATTCTGGTGGTCGTGCAGTTTGTGGTCATCACCAACGGCGCAGGGCGCGTGGCGGAGGTCGCTGCGCGATTCACACTGGACGCGATGCCCGGCAAACAGATGGCGATCGACGCCGACCTCAACGCTGGACTGATCGACCAAGACGAGGCGCGACGCCGACGCCGCGCCATCGAACTGGAAGCCGACTTCTACGGCGCGATGGACGGCGCCAGCAAGTTCGTCAAGGGCGACGCCATCGCCGCCGTGCTAATCATCCTTATCAACATCATCGGCGGGTTCGCGGTGGGCTTTTTGCGCGGGCAGGGCGACGCGATGACCGTGCTGCAGACCTACACGCTGCTGACGGTGGGCGAGGGCTTGGTGGCGCAAATCCCCGCGCTGCTGATCTCCACCGCGACGGGCTTGCTGGTAACCCGCGCCTCCACCGAGCAAGCGATGGGGCAGGATGTGGTGGGGCAGGTGCTGCAGTACCCGCGCGTGCTGATGGCGGCAGGCGGCGCGATTGCGTTCCTTGCCCTCGTGCCCGGTTTCCCCAAAATGCAGTTCATGCTGGTGGGCGCGGCGCTGTTCGGGCTGGGCTACCTGGCAACGCGCGTGAACCTGTTGCCACCCCCTCCGCAGCCCCAGCAACCTGAAGAACCCGCCACACCC
>NKPV01000026.1 GCA_002254605.1 Armatimonadetes bacterium JP3_11
ATTTCGTAGGTGCGCCCGCTGCGCATTGCTACCGGGATCTTGTTCAAGAGTACCCATCGACCGCCGAATCGCTGGTCAATGCGCACGCGCAGCGCGCCATCCTCATGCTCAATCACATACTGCGCCTCACGCGCGTTCTGGTCATCTGACGGGAACCAGGCAAACACATAGTACTGCCCGCTGGTGGGGACTTGAATTTTCCAGTAGGCACGCTGGATGTTGCCGGGGTCGTTGGTGGGGACGATTTCGTGATAGAGCCGTTCGTACCGGTCGCTGAGCGCGTTGTTGGGGGTAAACAGCCCCGCGGTGAAGTTCGCATCTTCATCGTCGTAGACCTGACCGCTCTCTTGATTGGGCAGGTCGGGTACGCGCAGTGTCCAGCGCACGCGCGCGCCGCGGGTACCGACAGGGTTCTCCATACAGGTAATCGTGCCGTTGCCATTCGCGATATAGACCAGGTGGTTGCCTGGGTTGAGCGGGCTGCGAATCACGACTGGAGACGCCTGCACGGTGCCGTAATCTGGTACGAACCGAATCGCGTCTGCGGCGACAATCGGCGTGAGGGCGAGCGGATAGTCGGGGCTGTTGCGCCGAATCAGGTTGCTGAGCGTGACCGTAATCTCTGTGCTGCCGTCGTAGTAGAACACGCGGTCGCCCAGCGGTTGCCATCCGCCCAGAGTCTGGTTCAAGTAGAGCGTGACGGGTGTTCCCGTAGAATCCGTCACGGTATACTCTGCCTGCCGCGCATAGGGCACTTCAATACCGCCCACACGCGTCTCGCTGCTGGGCACATAGACAAAGATACGATAGTAGCCTGGCACGAGCGGTCCGCTGCGCCAGGTAAATCGCGCGATAGAGGGCGCCGGGTCGCCCGGATTTAACGGCTCGCGCACGCACTCGATGTACTGATAGGGCACGCTGCTGTTGGGGTTGTCCAGATAGGGATCGGTTGCACGCTCTGCTTCTGAAGGCGTCTTCCACGCGCCTGCAGGGGTGGAGCTGACCAGCGTTGGGTGGTCGTTGTCTACTATGGTCGGTCGACGCACCGAGTCGATGTCGGGCAGCGTCCATGCCAGCAGGAAGTTGGCGACGCTGTTGCGTGCATTTGTGGTCGTTCCCGTGCGCTGATTGCTCCCGCGATGGGTCGACCAGCTATCTTGGGCGACCGCCGTGAGGGTCGCGACGCCCAGAGACATCCCAATCAGTAGACGCTTTATCCAATGCTTCCGAGTATTCATTAGCCCCACCATCATCTTAGAAACCTCCCCTATCGGCTGAGCTGGGCTTGCGCAACTGATACGAACCGCTGAGATCAGGTCGATCCAGCGTACTCCAGAGAATGGAACTGTTGCTAAAGCCCAGGTTTTCTTGATCTGATCGATAGTTGCGAGCATTCAGTTCGAACACCTCGCCCGGAAACTCGCGCGTTTCGATAGTGTTGCCCGAGCGCACGAGGGTCGTTCCGTTATAGGCGTTCACAATCAGGATGTTGCCGTTGTCCAGGTAGCGCGCCTGTCGCGGTTTGAATAGAATCGGGCGCAACAGGTCGCCTCTGCCGTCTTCCGCGAGGTCATTGCCACCCAAGCGTCGGCGGATGTGATTGCTGTAGACCTCATTGGTGAGCATCCATGTGACAGGAAGCGTATCGCCGACGGTTCCAGTGGTGGGCACTTGCAGTTCGTAGATGCCTGTACTTGTGGTCACCAGCAAGTACAGCCCGGCGTTGCCCTGTCCGCTCGCGCTGCGCTTGGCAGTGTCGATGGCCACAGGCGCCAAGATGGGCACAATCCGCCCATCGGGCAGGCGCATGCGACGGATGTAGAGAGTTTGGTCGTTTCCGTTCACGATAAGTTGGATTGTGAGCATGCCCGCTTCGGGTGTGAACGGCTCTTGCGGGGTCGGCGCGCCGGCGCCTGCGGCTTCGAACGCGCTCACAGCAGCATTTTGCACCAGCGTTGCGAATCCGATACGCGTGGTTGTGCCGTCCCAGTACTCAAACCGCTGTGCCGACACATATCGATAGGCGCGCTCCAGTCGCTGGGCAGGCGTCATCCAATACAGCACGCCCAGCATTGCGCCCAGCTGGGGATGCTGTACCGGCGCGCCGACGGCAAAGGTGGTCGGGTCGGCGACATACCGATCGACGATGTCCACCACCCGTGCGTTGCCCGCATCGGTAATCGTATAGTGGATCCAATACTCCAACGGCGAGCGTATAGCGTAGGGGTTGCGATTTGCCGGCACATATTCTGTCCAGACCGCTACATCGGTCGGGTTGCGCAGCGTTTCGGGCGCGCCACTCACATAGTTCGAGCCGGGCAAGCCGTTTGCCTGCGCCCACGCCTCGTCGCGCAGGTCGATAATCTGAGTGACTTGGTTGCTGCTGTCGCGCAGCGCCACGCGGTCAGGAATAAAGCGCGTAATCGTACGAACCTCTGCGCCGGCGCGATCGAGAATTGCCACGCGGTTGCGCTCCGGTTCCACAATCAGCAGTTCGTTTTCGCCGTAGCGATACACGCGGGCGTTGGGCGTAATCGGATAGCGCGCCTTACTGGGCACAATGGAGCCAGTGTAGAAGTCCAGTTGCGTATTTTCAGTGGACCAGACCACGCGCCCGGCAGTATCCACCTCCAACAGGCGGCTCTCATCGGCGATGATGGTACTCTGCCGGCTGTAAGCCTGCAAGCCCTCACTTGAACTGATAACCAGCAGCCCCTCGCCAACGGCGATTGGCGACAGTTCTGTGCCTACTTGGAAGCTGTTCGCGAAGCGACGGAATAACTCACGCAGGAAGGCTCCTGGGTCAGGATCTTGCTCCAGGTCTGTAATCAGGTCGTCGATAAAGGGCCAGCGGATGATGGATTGATACTTCAGCGGGTTCGCCGGGTCAACGCGCGGCACAGTGCCCGCTTGCGCTTTGCGTTGTGCGAGGTCGGGCTGGAGGCGATAGGGGTCGGTCGACACGCCCAGAATCCCGCCGAAGGTTTCGAGCCCACGGTCGGTGGGGATCGTGATCTGGCATGGCATGTAGATTACATCGCCCACCAGCACGGGGTTCGCTTGAACCTGCTGCCCCAGGAACACGGCGTACCAGCGCAGGTTGTTCCAGTTGCCCGGTATCGTGTCGGGATCGAGCGGTAGGGGCGCAGTTCCCCCAATGTTCACCAGCACAGGCTGAGTCAAACTCAACACATTTTCGAGGAGGTTAATCTGTCCACCGCCACCTGCCTGTGCGAAGCTGGTGATTCGAATCTGTCCTGTATTCACATCGACCTTGATGTCGGGGTTCGGGCTATTGGGTGAGTAGGTCAGTGTGGAGACGATGTTGGTAGTGGGGTTGGGTCCTGAGCGCCCGTAATCGCGCTGCGTGATTCGGATATCGCCTGTTGCAGCAATGGGGGCGCCCAGATCAATGATAAACTGCTCCGGCTCGGCATCCAGCGCAATCAGCACCGTGTAGGGGAAGCCAATCGGTCCCACGCGCGCCTGTCCCTCGGCGACTGCGTAGACGGCGCCATCATAATAGATAGGCGCGCCTTTGAAAGTGAAGTTCATCCACTGGCGCCGGGGTTCCGCGCTTGCGCTCGGTACATAGTCGTGGCTAAAGCGCAGGAACCGCCCCACGAAGCGCATAAAGTACTCATTCGGCTCGCGATAGATCGTGCTGGGCGGTACAATCTCCGGATCGGTTTGTTGCGCTCCAGGCACCACCTGCTGATAGCCGCCATGAGATTGCCAGCGCCACAGCACTTTCGAGCCGCCGCGTGTCTGCTGCTGTGTCGGGGGCATCTGCTCCTGCAGGGCAATGATGTTGCCGCTGGCGTTGTTCGCGTCGGTCTGGTCGGTGCCCGTGGTGATGTAAAGGATTCCGTTCGGCGCGAGGGTGAACCCGCGCAGCTTCTGCGGAGGCGTCGCCGAAGTGTCTCCATAGGGGGGCAGGCTCGCGAAGGTGCGGAACATCAGGTTGAGGTTGCTTGCATATGCCCAGTCGATGTAGTAGTCGATGACGAAGGTGTATCCGCTGATGGGACCGTTGTACACGACGCGCCCCTGCTCTGCGGGGGGGTTGAAAATGCATGAGGCGGTAATGTCGTCGATTTGCCCGGTAGCGTTGTTGATTCGGTACACGCGCGGGTGGAGCGGGTTTGTGATGCCGTCGCTGGGAACATAGTAGCGTCCGCGTCCGGTGAGGCGCGAGCGGAGGTAGTTTTGGTAGACGCCCGCGCTATTGATCGCAGGGGTCAGTACTTCGCCCTTCGCGCCAATCCAGAACGCCTGTACACCCTCCAGTTGTGTGGAGCCTGTGCCGCCCACATCGCGTCGTGCGCCGAAGTAGACCACAATGTCGTTGCCGCCACCCTGCCCGTAGTTGGGCACATAGCCCGCTACGGGCGGCAGCAACCAGTTGCCTGCGTTGCCCGTGCGCGGCTGGAACCACTCGGCAGGGAACACACCCTGACTGACAACTACTTGGGGAGGATTGCTGAGCAATACCGCGTAGAAGCCCGCCGAGTTTTGCGACCCCGCTTGATGGTAGGAAGGCACAAGCAGGAGCGTATTGTCGATCACCAGGGGGGCAGGGATTTGCCCATCGGCAGTAGTCGGCGTAGACGCAGCTGGGGCGGGCGACGCAAGGCTCCAGACCATTTGTCCTGTAGGGGGAATACGCCCCTGCGCGTCACGGGGCAGTGCCCAGTAGCCGCGCACTTGCGTCCCGACCACAACCACCACTTGTAAACCTTGCTGTGTTTCTACCACTACAGGGGGCGAGGCTTGCCCACCGAGACTCACTTCCCAAACCTTGTCGAAAGTTTCGCCTTGTTCAAGATCCAAACTCCCGTCGTCGGTGCGTCCGTCGCCATCGAGGTCGCGCTTGGGCACCGCATCGTAGCAAAGCAGGCGATTCCCACTGACCAGAAAGACCAGCCCTCCATACACCACGGGTGTGCCGTTGGCGAGGTTATAGTTCGTGTTGCGGTCGCGCCAGCGCACGGCTAACGGCGCGCTGTATTGGTCGGAGACCGCATTCGCACGGCGCAGATTGAACGCATCGCTACTGCTCGCGCCTGCCCAGCGAATGAGGTTATAGGCGAACTTGAGTTCTAAATCGGGCACGGCTTCCATGCGGTACTCGCGCGCTTGGCTGGGTATCGATCCGTCGCTGCGCACTAAGGGAGCGTTGATGGCAGCTGCTATGCCGGCTGCACTCACCACAATCCGCCCTGAGCCGTAGTTTGCGGCGGCGATCACGGGCGTGTTCGCATCTACCGCCGTCACAATTTGCAGTACCGGGCGATTCGCACTGATGTCTAACGCACCGCCGCCAAAGCCGCGCCCACGCAAGCCCAAACTCGCCACTTCGGCGGGAGTAAGGGTATAGTAGCCGCGTAGCAGCGGATGGTTCAGGTTCACGATGTTAATCGCGCCAGTGTTGGCTATGGGCGCCACTTCTGGGAAAAACAGTCGTCCTGCAGCGCCTTGTTGCGGCGCGTCAACCCACAGTACGCCGCCGCCGTCCACAAAACGACGCAACTTCTCGCGAATCTCAGCGGTCATGCCACCCCAGTTCGTGCGGCTGATGAGCAGAATCTGGTATCGCGCGAGCTGCGCGTCGTTCAAGCGCTCCACATCCACCCGCCAGTAGTCCGCCCGATTGCGTGTTTGACCCGCCGGGGCATACGGGTTGCGAAATACCAACCCCAGCGGCTTGAGGTCGGTGCGCTGATCCATCGCGTAAAAGGTATACACATCGCGCACAAAGGTATCGTTGGGATTGAATACCACCACACCGGCGTTGACGGTGACCGTGCGCGGTTCGTAGCCACGCCCGTCTGCCAGCGCATGGAGCGCCGCCAAGCTGATTGCGCCAACCAGAATCCACTTCATCCATTTCATAGCTTATGCCCCCGCCTTACGGTCGGATATCGCCTGCGTAAATCGGTTTCGGACACACGGGCAAGCGCGGAATCGGCGGTAAAAGCCTGCCCGGATGTTGACCCGAGGGGTCTTGGGTCGCATCATACGCTACGCGCCCAATCGCGTTCGGCGTGCGGAACACGGAATCGTAGCGCATAAACAGATTCACGGCGTACTGACGCGCCGAATCGTGGAAGTACTCCTGATGCTGCAAGGGGATCTCAAACTGAGATGCACCGTAGCGACGCGGAATCCAACCCCACTTCCGTAGCCATTCGGTTTGGTCGCTCAATGATGCGGTGAAATTCTCGGCGATGGCGCCGAGGATCGTAATCTTGATGTCCAACGGCTCTCCGTAGAACGGGAACTCGGGCGACGCCACCCCCGCAGGACGCACCCCACGCGCCACGAAGTTTTCGCGCGTATCCTGCGGATCTGTGTTGAACCAATAGCCGGGGATGACAAAGAAGCACCCCTCTTGCGCGAACAGCGCCGCCTCGATGCGGATGTCCAGCGGTTGAATCGCCGCCGCACTGAAGCGGTAGGGTGTGTTGTCGGTGGGGAGCTGGAAGTTGTCCAAGTTCGATATCGACTGCAGTTGGAGTTGCAGCAAGTTGGGTATACCCCGCTCAGGGGTGAGCGCATAGCTCGCTCCCGTAGGCGGCGGCGCTAACGGGAACGCGATTTTCTCGTAGTTCGGGTAGACCTGCAGCGTGGTGCGCCCCAGCGGGTACATCACGGCAGGGAAGCCCGGTATGTTGAACCGATAGAACGGGTCAGTGAACTCCGAGGGGTTCACCAACAGATTGATGAACGACCCTGCACCGCTGGAGGCGTGGCGCAAGTAAAGCCGCAGCCCTCCGAAGTTGCCTGTGTACTGCGTCGGGTCTACCCCGAAGCTGAACAGCAGCTTCATCGGCTGGTCAGGCAACACCTCGAAGAAGTAGGGCGCTTCCACATTGGTCGGGTCGCCTTGCGCGTTGGCAGGGCTGTCGAAGGTACGCTGGAGGAACTGCGTCGTGTTCACGCACACATAGTCTTTCGCGATAATCGCCAACGCAGAGCGCTCATCACCTTTGACGATGTTGCCCTCGATGTATGCTGTGCCGTTCGTGACAATCGTAATCTGCCTGCCTGACGGGATCCGCCCCTTGATGCGAACATTCCCCTCCGCGTAAATCACGCCGTTGAAAGGCACATCAAAGCTTGGATCACTCTGCGTGATTTCGCTGGTGAGCGTCGGGTCGTTCGGGTTGTTCGGGTTGCGGAAAAAGAAGTTCATCGTCTTGAGGTTGGTGGGCAAGCCTGTGATAGGGCTGTACCACACATCGCGTGGTTCGGCTTGGTTGCGTGTGATACGGAACCCGTGTGCGCGGATGCTGCCGTCTGGATTCAGGATCTCCACCAGCTCAATAAATACGCCGGGGGGTTCGTAGAAGGGACCGTTCCAGAAGCGCGACTTGCCCGGGTTTACCCAATCACCGCGCAGGGTATAGCCGCCCAGAAAGCCGCGACTCTCTTGCTGAATGTCGAGCGCGTTATTGATGTAGATTCCGCGCCCAAAACCGTACTGTCCTGTGTTGAACCAGACGCCGTCGGATCGCCGAAGCCAGATGCCCGATTCTTGCGTCGCGGCGGCGTAGCGGGGAAGGTTCGTTGCGGGATCCACTGTGTCCATGCGCGGCGGCTCCAGATAGGCAATGGCGCGTGGGTAGCCGTCGGCAGCGGTCAGCGGGCGTCCGTCGCGATACAATCCATTGACGGTCGTGAAGTTCGGCGCGTTACTGGGCAGCAAGTTAAAAGTGTTGTTTCCGACGCGCATTTGCACTTGTGCGCCTGAGTTATGCACCACCTCGCCTGCCACATAGACGCGCTCGCCCAAGTCGGGGTTAATCGCGATTTCCACATTCCCGCTCAAGCGCAGGTTGCCGTTCACGAAGATCGAGCCGCCTCCCTCACCCGGTTCGCCCAGAATCATCCGGTAGGGGGCGCCGATGCCGATGTCCTCGGCGCCCAGTTCCATCAGCGTGCCGCGCTGTTCCTTGTTCATTACGAAGCGCAGGTAATCGATGGCGCCAATTTGCATATAGGCGACGCGCTCGGCGCGACTGGTGCGGTCCGCGAGGTTGAAAGTGGTGGGGTCGTTCGGGTCAATAATGCCCACGCGTCCGACCGATTCGATCTTGATCACCGGCTGGCGATGCACGGGTCCTGAGGATTGGTAGGAGACGCGGATCAGGGCGCGCCCGTTCTGCAAATTAATGCGTGTGAAACCACCCGTGCCGTCGGCAGGGTTGTAAGGCTTGAGCCAGAAGTAGTCGGGGTCGGCAGGCGTGGTAATATTGTCGGGGATGGGGCGCCAATCGGCGCCGAACTCGCTGCGCACAAGTTGGTCAATCGCATACTGCAGCCCCGACTCCGCGAAGTATTCCGCGCTGAGCCGTTCACGCGCCTGCCGCACATTGATGATGTTGCGGGCGATCACAGTGATGAATACCCCGCCCAGAATCAGCAACACAAAGCTGACCAGCAGGGCAATCACCAGCGTCTGACCGCGTTCGGTTCGTGTGCGTTGCATAGTTCTTGTCTCCTTACCTCCCGCGTGCTTGCACGATGTTCGGCGCTTCCAGTTGGGTGGTAAGCGCATAGTTCACTGGTTGCTGCGCCCCGTAGAACTTCAGCCCCATTTTGAGGTTCATCAGCCGCCGCGTTTGGTAATCCGCCACATAGCTGTCGCCATTGAGATTGAAGCGGTAGAAAAAGGTCACGAAAATCTGGGCATTGGGCGGAAGCGGTGTGTTCGGGTCGCTGTAGAACTCGATATACCCCCGCAAAAGCTGCGGCGTGAAGCCGTAGGTGGACATCACTTCGGTGTACGGCACGGCGTCTTGGTAAAGGATACGGTACTGGTTCGGTCCGGGCGTCGCTGTGCCTGCGGAAACGCGTTGATAGCGGATCGGGCGTCCGTAGTTGGGTCCAGGGCGCTGGTCAGGACCGATAACCACCTCCGAGCCGGGCACGAGGGAGGCGTTGGGCAAAGTAAGGTGGTTCGTGGGCGGGTCCAGCGCGCCGTTGGCGTCCAAATCCAGCAGTGAGACATAACGCCGAATGTTGGGCGCGTTGTTGGGGTCGCGCTGGTATTCTGCGTTGAACCGCCCATTGATGGTGTCCAGCATGGGGTTGCTATCGTTGAAGGGGGTGAGGTATGCTCCTGTCTTGAAACTCACGCCCTGCGCAGGGAACTGGAACCACCACGGCAGCGCCATATCGATGAGCCCCGCTTCGGTGTTCACATAGAACGCCATCGGCTCGGCGTCCGTGAAGTAGTTTAGGCGGTCGTTGAACCAGCCCGACACGGGTTGTCCTGTGTGGAGCATCTGCTGGATGCGTGTGAGGTTCGCAACCCACACATCCTCTTCTTGTCCACCGGGCGTGGAACGATAGTAGCGCAGGTACCATTCGCCGTTTCCGTTCGGCGCGACATAGAAGTAGCGCAGTGGCTCGTTGCGTTGCAGTGCGTCGGGACGGCTGCGGAACACCACCAGTCGGAAGGTCTCTGGATTCATATCCCAAAGCCCTTGTGGGAAGCGGATTTGCAGCGGTGGCGCGCCTGCGCCCTCGTCGCCCAAAGTGTCGGTCTCTATCGGCGCGCCCATCTGGTTCACGGCTAAGGCGGGCGTGAGTTGCATCAGCGGCTCCACGACCGGGTTGCCGTTCGTATCGTAGGTCACATTCACCATGTCCACCTGTCCGAGGGGCACGATGGGCTTAGCGATTTTGCGCCACGCCGCACGCTTAGCGCCATAGAAAAAGTTCGGGTCAAACAATTCGTTGATGTCGTCAAACAGTTCGGGGTTCAACACCCACTGGTTGCCCTGACGCACATAGAGGCGGAACTCGGCGCGATACAGCACCGCATAGTTCTCAGGCGTTGTCGCTTCCACCAGCCCAGCCGTGTCGGGATTAAAATAGGGGTTATTGTTGTCCATCAGCCCGATAAAGTAGCGGATGATGGTGCGTCCGGGCGAGATGGGCACGGCGATTTCGGCGTCTGGCTCGCCGTTGGGACCAATCGGGATGTCGGAGGTCGGATCGTTCGACTCTTGCGATGGGTCGCCATAGGCGGGGGCGACCATGTCGATCACGGCGTAGCGCATCGGAACAGAAACCACTTGCCCCTGTTGGTTCCGTACAGGGATATTGATGACTCGGTCTGCGCTGTCGAACACATAGGCGGCGCGACGCAGGTCGTTTGTGAACTGATTGAGGACAAGGCGGGCGGTATCCTGCGCCTGCGCCTGAATTTGTCCCTGCCGCGTGAGACGGAACCCCTGCACCAGTGGGATGAGCAGCAAACCGAGCAGAATCGCGGTGATGGCAATCACCACCAGCAACTCCACCAGCGTGAACCCTGCCTGCTTGTTCCGATACACTTGCCGAAACCGCATACTCTTCGCCTCCTTGATAAGACTCGCCCCGTAGTGCATGAGTTCCTCTGTCAATCCCTGACCGGCAACAGCATATCGAAGTCGATGCGTGTAGTGCGTCCGGGGGGCGAGTGGGTCACACGCACCTTGACCGACAGCCCCTGAATTCCGCGTATTGCTTGACCCGTGATGCTGGGGTCCCAGCGCACAGCGTTTGGATGTACATCGCGCAAATCGATATATGCCCAGTTTCCTTCGGGAATGTCGCTAATCTTGAACACGCCGTTTGTGCCGCGGCGGGTGCGTCCATTCGTATCGACAAACCAGTATTCACGCAGCAGCACTGTTTTGCCTGCTTCACTGCGGCTGAAGTAGAGGCGTCGGGCGCGGTCGCTGGTGTCGCCGTTATACGCCGCCTCGTAATCATACCAGCAGGTGTCCACCGTCAGCCCTCGCGGGTCGGGCACTAACACATAGCGGTCGGCTGCTTTCTGCACCGAAATCGTCCAGTTCTCGTGGACTTTGTAGAACACGCGCACTTTGCGCCCGCGCATGGCGGGGTTGTCTATCTGAATGTTGCCTGTGGCGTAATCGATGGTCGCGTTGAGGTTCGGCAGCGACTGCGCTTGCAAGTTGGGCGCGAGTTCGTTATAAAGCTGCCTGCCTTGTTGGAAGTACGCTGCGCGTCCCGTGAGCAGATCGACTAGAATCAAATCGGCTTGGAGCGGCTGATTATTGGCGGCGCGCCCCAGCCCCAGCCCTTGATAGGTCGTCTGGTCGTCCAGCAAGTCGCCCACCTGCTTCAGGTCGGAAAAGGCAAGGCGGATGCGTCCGCTGTTGGGCACGGTGAACTCCTCGCGCATTATCGACCAGTCGTGCACGAAGTAGCTCACATACGCTTCCAGGGGACGCACGCCGCGCCAGTAGCGCTCGTAGAAACCGGACGCCTTCGGGCTAATTAAAATTGTGCCCGTAAGTGGGTTCAGCACTTTGTATTGGTAGGGCGACTCTTCGCTCCACGGCGCGTTCAGCGGGAGCGGCTCGAACATACGCGCGACCGTATCGGAAAAGGGGGCAATCCCCAGCGCGCCGCTCGGCACAGGCAAGTTGACCCATACTGGCGTCGGTGTAGCCGGATCCGTCGGATTCAGGGTGATTGTCTCGCTGAGGAACGCTGTCTCGATGCGTCCGCTCGGCGCAACATAGACCACCGCGTACTCCACCAGATAGCGAATTGGGGAGTAGCGCAGCGGTCGGAGTAGCACTTTGCCTGCACTGTAATCGATGCCATACTCATAGATACGAATATTGGGGCGCTGGTAGTCCGAGTCCAGAACCAGTCTGCGCATGGGGGCGCTGGTGACGGCAAGGTAGTCTTCGGGCAGATCATCGCTATCGATGGGTTGAGCGATGGGCGCGAACAGCGTGGTGTAGACGATGCCCTCGGTGAGCTGATTGCGGCTGCCGAGCGTTGGACCCGGTAAACCCAGATTCACACGCTCGCCTGAAATGCGGCGGAATCGGTTCACCCCGCTGGCGTATTCTTTGGGGAATTCTGCTGGCAAGTTGGGCTGTGTGCCCAAATCGTTCGGGTCAATATTCGGATCGATGAACAGCACAGGGTCGCCCGTCGAAAAGTCATAGCTAATCGGGGCAATCAAGCGCGGCAGGTTTTCGGCGCGCGATTTGAGCCGTTCCATCTCCTGCTGCGCAAGGCGCGCCGCTGCTTCGCTCTGACCCGAGCGTTTCAACGCCAAAAAACCGCTCGGATACAGGCGAATAAACGCCAGTATCCCGATTGCCAAAATCCCAATCACCACCAGCACCTCGACCAGCGAGGCGCCGCGTTGCTTTCTACCCATGCCTACCATGTTATCGCCCCTTGTTTGTGGCACGGTTGTTGCCGTCCATGCCTATGCTTAGACGGAACTGCCCAAGCCACTTTGTTCATTGTGTGCTTGGACAGACGGTCCAAGCCGCGACTGCTGTAATCGAGTTGCGCTTACGGGCGCATCGTGTACGGGGACTGGAACATCTCGTAGGAATCTACGACTTTCACATTCCCCGTCAAGAACAGTACAATGTCTGCCCGCGCGCGTGTTGGAACACCACCCGAATAAGAACGATGATAGCTACACCAGGTGACCACAGCAGTCGTGTCGGGGTTACGATAGCCCAGTTGGCGCGGGTTGTCGGTGGGTTTGGGACCTGGAGTACCGTCGTAGTAGCCTAAGCCATAGTTCGTCAAACCTCCGTTGAGCTGATTTTCGCGTTGGTTGAGTTGCTGATTCGACCAGAAAAGCGTGTAATGGAGCTCGTGATTATTGCTTTGCCCGATGCGTCCGGTGGAGTAGCTATCGTATCGGTAGAAGCAGACGGGGACAAGGTTGTTGCCCACACGGACCCGCACTTGCTGCCCCGCCAGTGCGTGCCCTTGCGGATACACAGCAGGCGTAATCAGTCGCTTGTCATCGATGGGGTTGTTCGGGCAGAGGAAAATCTCGTCGTTTTTCAGGTAGTTGCCGAGAGGTTTCGGCGCGAGGTTAAAAGGCACTGCCTGCCCAGGATTACATGTGAGATTCCCATTCGCATCCACAGCGTACGCGCCTAACACGGGTGGGTAGGCGCGGTAGTCGTCTTTATAATTTTGTAAGGCAACAAAAATCTGGCTTAGATTCGATATGCAGCGGCTCTTACGTGCATTTTCGCGCACTGTGCCCGCCACGGGAAAGATAATCGCCGCCAAGATGGCGATAATCGCGATCACCGTTAGCAGCTCCACCAGCGTAAATCCTCGTCTCATGATTGTGCCTCTTCATCCTCACCGCTTAGACGGCGGCTGTGATGGGTTAGGTTCCCGCCCTAATTATGACATAGGGCGGGAATTTCCTGCAGATGTGTGCCAGTGTTTGGGTGGTTTTCCGCGCGTTAGGAGGCGATACTCGGCTTTGAGCGCATTTCGGGTCTGCTCCCTGAACTCAGTGGTGTTCCAGCGCAGCGAGCTCCTCCCGATGACCCCATATGGCTAAATCCCCCGTTTTGAAGGGATACGCCGTACAAAAGGCAGTATCTGTGGATAGCGTGGCTGAAGAACACGCTCATATACCGAGTCGGTGGCATAGATCTGACATCCAGGCTTTACCCATTCAAATTGTTCGTCTGGAGATGGACTCACAAACCAAGTATTTCTCTCTCGGTCATAGATGCGCCCCCGCCGACTCGGTGGATATCCCCACTTCGTGGGGTTTCGCCTCGCTAACTCGTAGGTAATAAACCACGCGGTACCTTCATGTACAATGTATATGCTGTTTCGGTGGGCATTCTGCACCAGTCTGTGTATCTCTTCTCTCAACTGCAGTCTATCTGTCAAGTTTGTATAGAGCACCCCCGGACCGATTGTCGGACGGGGATAATACAAAGCTGAGTCATAAGGTATGGCAATAAAGTTCTGCACAAATGTGAAAAAGGTTATAGCCACAATCGCCTTTTTAGGAAAAACCGAAACTATGTACACAACGAACGGCAGACCCAATAGTAAGTAGTTTGACTTGAAAGGATGTCTCAAAAACAGCAAAATTGTGATACTGAACGCTAAGGCAGATAAAAAGTAGTTGGAGTCCGTAGCGATTTTACGCTTTATCAGGTCAAAGTGTTTGATTACCATGTAAAGTAGAATACCGATGGGCACTATGCCAAAAAGCGCTACCAAGCGCGTCCAAATCCTTACGAGCCAGTTGATCAAGCTGGAAGAGTACGGTACATACTTTGTGACAATCTCTATGCTGCCAGTAAGCGCATAAACGGGCAGAACCCATAACAAAATCAGCGGAATAACGCCCAAAAGCGCAGCGTGTAGGGCACGACGCCCGCCAAGGTACCTCCAAAATGTGAGCAACAGCACGGCAAACAAAAACACCCCTTGCGAAGGTCGCATCGCAGCACCTACCCCCCACAATAAGGTAGACGCAACCCACTGCCCACGAATAAAAAACCACCACCCTGACAGGATGCCCAGTAAAGCAAGACTATACTCCACCATAACATCCGCATAACCGACTATGTTTAGGGGTACTAAGGTGTAGAGCCATAACAGGAGTGAGGCATGAGGTACTTGCGTTGTGCGCAAAATGGCTGCAAATAACGGTATGCAGAGCATATGAAGAGCGCTACTTAGCAAGTTCAAGTAGACCCATCCGTGGGGCGCTAAGAGCTGCCCAATCAGGTCTGGAACAATATATCCTGGTCCGCGTGAGGCAAGATATGCTCCTCTGTCGAGGCTAAGAGTTGCCGATATTAGGAACAGGTAGCTGTCGGGGTCAAATCCTGGTCCAGCGAAACAAAAGGGTAAGCGCACAAGGAAGACACCGACTGCAACGAGCCACGCCACTTTTGGGGCACACCAATCGACTTGTCCAATCCATTTGCTCATGATATACCTCTCTTGTTGACGCTTTTGTATGTTTGTATGTCTGTAAGTATATCATGCCCGCTTTCCAGTGCCAACCAAGGGGGATCGTCGCCAAGATGGCGATTGTCGCGATCATCGTTGGTAGTTCTACTGGCGTAAATCCTTGTCGTTGGTTCCCCTTCATCCTCACGGCTTAGACGGCGGCTGTGATGGGTTGGCTCCCGCCCTAATTATGACATAGGGCGGGAATTTTCTGTAACTAACTGGCGTCGCCGAACCGTTGGGGGGAGAGGCTGATGAGACGACTCGCTACTGCAGATCCATCAGCTCATCCGTTTGCGGGTTGCCGTCGCGGTCGATGTTGCCCAGGTTGCGCTGACGATGGGGTTCATAAGCAGTTTCTGTGCGCAGTACGGGCTTGAACGCCTTGGCGTGCCCGTCGCACCACAGCACATTTCCCATGCTATTGTGCCTGCCGTGAAAGGTGGGGTTGTTGTAGGAGGGTGGTTCCAGAAAGCCCGTGCCCTCAAAGACGGGCGCGCCGGAACCCCAAGTGCGCCACTGGGCGCTGTCAGCAAGCCATGCCGTCTCCGCCACGCTCTGGATGCTCGCCAGCGAAACGGCAATCGGGGTGTAGTTCGGCGGCTGCATCGGACTGAGATACACATAGTTGTAGCCATAGCCCAGTAGTCCGTACTGATAGGCAGGACTCTCCCGAAACGAGGGGCACGCCTGAATCTCCGCGTTGCGCATGTAGGGGTAAAGCAGACTGCGGCGCGTGTCCAACCGCTGGTTCTGACGGTCTACATAACCCCACCAGTAATGAGTCCAATCGTCGTAGGCGACGGGAAACAAGCGCTCGTCGTAATCTTGGGCATATTGCAAGCCTGCCAGCCCTATCTGGCGCAGGTTGCTTAGGCACGAGGTCTGACGCGCTTTTTCGCGCGCCTGTGCGAACACAGGGAATAGAATCGCCGCCAAAATGGCGATGATCGCAATTACGACCAGCAACTCAATCAGTGTGAAGCCGTCTCTGCGGCTGTTCCGAGTGTGTTGTACCATCCTATCAAGCCCTCCACATAGTGTAGTGTCTATGTGGGCGGGACGAATGGCGCGTAGCAAGCAGCATACGAACACCCTCCCCGTGTGCATAATCCACACGGGCAGAGGTGTCTCTGCCGAGAAGGTAGCTGCGCGCTCTTTCGCCCAACCCGCGAGGCGAACGAGCAAGACACGGCTGAATCGGTCTTCGGGCTTCTGGATCATCCTACTTGCGACGCCTTCCCAGCATTGTGCCAGTGGCATTGCTGTCGCGTTCGTCCCCAGTCACCGCTGCGCGTCAGCGTCGGATTCGCACCGACTTCCCGTACATTCAGCCGCCAGCGACTCGTTACCGAACGGCAAGGAGTATACCTCGCTCAGGGCAGGGGATTGCTTGCATCGTATGTGCGGCGCGTACTGTCTCGTTTGAGGATGACCCAGCTCAACAGTGCGCCCAGCGTGAGCATTGCAGCGCAGCCGAGAAACGGCGTGCGGTGTGCGGGAATCTGGATGGCTCCGAAGGTGAGCGGCACATGTTCGTAGAGGAACCCACCCAGCAGTGCGCCGAGGATGCTTCCGACGCCCTGCGCGGTGCCTGCTGCGCCCAGAATCACCCCCCGTCGGGCAGGGTCTAACTCGCTGAGTTCCGCCATCCACGCGGCAAAGGTCAGCACGAAGCTCATTGCGCCCAGCCCCGCCGCAACGATTACCCACGCAATCGGCGGTTTGGAAGGCGCGACCACGCTCCATAGCACCATCGCTGCCAAGCTCAGCCCCCAGCGAATGCTGCGCGTGCGCCCCAAACGGTCTGCCAAGCGCCCCAGCGGCAGGCTCAAAGCGGCGATCACGAGCGCAGGAACCACTAACCCCACCCCGAAGAGCGTCTCACTCACTTGGAACTCGTCCATCGCGTAGAGCTTGACCAGCAGCATAATCAGCCCCATGCCGAAAAACACCACGAAGGCGAGCAGCATATGCCCCGGCGCAAAGCGCAGCGCGTCCAGCAGCGCGCGGAGCGAGACGGTTTCCGTGTTCGGGTTCAAGCCGTCGCGCGGAAGACGCCCGTCGCGGGGATAGAAGCGCCAAGCGATGACCGTCGCCACTGCAAACAACGCTGCTGTCAGGTAGAACGATGCCTGTTTTGCGCCTGTGAGGTCGTTTGCCAGCCCACCTGCCAGAGGTCCCAGCGCAACTCCCGACATGTAGGTCATATTCAAAAAGCTCATCGCCCATGCGCGTTTCTGCGGGGGCACCGCATCGCCAATCGCGGCGTAGACTGCGGGCCAAAGCATCGCCGCGCCCAGCCCGTCAATCGCACGCAGCACTACAAAATGCAGCGGATGATGTGCCACGAGCGTCGCCAGCGAAGTGAACACGGTTAGCGACGGTCCCAATACAATCAGGCGACGCCTCCCAAAATGGTCGCTGAGCATGCCCATCGGTGCGCGAAAAATCGCCTCCGTGAGCAAAAAGACCGAGCCGACCGCGGTAATCGTCGACTCACCCAGCCCAACGACCTCCCGTAAATAGACGGGCATCGCCGAGATATTGAGCGTGACATAGCCCAACTCGGCGAAGCCCGCCATCACCACCAACGCCCAGAACGCCGCAAGCGATTTCACACCAACAGTCCGATTCCACGCCGCCTCACCGCGTTCCGCACGCAAGCGTGCCTATCCGACGCGGCTTTACCCTGCCTAATCTAATGTGGTGTCGATGCGCACCTCGCGCCCCGTCTCGGACGATTCGTAAATGGCATCCATTATTGCATTCAAGTAGAAGCCGTGCTCGCCAGGAATGGGCGCGGGCTTGTTGTGGATGACAGCGTCTACAAACGCCTCCACATTCGCCTGATAGGCGTTCACATTGGGCAAGTTCGCCGGCTCGATATTATAGAGCGTGCGGTTCTGCTCGGTGGCGATGCGCACGGGTCGCTCGCTCATCGGGTCGGCGAACACCCCACCCTTATCGCCCAGCAGCAGGGTATTGAACTCATCGCGCTCAATGTTGGCGCAGAAACTGGACTCCAGCGTGATTGTCGCGCCGTTCTCGAGGCGAATCAGTCCGACCGCGAAGTCCTCTACGGTGAACTTGGTGTAGTCCCACTGTCCCATGAGCCCGACGACATCGGGACGGTTGCCGAACTTCACATAGGTCGCTCCGAACGCCGACACGGGCTTGGGATAGCCCATCAGCCAGAGCGTCGTGTCGAGAATGTGCACGCCGATATCGATCAGCGGTCCACCGCCCTGTTTCTCTTTATCGATAAACACACCCCAG
This sequence comes from Armatimonadetes bacterium JP3_11, assembly GCA_002254605.1. Taxonomy (GTDB): domain Bacteria; phylum Armatimonadota; class Fimbriimonadia; order Fimbriimonadales; family GBS-DC; genus GBS-DC. The sequence continues at coordinate 18,073 of NKPV01000026.1, forward strand.
CCCGGAATGCCACGTCGGCGTAGGGCATGGGCGCGCGCGTAGTACACCTCGCCTAAATTGCCTTCTTGAACGACATATTTATATAGGAACTGCGCCACGCCTGAGAATCGCCACTGCAACGACACATGGAGCAGCTTGCCCACACGCCGTGCGGTGCGTACCATCTCGCGCGCCTCATGCGCGTTGCGCGCCAGAGGCTTCTCACAGTGAACATGCTTTCCCGCCTCCAGCGCGGCGATGGTAGCGTCCTTGTGCATAAAGTTGGGCGTCGCTACAACCACGATATGGATATCGTCGCGCTGCACCATCTCGCGATAATCGGCGTAGACATGGGGGATTTGGAAACGCTCCGCGGCGGTGCGCGCCGCGTCCTCGTTCACATCGGCTACAGCGACCAGTTGCACCCGGTCCGAAAGCCGTGCGTAGCTGGGCATATGCTGCCCCTGAGCGATACCGCCTGCTCCGAGAAAACCAATACCTATTTTGCTCAAGTTCGTTGCTCCTCCTTCGTTTCGGTATCTGCAGCGGTCTGGTGAACCGCTTTACGCCATAACCACACAGGAGTATACCTAACGCCGTTAGGGGTAGGAGATACGCCTTGGGCGACGAACTTGTTTTCATAAGGTGTTCTATGTGGATTGCCGGCGTCGACGAAGCGGGGCGTGGACCGATTGCTGGCTCGGTGGTGGCGGCGTGCGTGGTGTTGCCGTCGCAGCACTCCATCGCAGGCATCGCCGACAGTAAGCAACTCAGCGCGGCGCAACGCGAGCGGCTTTTTGCCCAGATTCAGCGCGAGGCGATTGCATGGTCTGTGGGCATCGCCACCCCCCGCGAGATTGAGCGGCTCAATATCCTGCAGGCGAGCCTGTTGGCAATGCGTCGTGCCGTGCTGAGCCTGAGCCTAAGCCCCCAGCGCGTGCTCGTCGACGGCAAATTCTGTATCCCAGACTTGAGTCTGCCTCAGCAAGCAGTGGTGGACGGCGATGCGCACGAAGAGTGTATCGCCGCCGCCTCTATCGTTGCTAAAGTCATTCGAGATCGGATGATGACCGAGTTAGACCGTCTCTATCCGCAGTATGGTTTCGCGCAACACAAAGGCTACCCCACCCCGTTGCATTTGGAACGGTTGCGACGCTACGGCGCATGCCCAGCCCATCGGAGCACCTATGCGCCTGTAGCCCAGCTGAGGCTATTCAAGTAATCTCCTAACGCGCCCTTGAAGCGGTGCGGCAGACCTGAGCCCCCTATTTTATCACACCCTCAACCGCCGCATCGCTGTTGGGGGGAGGTTCTTCGGCGACGCGCGTGGCTAATACCGTGCGGATTCGATGCCCCTCGATCGCGTGCACCCGCAAGATCCAGCCATCCACGCGAACTGCTTCGCCTTCAGCAGGTTGATGCCCCAGCTGTCCGAACACATAGCCGCCCAGTGTATCGAACTCCTCCGATTCCAGCGTGACTCCCAACAGTTCGCTGGCGTCGTCCAAGTGCAGTTTTGCGTCAATGAGCAGCGAGCCATCGGGCAGAGTCTCCACCCGCGATTCCGGCTCCACATCGTACTCATCTTGAATCTCGCCGACAATTTCCTCGACGAGGTCTTCCAGTGTGACCAAGCCCGAAGTGCCGCCGTACTCGTCCTGCAGGATTGCCAAGTGGGTGCGTTGGCGGCGCATCTCTTGCAACAGTTCCACAACACGCTTACTCTCAGGGACGAAGAAGGCGGGGCGCAGCACTTCATGCAGCGAGAATTTGCCCCCTGTCTCACAGTAGCGCAGCAGGTCTTTGGCGTGGATAATGCCGATGATGTTATCGAGGCTGCCTTCGTAGATAGGGATGCGCGTGTGTCCTGTTTCGCGAATCAGTTTGATAATCTCCTGGGGGGCGGCGGTTGCGGGCGCCGCTTTGATGTCCACGCGCGGGGTCATCACCTCGCGGGCGATTGTATCGGTGAACTCGAAGATGGACTGAATCATCTCTTTTTCCTGTTCTTCGATGACCCCTTGTTCCTCGCCGGCTTCTACCAGCACGCGCAGTTCCTCCTCGCTGACGATGGGGGCAAGGCGCATCATCTGGATGCCAAACAGCTTGAGGATTGCGCGTGTCAGGGCGTTGACCAGCACGATGGGCAACCAAAAGATTCGGTCAAAAAGCGTGATGGGCACAATAACGGCTAAAGCGACGCGCTCAGCATGAGTGATGGCGATGCTGCGGGGTACAGTTTCACCAATCACCACATTAGCGAACGCCGTCAGGATGGCGACGAATGCCACACTAAAGCCGTACAGATTGATTCCTATCGCTGTTTCGATGGGGCGTAGGAGCGTATGGAGTGGTTCGGCGAGGTTCGTCGCGGCGACTGCCGACGCGAGGAACGCCACGATGTTCAGCCCCACCTGCACGGTGGACAGGAACCGCGAAGGTTCGCTCTTGAACGCTGCTAAGTAGGGCGCGAGCCGATGCTTCTGCTCGGTTAGCATGCGTACCCAACTGTGGCGAATGGAGGTGAGCGCGCTTTCCGCCATCGAGAAGAACGCACTGAGCAGCAGCAGCACCAGAATCAGCAGCAGGCTGGTGACAGGTGAGAGGTCGCTCGCCTCGGTGTTCGGCGTTGGGGAATCTGGCTGCCCATACAACGCCCAAGTTGCGACAATGGACGCAATCAGTGCGATAAGCCCGAATCTCAAGTACGCTTTTGGGTTCCTACGGTTAGGGTTATCCATAGAGCATGTTTCCTCCTCATCGGGGCGTGAGCCAGAAGATGAGCGCACCCAACACGACGCCGAGCAAGCTGCCCAGCACCACTTCGCGCCAGCTGTGGATGTTCGCCTCGACGCGGCTTTGGGCAATCAGCGCTGCCAGCAATAACGCCAGCACCGACGCCAACAAATCGCCCGACACGACGATAATCGCCAGCGCGAAGAAGAAGCCCAGCGCCGCGTGCCCGCTCATCGCGCCCCCATGAAATAGGCGCACTTTGCCCTGTGTAGAAAGCACCTTCACTAATGAGACAATCACAAAAATTAGGATGATTCCTATCGTCACCGCCACTGCCAGAGTCGGCTCTGAGCGCTCCATGCGGAGCCGAATCTGCTCCAGACGCAGGTCGCCCATAAATAGCACCCACGCGACCACAACCGCGTTCAGGGTCGCAACCAGCACCGCCCCCGCCGCGATGTCCTTAGCGAACTTCGCTTTCGGATGATACTCCTCGGTGACGAGATCGACCGTCGCTTCAATCGCAGAATTGAACATCTCGGCAATTAACACGATGGAGATGGTAAACAGCAGCACGAGCATCTCGCGCTTATCGAGGCGGAACAACAGTCCCATGAGCAACACCAGCACCACGCTGAAGAAGTGGAACCGCATATGGCGTTGCGTGCGCACGACGGCGACGATACCTTCCAGCGCGTAGCGGAATCCTTCCAGCGGGTGGCGTCGCTGGGCAGGCGTTTCGGGTTCGTAGAGCTCTGCCTCGCCGTTGTGTGAGGGCGGTTGCGTTGGCGTCTCACGCGCCCGTTCGGGCGGTTCCGCGTCAGGTTTCCTCATAGCGTGAGTACCACTCCTCGTAGGGAGCATAACCTAGACTTTTAAGAGCCGATGCGGCGCGAGCGTTCATCGTTGCACGCTCCGCCTCCGTCGCATCATTGTAACCCATCAGATGTAGTGTACCATGCAGCGCCAGCATCAGCAATTCTGTGAGCAAGTCGTGATGGTTCCGCGCAGCCTGACGCGCGGCGGTCTCTAAGGAGATGATGATATCACCGAAGGGGAGGTTCTCGGGGGCTTCTTGCACTTCACTTCCCGCCGCGCGCTCCCTTAGTGGGTTCAAATCAGAAGAATCCGCTCCGTACCCAAAACTGAGCACATCGGTCGCCTTCTCTATGCCACGATAGGTGCAATTCAGCGCGCGAATCTCGGCATCCGTTGAGAGATAGACGCAGAGTTCGAGCGACGCATCGCCGTGCCAGGAATAATTTTCGGACTCTACCAGCGCGTCCACGGCTGCTTGCAAGGCGTGCTCTAACTCGCTTTGCCATGCCTTGCCCCAGTGCGATGCCAGAATCGGCTCTAATTCGGGTGCAACCTGTAGAACGACCGCAAGATTATGGGTGGACCGCATAGACAGGTTCATCGTCGGCTTTCGTGCCACCGGGGTACTCTATGCGACGATGGCGTGAGGCGACCAGCACGCGCACGAACGCCTCCTCAATCAGCTTCAAGTCGCGGAAGGTGAGGTTGCATTCGTCCAGCTGCCCGTCTTGGCGGCGCATTTCGATCATTTCATGCACGAAGTTCGCCAGCCGCGCGGGGGTCACATCCCCTAACACGCGCGAAGCAGCTTCCACGCTGTCTGCCAGCATCACAATCGCTGCCTCCCGCGTCTGAGGCTTCGGTCCTTCGTAGCGGAAGTGCTGTTCCAGCACAGGGTCGTTTCCGCCATTGACCGCCTGATAGTAGAAATAGGTGATAAGCGTCGTGCCGTGATGCTGGGCGATGATATCGCATACGGCGGTCGGGAGACGATGCCGACGGGCGAGTTCCACACCTTCACGCACATGCGCGGCGATAATCCGCGCCGAGAGGGTGGGATTGATCTGCGCGTGCAGGCTTTCGATGCCGTCTTGGTTCTCGATAAAGAACTCTGGTTTGGTGAGTTTGCCGATGTCGTGGTAATAACCTGCGACGCGGGCGAGCAACGGGTCGGCGCCAATAGCAAGGGCTGCCTCTTCCGCCAGATACCCAACCTGTTGGCTATGGAAATAGGTGCCAGGGGCTTTGTCGCGCAACTCGCGCAGGAGGGGCTGCTCCAGCGAGGCGAGCTCTAATAAAGTCATCGGGGTTGCCAGTCGGAAGGGGCGTTCCAGCAGGCTCAACCCCAACCAGAAGAGCGCAACGGCGCCCACGCCGCTCGCGATGCCCCACACCCCGCTACTAAGCGCGTCCAGCCACCCTGGGGCGCCGGCGAGGCTCCCGCCAAACGCCGTGAGCGCAAGAATCCCGCTGAGCAGCGCGCCTGCCCAGAACATATGGGTTCGTCGACGCATCGGCGCAATCGCCAAAATCGCGCTCCAACCGGCTAAGCCCACCGCACTGAGCGTCAGTACAGGCAACTTCAGCGTAGCGGCGACCCCGCCCAACAGCACGGCGAAAGTAAAAAGCGCGAGCAGGGGATGAATCAGCACACTCAGCAACATACCGCCCGCAATTAGGGGGGCAAACGCCAAAAAACCGAGCTCTGCGCTGAGCGTTATGCCGTGCCCGACCAGCGCGGCTGCACGCACGCCCAGCAGGCTGAAAAACCCAATCAGCAGCGTGAGCGCAAGCCCTACCTCGCGTGTGCTGTGCGCTATCGGCGAGCGCAACGCAAGCCCAGTAGGACGCAGCAAGCCCGTCTGGTAGAAAAACGCCGTGAGCAACCCGACCTGAGCCACCGCAATCAGGATGCGCTCAACGGCTGCGGCGGAGAGAGCGCGCAGGTCGCCGTTCAATGCTACCAGCAGCAATACCGCCAGCACGCCCAAACCCACCGGAGCGCATATCAGCGAACGGAAATGCCGCCACGCATCTCTTCGCGCGCTGCTCATGCCGCGCGCCCCACGCCGCGTACTCCGACCGAGAACGCGCATCGGTATCAAAAGAACTCATTTCTTGCGCCGTCGCTGCTTCTGACGCCGACGCCGCTCGCTCGGCTTTTCATAGTGCGTGTGGCGCTTATACTCCTGCAAGATGCCACTCCGTTCCAGCTCTTTTTTGAAGCGCTTGAGCGCATTGTCGATCGACTCATTCTGACGAACCTGTATTTGTGCCAAGGGTTTTTCGCCTCCTTCACTATGGCAGGTGTGGTATAGAATTCGCGCCTTGCGACCACACTCCTGCCATGTGGCGCATAATTCTATCGGATTCTACCTTAAAAAGTCAAGGGGTAGGAGAGAGTGTTTGATAAATCGCTTGGCGGGGACAGTCGTGTCCCCTGCAGGGGAATGCTTGGACAAGACTGCCCAAGCCACACGGAACTTCGCCGCTGGGGCGGTCTTGCTCATCGTAGCAGGGGGTAGTACCTACGACGGTTTAGGTCGTCGCGTGCGGGCGCAGCTGGGTACGAATGTACAGGAGTTCTGTGCAGCGCAGGCAATGCGGTGCTTGCCGAGCGTGCGAACGGCAGCGCGTGGGTAGTGCAGAGTTTCGGTGTGGGGTTGTATCAGCGCGGGAGCGACTCCCTGCACTGGAGTTTGCGTGGCGACTTGGCAGGAATCGGCGTTTCGTCGGCGCATGTGCCGATGACCGACGCTTTTGGGGACACGGTGAACGGGATGCGACAGGCGTACGCTCTTTCAGGGGTTAAGCCTGCTTCTTGAGCGTGCGGATGTGTCTTCGCGAGGGTTTGAGGGGTTATCTGCGTTGGAGTAGTTCTTGCAGGGCTTGTTCGAACTTGCGTTGCGCCTCTTGGGCTTCTGCGGTGCCGGGGGCGAGTTCGACGGCGGTTTGCCATGCTTGCAAGGCGCGTTGGAGGTCGCCGCGTTGGTAGGCTTCGTCGCCGATGGCGATTTGTTCGCGTGCAGCGTTGCGTTGGTAGGCTTGCGCTTGTGCGCCGCGGCTGTGTTGCGCGGCCGCAGCCCAGTGGTTCACAGCGCCTTCACGGTTGCCGAGTTGTTGCTCGACGGCGGCCATACCGGCGTAGGCTTCTGGGAGGGGCGCGTACTGTAAGGCGCGTTGGTAGGCTGCCATCGCCTCGTCGTAGCGGCGCGCCGCTAAAAGTTGGTTGCCGTACATCGTGAGCGCGCTGGCGGTGTTACGGCGGAACTCTTCCTTCCATTTGGTGGAGTGCGCGTTGCGGAAGAGTTCGTCGTAGATGTGCGCGGCTTCGAGGTAGCGTCCTTGTCCGTAGAGTTTCTCGGCTTCTTTGGCGCGGAGGGCGATTTTTTCGTCGATTTGCTGAAGCTGGTACTCTTGATAGGCGCGGGTAGCGCTGAACACGCCGAGGATGACTACGCTGAGGATAGCGCCGCCGATGAGCATCACTCCCAGCAGCGTACCTAAGAACTGGCGTGTGGCGGGCGATAGCACCGGTTTGGGCGGCGGGGGTGGGAGGTAG
>NKPV01000303.1 GCA_002254605.1 Armatimonadetes bacterium JP3_11
GACGCTCGCCGAGCACCTACTGTATATAGCGGGACATATCGACCGAATCGGCACGATTGAAGCGGGCAACACGACCTCGGACTTCGACCCCGAAGAGCAACGCCGTAAAATCAGCCTCAGCACGACATTGCTGCCCATCGAGTGGGATGGACACAAGATTAATTTGCTGGATACGCCCGGCTTCCCCGATTTTATTGGCGAACTTTACAGCGCGTTGCAAGTGGTGGACGCCGTCGTGCTGGTGGCGCCTGCACAGGCGGAGTTGGAGGTCGGCTTCGAAAACGCTTGGGAGCTCTGCGAGGCGCGAAAACTGCCCCGTTTCATCTTCGTCAACAAGATGGAGCGCGACGGGGCAGACTACCGCGGGCTGGTGAACCATCTCCGCAGCATCTACGGCAACCGCATCGTGCCCTTGCAAGTGCCCATCGGCGCAGAGTCGCAGTTCCAAGGCGTCGTCGATGTGC
>NKPV01000116.1 GCA_002254605.1 Armatimonadetes bacterium JP3_11
GAAGAAGTACTCATTATTAGCAATACTCCCGTCTCCGTTTCGATCCCATGCGAACACATCTGCGCTGGTCCCAAGTAGGGGCGCGCCCGCTGGGTTGAGCACCATCCCCGCACTCGCCGCGTTTGCAGAAACGCCAATCCACAGGCTTTGAATGCCTGTCGCAATCCCCGGCGCGCCAAACTGAAGCTGAGCTACGCCGTTGGGAACCCCTGCGATTGTCGCCGTGTAAAGCAGGTTCCCGACTACGCCGCCTGCACCAGTGTCGTACACATAAAGCGTTACATCTACCGCGGACGAATTCGCGTTGAAGAAAACAATATTAATCTGCTTGATCGCAAAGGTCGAGGTTCGGTTTACATCATCGAGAACGCGCGAGTTCGCGCCGCCAGGGAAGTATCTCTGGTAGCCAGCGCCTGGGTCAGCATCGTAATCCAAAGTGTTCGCGCGCGCATGGAGCGCCATCACGCTTAACACACCTAACAAAGCAATTGCTCGTTTCATCTGCATAGACCTCCTCTAAAAGTGTTTCGGGAGGAGATTGTGCGTACTGGGCAAGCGTTACCCACGCGTCCAGCCGCAACGCCTCCTTTCGGTTGATGGGAGATAAACTACTCCCGCCAGCACCGATGCCTTTATTATAATTCACTTTGTCGCGAATCTGACCCAGTAAAAGTACCAGATTGTGGAGGTGTTCCATCTTCTTGGGGGCAAAACCTTTAGGGTTTGTCCTCTTTTTGCTCCACAGATAGATTGAACGGCTCGTATTGAGATAACACAAAAAGGTAATGCTTTTGAGCGCCTTCTCCTACAAAAACAATCTCCCAAGCCCGTAAGCGCGCCGCCATGGAACGCGAGCCCGGATTACGCTCCAGCCACTCTTGCATTTCTCGGCTGAAATCTTCATCGATCTCATCCACTGTGAGATTGGTCGTAAAACCGATGCACCCATTCTCGTCTACCAGAAACGGCGTACGCCGTTCTTCCATTTTGATCAGATACACCGCAGGCTGGTTCGGCAGATCCTCAAGAGTTGACTTGGAGTAGTTTCCTTGCCACAGTTGACTGCCGAACGGTTCGGCTTCTGGAACTTGGGGAATTGGCTCTTGGAACAGTTGTTGGGCGTTTGGAAATCGCGGGTTGAGGCTCTCCATAAAGCGGCGGCGCTGCAGCGCGTTGAGCCGAGAGAAGAAGAGCCACTCGCCAGTCGCTAAGGCGTTTCGCTGATCGCGTGTAAGCGATGCTAAAAACCGCAGCGCGGGCAAACACTCAATGAGCGGTTCCAGCTCGAAGCGAGTGAGTGGAAGGGAGCGCTCGTGGGTAAACAACTCGACCTGGGCGTCGCCGAGCTTTCCAGCGAGTTCCACATAATCCTCGATACTCAGCATCTTCTGCTGAGCGTATTTTTGTTCCAAGGGGCGCAGCCAGGCTTCGGGCAATTCCACCGTACGGTGGTCCCAGTACCATTTATGCCGCGCCAGTAGGTAGCCCGCATTACTCAGGCGGAACCAACACCATGCCGTGAGTTTCGCCAGCGCGCCACGCGGCGTCTGGAGCGGAAAATGCTCCCAGCGAACCCAGCTCTGCCTGAAGGCGTCGCTAATAATCGGCTGACGTGTCGCCCAAGCAATTTGTTCCAACACATCGACGGTGGTAACCACCGGCGAATGCACATAGTGGGAGAAAACGCCGCGGTACTTCGGCTGCGGAGGGGGCTCACGGTCTGTCCGTAGCGCCCTCTCAGGGAACGCTTGGAGCAACGCCTCGTTCGGCGTAGACCACTGTTCCCAAAAGCGCCACAAGGGGTCGTCCTCTATGGCGTTTGAGAAACTGAGAGATAAGAGCCCCATTCGCTTATCCAGTACAAGATGCTCGTGATTCCCTTGGAAACTCATATACGGACTGAGATGGATACTGAACAGTTGGTACTCAAGGAAGTTCCTCGCGGCGTTATATCGAAGCCAAAGCCCTGCGTACTCTGGATTGCGAGGCGAGTAGAGGTAGGGTTCCTCGAAACGCTCCGATTCGTTCGGTCTCCAGCGGGCATCGCGCATGTCTAACGGAAACAGGGCGTCATCGGGCAAGGGATAGATGCGATTTGCGGGACGCGTGCTGAAGCCGATGGTCTGTCCCGCTATCAGGGTTTGAAGGGCGCGGTCGGGCAACGAGGCTAAGCAATAGTAAACCGGGTAGGAGGCGTCTATGAAACTCGTTTCTACATTGACAACAGTTTGGGGCATCCTAAGAGGCAGCATCATGCGCACGACGGCAAGGCGTTCCTGCTCTTCCGAGGTCCGTGAAGGTTTTTGCTCTAAGGCTTGTCGTTCGCGCTGGCGCTGTTCGGGGCTCATTTGGCGGACTTCGCGGGCGATTCGAACGAGTCGTTTCAGAACGAGCGGATGCACCTCGCGTTGCCGTTGGAGGATTTTTTCTTCCTCGAGGCGCACGGTGTCGGGCACAAACAGCGTATAGCCTTTCGGGTCGCGCCGCCACTCGTATCGGAACAGCTGCGCCAGTTGGGTCAGTATCTCATGCGCAGGACGGTTCTCCACGAACAGAGCCACCTTCTCTTGAGCGATGCTCTCCTGGCAGCGAAGCGCCACCCCGGTCTCTCGAGCAATTGTTTGCAAAGCCTCGCGCATCGGTTCCAGCTTGAGCCAAACGGTTATTGGCTTCTGCAACAGTGGGTCTTCCGACAAGCGCACCGGCTGAGCGTGGGACGCGCTTAGCAGCAGCATGAGCCCCCATACACACACACTTTGCAACCGCATAATTTGCATATTTGCCGTTAAGGTGATAGGCTCCTGCAAAGGGAGCGAACGCCCGCCACCTTGGACCGAATGCTGGTCAGGCGTACGGTTTAATTAGGCAATGAGACCCGAATCGCCGCTGGATTTTGACGCCGAAGTGATGCGTCAGATGGGCTATCGCGTGGTGGACGCGCTGGTCGACTACTGGCAGAGCCTACCCTCGCGTCCCTTGGGCGCACGCCCCGACCGCACGACCTTAGAGAACCTGCTCAACGAGCCGACGCCCCAAACCCCCCAGCCGTTTGAAACAGTGCTGGACGAGTTCATGCAAAAAGTGCTGCCCAACATCGTTAAGGTAGACCATCCGCGTTATTTTGCGTTTGTGCCTGCGCCGAACGACTATGTGGGTGCGTTGGCGGATTTCCTTGCTGCAGGGATGAATGTGTTTGTGGGCACTTGGATGGTAGGGGCAGGCGCGACGCAGGTGGAGCGCGTGGTCATCCGCTGGCTGTGCGACTGGTTCGGTTTCCCCGAAAGCGCGGGCGGGCTATTTGTGAGCGGCGGCTCGGTGGCGAACCTGGTCTGCCTCGCCGCCGCGCGCCACCACTACCCCGACGCCATAACCCGCGGCAGAGTCTACTACTCGGATCAGACCCACTCCTGCGTGGCGCGGGCATGGCGCATTCTGGGCTTGCGGGAGGAACAACTCTGCGTGCTGCCCGCCGATGAACAGTTTCAGATTCCCCTGAGTGCGCTTGCGGAACAGATCCAGCGCGACCGTGCTGCAGGGTGGCTGCCGTTTTGCGTTGTGGCGAACGCGGGCACGACGAACACCGGCGCTGTAGACCCACTGGACGCCTTAGCCGACCTGTGCGATTCAGAGGGCTTATGGCTGCATGCGGACGGCGCCTACGGCGCCGCCGCCATTCTCACGCAGGAGGGTAAGCAACGGTTGCGGGGCATCGAACGACTTCATTCGCTCGCCGTCGACCCACATAAGTGGCTCTATCAGCCGATGATGGCGGGTTGCGCCCTCGTGCGCGAGTTCGAGCATCTGCGTGCGGCGTTCCGCATCTTGCCCCCGTACCTGCAAGACAAGGAGCGCGGTGCGGCGGGTATCGACCTGTGCGATTACGGCGTGGAGCTCTCCCGCAACTTCCGTGCCCTCAAACTCTGGATGTCGCTCAAGACCCATGGGGTTGAGGCGTTTCGGCAGGCGATGGAGTGGAACCTCCATTTGGCACGCGTCGCCGAAGAGGCGATTCGCCGCCTCCCCGACTGGGTCATCGTCTCACCTGCGACGATGGGGATTGTCGCGTTCCGCTACGCGCCACCGCACCTCGATTCAGAGCAAGTGGACGCGCTCCATCGCGCGCTTGTTGAGGCGATGCTCCAAGACGGGTTCGCGCTGGTGAGTTCCACGATTTTGCGCGGGCGCGTCGCGCTGCGGATGTGTACGCTCAACCCACGCGCGACGGAAGCCGATGTGCTGGAGACCGTGCGTCGGCTCCATCAGTTTGCTATGAACTATCCCCTCGGCGAGATGACCACATAGCGGTTTGGCTCCTCGCCCTCGCTATAGGTCATCACTTCGGGGTCGTCCTTGAGCGCCTGATGGACGATGCGCCGTTCGTGGGGCGGCATCGGCGGCAGCACCGCTTCCTCACCGCGCAATTTGACCTCGTTCGCAATGGCGATGACCTGATTGCGCAGGCGTTCCGTGCGACGGCGTCGCCACCCGGCGCCATCCAGCACTATGCGCACCTGCGGTTCTATCACGCGCGGCACGATGTTGTTCAGCAAGAACTGCAACTGGTCTAACACTTCGCCGTTCTTGCCGACCAAGATATTCGCGTCGCGCCCCACAATCTCCACTTCCACATAGCGTCCGTGCGCGTTGCGCAGCGTCGCCTGCACCTGCAACGGCAGGCGACGCACGAAGTGATCCACATAATCCGCTGTCTTTCGGGCAACCTGCGGGGTCACCACATAAGGCTGCTCTTCGTTAATTAGCGTGGCGCGCACTCGGGGCGGAACCTCGTCCAGAATTTCGAACTCTACCTGCGCGTTGCGCCCGACACCCAACATGTCTAATGCTCTACTCTTCGCCTCTTCGATGGTGTTGCCAGTTGCTTCAACCGATGTCATAGTGTGCATGCCCTCCTTCTTATTTGCGCTTCGATCGTTTTTTCGGTGGCTGATAGCCCATCGGCTTGGGTTTTTCGACCGCACCGTTGCGCGGCGCCTGCGAATCGTCCACAGGGGTCAGCTCAGGCGCAGGCGTGCGCATGTAAAGCTTGTAATGCACCGTGTAAAACACATTTGTCAGCAACCAGTAGAGAATAAACGCAGCGGGGAACCGAAACTGCCACGAAAACACCAGGAGCATCAGCGTGGTAAAAATCGCCATGGTCTTTTGCATCTGCGCCTGTGAGGGGTCGGTAATCGTCAGGCGACTGGTGAGATACATGCTGGCGGCGTACAACAGCGTCAGGGGCGCATCGAACTGCCCTAAGTGGGCGCCCACAATGCCCGGGAAGCGCGCTGCAAAGTCGGGGTTAATCCACAGAAAATGACCCGCGCGAAACTGCACTTGGTACACCAAAAAGGCGTTGTAAACCAGGATCAAGAACGGGATAGGAAGCAACGCATAGAGACATCCGCTCATCGGGTTCACGCCGTACTTTTTATACAGCGCCATTTGCCGTTGCATCAGTTCTTGACCCGAATATTTTTGCTGCAACTCCAGCAGCTTGGGCTGAATCTGCAGCATTTTTCGCATACTGGCGAACTGGCGGTTCACTAAAGGTACTTGAATTAGGCGCAGCACCGCGGCGATGAAGAAGATCCCCAGAATAAACCGCGCATCACCCGCAAAACTGAATAGCCGCATGATGGCATCCAGAGTGCGATAGCTGGGTAGCTGTCCCATCTCTTGGTCGATTTTCTGCGACACCTGCTCCAGCAGGGGCAGCCCCTGCTCCTTGTAGACCTGCGTGTTAGGGTACAGCTCTTCCAGTTGGCGCAAGCGATTGTACGCTTCGCGCGGGTCTTGTTTGTCTTCGTAATAGATTTTTGCTTCCAATAAGATTCCTAATGCACCATATTCGGTACCGCGATAGCGGTTCGCCAACTCCTGCGCGCGACGCGTGGCTTCCACATAATCTTTTTCCGCACGTAGTTTTTCCACCTCCGCGACAACCTCGTTAGGCGGCTTATCCGACACGGGCGGGCGTGAAAAGTAGCCCCAGCCCATAATTAGAATAAGCCAGATAATCATCGAGATTACCAGCGTCTGCGTGAAGAGCTTACGCTGATCGATAGGGTCCTGTTGCGCCATGATGGTCTCCTCGCTTCACAAGTCTCGGGGCACGGGTGTGCTTATTAAGGTCGGGCACCGGGTCATACCCACCTGCGGCGAAGGGATGACACCGCAAAATGCGTTTCACCCCCAGCCAGAGCCCCCGCAGCGCGCCGTAGCGCTGGATTGCCTCCAGCGTGTAATGCGAGCAGGTCGGGTAATAGCGGCAGGTTGGTGGTGTGAGGCGCGAGAACCACTGATAGACGCGAATTGCGCCGACGAGCAACTGTGCTATCACCGAGAGACGTGATTCTCCGCATGGGTGGTTTATCGGAACCACACGGTCGTTCAGAGCGGCGTCAGGCGATAGAATCGCGCGATCTTCTCTTTGCCTCATGTCTTACCCCGTGTCTTGACCCCTGCTCGTGTCAATGCGTGTTGCATCTGCTGTTGGATTTGCGCTATGGGCGCATCGGTGGCGGCGGGGCGTGCGACACACACGATGTCGTA
>NKPV01000141.1 GCA_002254605.1 Armatimonadetes bacterium JP3_11
GCGCGTTCTATGCCCGCGCTATCAATTGCCCAACCCATTGCGCCAAAGGCGGGATGAGCGTCTCCAGCTCGGCTTCTTGGGTCTCCGGAGGCTGTTGGAGGTAAGTCTCCAATCGTTCGCGCCACTGGTTCAGCGTTGTAGGCTCGGCGTAGGGGGCAAGATGCTCTAACAAGAGCGTATGGGCATTTCGACGCTGCATCACTTCCAGAGCGTCCAGCATTTGTCGGTGGCTGCCACCTTCCCAGATAGGCAACACCATCGCCTCACGCAACAGGCGTTCAACCCCAAACTCCGCCAGCACGCCAGCCCCCCCATGCACCTCCATACACCATTTCGCTGCTTGCACCGCTTGCTCTGCTGTCCAGTATTTGGCGAGGTGTGTGAGCAGGCGAAACAGATGGTAGCGTGGACTATAGGGTGGGGTTTGCATGCCGACTTCCGAAAGCAAGCGCGCGGACTCCCACGCGAGGGCGAACGCGGCGTCCAGCGTCGCCCGCCAGCGTGTGAACTGGGTGCGCATCAGCGGTTGCTCACTCAGCGGTTTCCCGAACGCAATGCGTCCGCGTGCGAACGATTCCGCCTCGTCGAGGGCGCGCTGCAGCAGCGCCACGCTGCCGATGCTATTTGCCACGCGCGAGATGTTCAACACCTCCAGAATCAGATAGATCCCTGCGTCCGCGCTGCCCAGCAGATAGCCGACGCTGTTTTGCAAATCCACTTCACCTGTGACGACGGAGCGCGTGCCGATTTTGTCTTTGATACGCCGAATGAAGTAGTTGAGGCTGCCGTCTTCGTGAAAGCGCGGTACCAGGAACAGCGCCAGCCCGCGCACGCCTTCGGCTGCCCCGTGCGGACGCGCCGCCACCACTGCCACATCCGCATTCACATTGCTGCAGAAATATTTCTCACCCGTGAGCCGATAGGCGTCTCCATCAGGAACAGCAACTGTCTTCACATTGGCGCCTAAATCGGAGCCGCCCCCCGCTTCCGTCATCCAGGTAGCGCCTTGCCACACCTCACCGTCGCGACGCAGCATCCGCGCCAGATAGCGTTCCTTCAAGGTGGGCGCACCATACTTGTGCAACGGAACCGCCGTGGAGAGGCTCACCGTGTGGGGACAGTAGAGACCCGGATCGTAGTACGCGGTCACATACCCCAGCAGAAAACTACTCAGCCAGTCGTTCTGTTCAATCACTCTCCATACCACGCCGTGTTTGTAGCCTTCATGGACGAGCGTGGCGTAGCCTTCGGGCATAACGACCTCGTCCACGCGCTCGCCGAAGCGGTTCCGCTGGCGCAGCCACGGCACGCCTGCACGGTCAATGGTTTCGGACAGTCCGCGCCCTGTTGTTTCCCACCAACTTTGGTACTGTTCCAGCGCGTCGGCGCATGGCAATTCGCCTAATTTCTGTTTCAGGTAGGCAACGGGGGTGTGCATGCAAGGATTCTACCCTACCCCATCGCGCGGCGGAAGAGGACAACAGCGACAATTGCCATCGCCGCTGCCACGCCGTACAGAATAAGTACTGTCTGGCGTTGGGTCAAGCCGCGCGCCAGCAACTGGTGGTGGATATGTTTCTTGTCGGGCTTATGGATGGGCTGTCCGCTGAGGGCACGCCGTACCACCGCCAGCCCTGCGTCCAGCAGGGGTAGCCCGAACACCAGAATCGGGATTGCAATCGCGAAAGCGGTGGCGGTCTTGAACGCGCCGATTACAGATAACCCCGCGAGCATGAAACCGAGGAACTGCGCGCCGCCCGTCCCCATGAAGATCCGCGCAGGATTAAAGTTATAGCGTAGGAATCCACCCGCTGCGCCTGCAATCGCGGCGGCGGTGATTGCAATCAGCCAGTTCGGATAGGGCTGGTCGAGCATATCCGCCGCTTGGAGCGCCATAAGCGCCAGCGCCAGCGCGGCAATCGCACTCACCCCCGCCGCCAGCCCATCCAGCCCGTCGATGGTGTCCATCGTCTTGCTGACGACGAAAATCCAGCCGGCGGTAATCGGAATAGTCCATACGCCCAGCGGGATCCACTGCGCCTCGTTGAACTTGCCGCCTATCGGCGCGGCGAAGCCTTCGATCTGTACGCCAAACAGCTGCACCACCAGCCCCGCCAACAACAGCGTCCCCATCTGAATCAAGGCGGAGAACTGTTTCTTATCGTCCAGCATGCCCACGATTAGCACGCCTGCGCCCACTACCAGCAGCCCCAGAAACTGCAATGCGCGCCCGATGAAAACCTCGTCAGAAGGCGCCAGCAGGTACAGGCGCAGCAGCCCTGACAACATGCCAACCGCAACGCCCAGATAAATTGCCAGCCCGCCCCAGCGGGGAATCGGCTCGGTATGCACACGCCGGGCGTCGGGCAGATCCATCGCGCCCATGCGTATTGCCAAGCGCCGCACCCACGGAGTTAGCAGGTAGGTCGTGAGCAACGAAAGGATAAATACCGCCGTAATCGTCTTCATCGCTTCGGTTTAAATGGCGCCAAGTCGACTGCAACAATTGTACCGTCTTTGTAGCGATCGAGTTGTACGCCCGCCTCCGCGAACAGTTCCAAGGCAAACTCGTCGGGGTAGTCGCCTTCAAACACCACGCGCTGAATGCCCGCGTTGATAATCATCTTGGCGCAGTGATTACAGGGCTGACAAGTGACATAAATCGTCGCCCCGCGTGTAGAGACCCCATTCAGCGCAGCCTGGAGGATGGCGTTCTGTTCTGCATGGAGTGCGCGAATACAATGCCCTGCGACGATGTGGCAGCCTACCTCGGTACAGTGCGCCAGTCCGATCGGTGCGCCGTTGTAGCCTGTGGCTAAAATACGCTTCTCCAAAACAATCACAGCGCCCACACTGCGCCGCGGACAGGTCGCTCGCGTCGCCACAATATGGGCTATCTGCATAAAATACTCGTCCCAACTGGGGCGGCTCATGACGATTAATAAGATACCTCTTCCTATGGTCCCATAAGAGCCTGTCCAAAGGCAGGTCATTCACCGCTTTGACGATCTTCCAGCTTAGGAATTGCCGCCGTCTAAGTGAATCGGTCGCGCCGTTGGGGTATACTTAAGGGCGTACCGAGCCGACGTAGCTCAGCGGTAGAGCAACCGCCTTGTAAGTGGAAGGTCGGGGGTTCGAATCCCCCCGTCGGCTCCACCAACATTCCGCATGCCTCGCCTCCTCACTAACGCGTGCACGCGCTTCCCTTTCACGGGATTCGCAGCATGGAGGGCTACGCCCGCCTCTTCTCTATCGAGGTAGCAGGTAGCGGGTCGTGAAACGCGAAGCAGCCTGCCACAGGGTTCCAACACCTTCACGCGACAGCGACACAGAGTACACCGCGGCGCTCAGCATCGCGGACACCCCACCGCTCTCAAAACCACCATGTGCGTGCGCTCACTTTTCCCCTTCCGTCTGCTACCGCAAACGGCAGATCCTCTGCCCATCGCGCTCTTGACATCGCCATCAAACCATGCTATAATATAGTTCAGAATACGATTTCTCATTGTGGTATGGACAATTCTATCCGTTCAAGCCACGCACGGCGTAGGGGCATACAGACGATGCAGCGACGCACGGCGATAGCGACACTGATGCTACTGATGTTTTGGGCAGGTTCGGCACAGGAGCCAACCTACCCCGTACTGTTTCGAGTGGCGCTGGAACGCCCTGCGGAAAAGGTCTACCTCGCCGGGAGCTTCAACGAGTGGCAACCCCGCGCCACCCCCATGCAGCCCGACGCCGAGAAGCGCGTCTGGACAGTCACGCTCCAACTGCCACCAGGCGCACACCAGTATAAGTTCGTGGTCAACGGAACCGACTGGATAACCGACCCGAAAGCCCCCACCATCGACGACGGCAACGGCAACCTGAACTCTGTGGTATGGGTCGAGCCCGATGGCTATCATCGCGCTGCGCGTATCGGCGATGGGCATATCACCCGCAGCGGCGTGCATCATAACCCCAACGACCTACGCGACCGAAACCCGATTCAGGGCAAACTCTATCTGCGCCTGCGCACCCGCAAAGACGATGTCGCGCAGGTACTGCTGTTCTACCGCCAGAACGGACGCACGCAACGCATTGAGATGACCCCGTTCGTGAGCGATGCGCTCTACACTTACTATCGTGCGGTCATCCCTGAGATGGACCTGGAGTACTGGTTCGAACTGCGTGACGGCAACGCACGCCTCCGCCTGCCCGACAGCAACGCTCGCTACAGGCACCGCATCGGCGACAATCGCTTCGAAGTCCCCGACTGGGCGCAGGATGCCGTCTACTATCAGATTATGCCCGACCGCTTCTATAACGCCGACCCGTCCAACGATCCCGATGCGAGTAAGCCCATCGACTTCACGGGACGCATCGAAGGCGACGGCTTCTATGGGGGCGACCTGCAAGGCATCC
This sequence comes from Armatimonadetes bacterium JP3_11, assembly GCA_002254605.1. GTDB lineage: Bacteria > Armatimonadota > Fimbriimonadia > Fimbriimonadales > GBS-DC > GBS-DC. The sequence goes on from NKPV01000141.1 coordinate 4,408, forward strand.
TGAAGCGACTCGACTACCTGCGCGAGTTGGGCGTCGATACGCTCTACCTCACCCCGGTGTTCGACTCCGTGACGCACCACAACTACGACATCGACGACTACGAGCGCGTCGACCCCCAAATCGGCGCCGATGCAGATCTCAAAGCGCTTGCCGACGCTTTGCACCAACACGGAATGCGCCTCGTGCTGGACGGCGTGTTTAATCATGTGGGCATCTACTTTTTCGCGTTCCAAGACCTGCTGCACCACCAAGAGAACTCCCCCTTCCGTGATTGGTTCATCGTGGAACGGTTTCCCGTAGCCGTTGAGCCAAACCCGACCTACTGGGCGTGGTGGAACATCCCGTACATGCCCAAGTTGAACCACAATAACCCTGTCGTGCGCCGCTACTTGCTGGGTTTGATTGAGCGTTGGACGCGCGAGTTGAACTTAGACGGCTGGCGGCTGGATGTGCCCAACGAAGTGCCCGATGTGTTTTGGCGCGAGTTTCGCCCCGTAGTGCGCCGCGCGAACCCGAACGCCATCCTCATCGGGGAGATTTGGGACGACGCAGGGCGCTGGCTGCAAGGAGATATGTTCGACAGCGTAATGAACTATGTCTGGCGCGGGGCGGTGCTGGGGTTTGTAGCGCATGGCAACCTGAAACCATCGCAGTTTGATCAGCGCATGGCACAGCTGCGCATTATGTATCCGCGCCAGAGCCGGTATGCGATGTATAACATGCTCAGCAGCCACGACA
>NKPV01000114.1 GCA_002254605.1 Armatimonadetes bacterium JP3_11
AACCAACCTATCCGTCAGACCCAACGCCCAAAGAGTAGGCAGTCATCGAACCGGTCCTCAAACGCGCCCTCTACAAACTCAAACCCATCGGCGCACCCCGCCGATACAGCCTTCAGGGCGGCATTCACTAACGCGACCTGCCCCGCGACCTGCCCCCGTGGCAGGTGGTCTATTATCACTTTCGTCGTTGGCAGGCGTTGGAGGTGTTTGAGCAAGTACAGCTTTCTTAAACAGCCTCTGAGCGGGGGATTATGGGAATCATACGGGGTCGCTGAAGCAATTGAAGGAGGCGTGTGGTTGCCTGTGTCGCTCGCGGCGGTCGGTTTGCGTTCGCGGGTGCGTGTGCAGGCGCACGGGCGATTCTGATTATGGTCGGCGCGCTCTATGGGCAAACACTGAACTTCAAGTTCGTGTGGGACGACGACCAGCTCATCTACGGGCGTGCGGACTACCATATAGCAATTTACACTGAGGAGGTGAGGGAAGATAGAGTTCCACTCCGCGCCGAACCGCTAGCTAACCCAACACCACATCCAGATAGAGCATGACCATCACACCAATCATTAGCCCGAAGGTTGCCCAGCGTTCGTGTCCTTTGCGATGGGTTTCGGGCACGATTTCGTCGCTGATGATGTAGAGCATCGCGCCTGCAGCGAACCCCATCGCGTAGGGCACAAGGGGCGCCATGAAATAGACCAGGGTCGCCCCCAGCACAGCCATCGGCAGCTCGATTAGCCCCGACCGCAACCCCACAAACACCGCGTAGAACCGCCTGCCAAAGCCCGCAGCGAGCGCGCCCAGCGCCACAGCCAGTCCTTCGGGGATATTTTGTGCGCCGATGGCAATCGTAAGCAGTACGCCCTCTCGGAAGTGCCCCCCGCCGAACGCAACGCCGACCGCCAGCCCCTCGGGCGCATTATGGAGCGTAATCGCAATGATGAAGAGCCACACCGCACGCACACGCCTGCCGTCCAAGCCCTCGCGACCGATAAAGGGATGTTTATGAGGAATAAGGTGGTCGGCTAAGTCCATCACGAACGCACCCAGCGCTACGCCTGCAAGCACCGGCAGCACTCCGCCGCGCTCAATCCCCGGTAATATCAGGCTGGTGAAGCTGGCAGTAAGCATCACGCCCGCCGCGAAGCCCAGCATGCCGTCTTGCACCTGCTGCGAGGGCTGACGCCATAGCAGCACCACCAGCGCACCGAGCAGGTTCATCCCCACGATAAAGATGCCCGCAATCAGCCCCTGTGCAATAGGGTGCGCGGGCATCCACAACTGCGCCCAGTCCATGTGCACTTACTGAAGTGTACCTTCAGCAGCCTTGCCCAAACGCGAACAGCACGGTAAGTAGGTCTGCGTCATCCACCTGGTCGTCGCCGTTCACATCTTCAGCGCGCGCGCCCGTAGCGCCGAATGCGAACAGCACTGTCAGCAGGTCGGCGTCGTCCACGCAGCCGTCGCCGTTCACATCGCCGTTGGATGCCAGAACGCGCAGTGACAAGACCGCCTCGCCGCCGGGAACGCCATCTCCCGTGGGCAACTGCCCAGAGTATTCACCGTCGAGCGCCATCCCGGAGTCGGTCGCCGTCACACTGGGGGCTACTCGGAGGGTGTAGGCATCGGGCTTGAGTGGTTCGTTCAGCGTCAGGCGCACGCGTCGCGCGTTGGCATCGTAAGCAAATTCAAAACTGATTGCACCCTGCGATGCGCCCGTGAGCTGGATCTGCGAAGGACTTATCTGTACAGGCGTTTGGAAATAGAGATCGACCTGATTCACGCGGTCGCTGACCATACCGGGCGCAGGGTTCATCTCCACAATCACGGGCGGACCGGGGCGATAACTCTCCTGCGTGCTGCTCCCCTTCAAAATCCACTCATCGGGGTCGAAGGCGAGGCTGGAGACTGGATCTGACACAGGAACCACATAGTGCTGGGTCTGGGCGCTGTTCCAGAGGCGCAACTCTTGCGTCTGAGAGCCAATAGTGGCACGCACCCCTATCGGCATTGTGTACAGCCCGTAGCTACTTTGCTGGGTTTGGCGGAGGGACATCAGCAGATAGGTTTTGCCGTTGACAGCCGTTGTGGTCCAGCCCCAGTTGTAGCTGGGCGCGCCTCTGCCGTAGACCCAAGGCTGGAAGAACCAATCCAGCGTATCGCCCCATACCTCCTCTGCAACGGCTTGAAAATCGGCGGTTGTGGCGTGGCTATAGGCGTAGCGTTGTCGATAACGCGCGAGCAATTCGAAGAACCGTTCTGTGCCCAGTATCCAGCGCAGTCCGTGCAGTACCCACGCGCCTTTTCGATAGGCGAAGTTCGAATCGAAAATCGCATTCACGCTGCTGGTATCATAACGGTAAACGCTGCCATTGAGGCTACTCGGGCGGCGGTTCAGCATCGCCGTTCGGAGGGCGTTAGGGTCGCTGGAGCCGTTTTTGTACTCCTGCCACAGGGCTTCCGAATAGGTCGCGAAGCCTTCGTTAAGCCAGATGTCGTTCCAAGTAGCGCAGGTCACCATATCGCCCCACCACTGGTGCGCCAGCTCGTGCGCCGTCAGCGATTCGCCGAAGCCACCCTGACCGCTCATCGTCTGATGCTCCATCCCGCCGCCGAACTGGAACTGATAGATTCCGTACCGCTCCTGAATAAACGGATACACACCGTACAAATCGCTAAACACGCGCAACATCGGGATACAGAGCTCCCACGCAGCGCGATTCGACGCCGTGTTGCTTTCGGGGTAGATGTAAAAGTCCACCGGCATCGTCTGCCCGTTATAGGAGAATGAGCGTGACCAGTGTTGATAGTTGGTCGCAGCGAACGCCACTAAGTAAGGCACAATCGGGTAGTTGTGCTGATACCGATAGCGGCGGCGGTTATTGGGGAGGTCTTCGATAGATTGGAGCATGCCGTTCGCTACTGCAAACATATTGCTTGGGGTAATGAGCGTGAAAGTGAGCGTGGCTTTGTCGGTGTTCTCATCTTTCGCGGGCCACCAGGTATAGGCGTAGTAGGGCTGGCTCAGTGTCGCGACAATCACGGCGCCTGAAGAGCGCGTTGTGAACTCGATGGAACCGAAGCCCCGCGACACCGGCACCCCCTCGTAATCCACTTGCAACTGGAACACTTCGTTCTGGGTATAAGTGCGGTCAAACTCGGCGCGCACGGTCGTGATACTTTCGCGCACGAACGCGATGGGACGCCCGTCCAGTCGCAACCCTGTAATCAAAAAGTTATCGCGCAATCGGAACCGAAATGCGTTGAGGGTGGGTTGGAGCACCTTGACCGTCATAACACACGAGCCAACCAGTGTGCGGCTGCTGGGGATAACTTCGAGCGTTAGGTCGTAATGCTGCACATCGGTTAGTTGGGGGTCTTGGATAAGCGATGGAAACGAGAGTAAGTGCATTTCGGGGTGTTTCACGGCAACCGTATGGGCGCGTCCACAGAGTGCGCAACCCTCGCCGCCTGCCCAAGCAACGAGAAGACCCAGCAATGCAGCCAGAGCGAACAAGATACGCATGCGGCAATTATACACCACCGTATTTCAGGTATTCTAAAGAGCGGCATGTTCTGGCGCGTGGCGATTGTGGTTTTCTTGCTGGATCAACTGACCAAGTTCTGGGCAACGACGACTTTGGTGTTGGATCAACCCCACCCGGTGTTGCCCCCCTACTTCTATCTGACGCTGACCCATAACACGGGGATTGCGTTTGGCATGCTGGAGGGGCGCGGTTGGCTGACCATCCCATTGACGCTCGGCGTTGCAATAGGACTTATTTGGTACTACTATCGCCACAAGCCTTCGCGGGGGGTACAGTTGCTGATGGGGCTGCTGCTGGGGGGCGCACTGGGCAACTTTGTCGACCGCATCCGATTGGGTTATGTGGTGGACATGTTCGAAATCCCGATGTGGCCCGTGTTCAATGTCGCGGATATGGCGATTACCTGTTCCTTGCTGGGGCTAACGGCGTTGCAGTTTTGGGGCGCGCGCGCCGAAGAGCCTGTCCGCGCCACGGAGGAGCCGCCTCGATGAGACCTGAACTCATTAAAATCGGTCCGTTCACGCTCTACACCTACGGCTTGATGTGGATGGTCGGGATTTGGCTGGCGGTGTGGCGGGCATTGCGCCACGCCCCCCGCTACGGAATCCGACAGGACGATGTGCTGGATATCGCCTTCTGGAGCGTGGCGTTGGGGATTGTGGGCGGTAGGCTCGCGTTTGTCCTCACCAACTGGTCGCAGTACGCTCCTGACCCGCTCAGTGTGTTGCGCGTGTGGGAAGGGGGGATGTCCTATTTCGGGGGCTTTGGGTTGGCGATTGCCGTCGCGATTTATCTGATACGCAAGCGTCGCATCCCCATCTGGCAGCTGGGCGATTTGGCGGCGCCATCGCTGGCGTTGGGCTACGGAATTGCGCGAATCGGATGCTTCGCAGCAGGATGTTGCTACGGCGCACCGACCGATCTGCCATGGGGCGTGGTGTTTCCCGGACACGACCACGCGGTTCACCCCACGCAACTCTACGCGACGGCGATGAATCTGCTTATTTTTGCTGTTCTGATCGCGTGGGCGCAGCGTCGGCAGTTTGAGGGGCAACTCTTCGCAGGGTTTTTGATTTTGCACGGGCTGTATCGCTTCCTTAACGAGTTTTTCCGGGCGGGGGCGACTTCGCAGCCGATGTTTGGGGTGTTTACCTATGGGCATCTGGTCGCCGCGGTCGTGGTGTTGAGTGGGGTCGTGTTGTATGTTGTGCTTGCTCGGCGGGCGAGTGCGCCTCGCGCTGCCGGTGCGGCACACCGCGCTCGGTGAGAGAGGTATAATCGTGGCGTTTATGCCCACAGTGAACAGCCACGCCTTAGACGCTTTGGCGCAGGGAGTGTTATTGGGTGAAGTCCGTGCGATTGCCCGCGCCATCACTTTGGTGGAATCGCGCGAGCCTGCGCGTGTGGAGATACTTGCACGCCTCTTTCCGCACACCGGGCATGCGTTCAAATTAGGTATCACGGGCGCGCCGGGCGCTGGCAAAAGCACCCTGACCTATCAGCTCATCCCACGGCTCAAGGCAAAAGGGTATCGCGTGGGCGTGCTGGCAGTAGACCCGACCAGCCCCTTCAGCGGCGGTGCGATTCTGGGCGACCGGATCCGCTTCGATGATGTGCTGGAGGGCGTCTACATCCGCAGCCTCGCCAGTCGGGGCAGTATCGGCGGCTTGTCGCGCGGCGTACCGCCTGCCGTGCGCGTGCTGGAAGCCGCAGGCTACGACCTCATCCTCATCGAAACCGTCGGCGCAGGGCAGCTCCAGGTCGATGTGCGCTTCGTGGCGGATACGGTCGTGTTGACCCTGGTGCCCGAAGCAGGCGATGTCATCCAAGCCATGAAAGCGGGAATTATCGAGATCGCTGACATCTATGTCATCAACAAAGCCGACCGCGAAGGCGCGACCCGCATGCGCTTAGACCTACGCAACGCCCTCGAACTCGGCGGCAAACCGAAAGGTTGGAACCCACCCATCACGCTTACCGAAGCGATTCACGGCAAAGGCGTCGACGAGCTGGTCGAGTTTATCGAAGAGCATAAGCAGTACCAGCAACAGTCGGGCGGCTGGCATCAGCGCCGATTGCAACAACTGGAGTGGGAACTCCAATCGCTCATTCACGATACCTTAGAACAGCAAGCACGCAGCGTCACCCAACAGCTGTTCAGTCGGGAGACGCTGGAGTCGGTGCTGCACGGTGCGGAGAACCCCTTCCCGAAATTGCAAGTGTGGATGCAGACGCGCCAATAAGCAGCTCCCGTTTCAGGTATACTTCCCCGCGCGATGCACGAGGGCTGGGCGATTGTTCAGGGCGAGCGCGTGAGTTTCGAGCGCGACCGCGGCGTGAGCGCGATTACGGTCTCCCGCGAAGCGACCTATCTGTTTGTACGCGCCCCACACGCAGAAAATCTCACGATTCAACGGCAGCAGATTCTCGATCGGATGCGCGATGCGGCAATCCCCCTGTTTCTCATCAAGATACAGCGTAACGGGCTGAGTTTCGCTGTCGATTCGGAGCATGCTGCCCGCGCGTGCGAACTCTTGGAGCAAGAGGGCTTTCGCGTGACGGTTAAACCGCGCCGTGTGATGGTCTCGATCTTCGCGCAGAATATGCGCGAGTTGCACGGCGTGTTCGCGAAAATCGCGGAGGTGCTCTACGAGGCGGGCGTCGCCATTGAGCAGATGAGCGATGCACACAACCGAATCACCTGTTTGATCGAAGCCGAGCGTGCCCCGCTGGTGGTCGAACGGCTCTGTGAGGCGTTTGGACTATCGCCACAGAACATCCAGCGACTGCCCGTCGGTGAGCGGGAATAAGGAGAGCCAATTATGCCTGTTAAACTTGCCGTTGCTGGCTTGACTCACGGACATGTGTGGGACTTGCTGGAGCAGTGGGCGGCGCAACCCGGCGTGGAGTTGACCGCCGTCGCCGACGCGACGCCCCTGCTGGAACGCGCCCGAAGCCGTTTTCAGCGCGTCTACACCGATTGGCGTGCGATGCTAAATGCCGAACAGCCCGATATCGTGCTGGCATGCGCCGACAACCGCACCAGCGCGGAGATTGCCATCGCCGCGCTGCAGCGCGGCGCGCATGTGATGGTCGAAAAGCCGATGGCAGCCGACCTGAAGGATGCGGAACGGATGCTCCACGCCGCCCAGCAGACCGACCGCCTGCTGATGATTAATTTCCCCACGCGCTGGAACCCAGCAATCCACACCCTTTTGGAGCGCGCTCGGCGGGGCGATTTCACGCTTCAATGAACGAATCGGTCATTCCGAGCAAGCGGCTCGCAGCGGGATTGTGGGCGGGGTTGTTTTTGCTGGCGCTGGGCGTACGG
>NKPV01000239.1 GCA_002254605.1 Armatimonadetes bacterium JP3_11
GCTCACCCGATACAACTGCCACCCGCGCTCGCGCAAAAAGGTCGCCAGATCGCGTACTCGATAACCGTACGACTCGGTATGGGAATCGCAAACTTCCACATAGAGCAGTTGTGTCTGGTGCAATGCTTGCTCCCCACCGCGCAGTACGAACAGTTCGTATCCTTCCACATCTAACTTGATGAGCGTGATGGGCTGTTGAGCGCATTCAAACGAGTCCAGTGGGCGCATCGGCACACCAATCACGGGCGCATCGGCATTTTCAGACGCCACGCGGTTCAAGTCGTCCGTGTGCAAGTCGGTGAAGCGCACCTCGCCCTCGCGCTCGCCCAAAGCGTACGGGTAGAGATGCAGGTTGGTGAGGCGATTGAGTTTGGCGTTTGCCTGCAAGTATTGAAACACACGCGGGTGCGCTTCAAAAGCATAGACGCGCGTCGTGTTCCCCAGCCGTTTTGCGAGGGGAATACAGTGCGAGCCCACATTCGCGCCGATGTCTATCAGCGTGTCTCCACCGCGCAGGAGGGTCTGTAGCACTCGGAGGTCGTGTGCGCCGTGCCAGCGGGACGCGTCAAAGAACATCAGCTGGGTCATTGGGGTGCTGAAGAGATAAAATCGTGCCCCTGCATAGCGGAAACGGATGCATTCGTGAATGCCCCACCGCCGCGCAATACGAAACGCCAGATACCGCCACGGGGACGCCCACTTGCGACTCTCACCGATTGTCCATCGCCAGTCGCGCACGATGTGGCGCCAACGCGGAACCGACGCCTGCTCACGCCTCACAGTAGGATTATACCAACCAATCCCGCCCCTTTTACAGGTCTTTCTCCTGCAGAGGCGCTCAAACTGTGGTATAATAGGCTGTCCGAGAGGAGAGTCGCTATGAAGAAGCTCACCAGTGTAGTGGGGTTAGCCAGTCTCATGCTGGCATCGGGATTCGCCCAAGAGGCGCCGCTAATCAACTACGCGACCCTGTTTGGCGAATTCGATTTCGACTACTATGCGGGGAATGTTAATGTGGGGTTAGTACAGGACGGACGCGCTGAAGGCTTCTCCTTCAGCCTGCCTTCTGGGTTCACGCCATCGTTAGACACAAACGACAAAGTGAGCGGACTGGCCTCCCAACGCCTTCAGTTCAATCGTAGCTCATCCAGCAGCGCGGATGGGCGAATCACGATGACCATGTACTTCCCTTCGGAAGACTATCCCCAAGTGGGCGAGACCATCAACATTCGCCTCTGGGTCAAAGCCTCCAACTGGAACAACGCGAACTTGATTGTGCAGGCACGCGGCATTAGCGGCAGTGGGACGGCAACGCTGCTCAATACCGCGACACCGCCTACGGAGTGGACACAAATTAGTCTGACCTACACGGTGCCTGCGTCCAATCCGGCAGGGATCTATTTAGATATCATCGTACGTGCGAATGCAGGCGCCTCTTCGGGCGATATTCGCTTCGACAAACTGGAGGTGACGGGCAGCAAGCGCTGGCGCGACCACCAACCGCGCTCGCTCAAAATCATTACGCCGTACTACCCCTGGGCAGAGGAGAGCCAGCGCGACTGGGTCTACTACGCCCGCGAGTTCGACGCAATTATCGCAAACTGGATGGACATTAAGGCGCTTCGCACCCATCGCCCCGATCTGAAGAATGTCATCTATTACAACCTTGTGTACAGCTCGAATAACAACGATCCCAACTACTGGGGACCGCGCGATATTTTTGGGTACAA
>NKPV01000131.1 GCA_002254605.1 Armatimonadetes bacterium JP3_11
CAGTACGCCTTCCTCGCGGCGCGCGGCACCTCCGACAACGCCGCCGCCTATTGCAAATATCTGTTCGAAATCCAAAACGGCTTCCCATGCGGACTGGCGGCGCCCTCGGTCGTCACGCTCTATCGCGCGCAGCTCCATCTACAAGGCGCGCTGGTCGTGGGAATCTCGCAATCGGGTCAGGCGCCCGATGTCGTCGAGTATCTGGCGCATGCCAAAGCGAACGGCGCGTTTACGGTCTCCATCACCAACGAGCCCGACTCGCCCCTCGCGCAAACAAGCCATTTCACCCTGTTGCTGCGAGCGGGGGCAGAACGCAGCGTCGCCGCCACAAAAACCTACACGGCGACCCTCGCGCTCATCTACCTGCTCTCCGAAGCGTTATGCGGACGCTACGACGCACCGCAGCGCATTCATCAGGCGGCGACGCTCATCGAACAGGTGCTGCAGCACGAACCCCTGATTCACGACCTCACCGACCGCTATCGCTACATGCGCGAGTGCGTCGCGCTGGCACGAGGGATTAATCAAGCAACCGCACAAGAGACTGCGCTCAAGCTCATCGAGACATGCTATGTGATGTGCAAAGCGTATTCGGTTGCTGACTTCATGCACGGTCCGTTCGCGCTGATAGAGCCGGGCTTCCCGTGCCTGCTGTTCGCACCCGACGGCGCGACTTTCCCGACTGCTTTGGAAAGCGCGTCTAAGCTGCGTTCTGGCGGCGCGGAGACGATTATCTTCGCCAGCGACGCCGAGATCCTCCGCCTGGCGCGCACCCCCGTACCGATGCCCAACGCAATACCCGAAACCCTTTCCCCGATAGTCTATGCAGTGGCAGGGCAACTGTTTGCGTATCATCTCGCACTTGCACGCGACTTGAACCCTGACCAGCCACGCGGACTGCAGAAAGTCACCAAGACGCGATAGCCTATGGAAATCTTGCGCACGGTGGATTCGGTTCGCCAGTGGGTGAGGGCGCAGCGCGAAGCAAGACGCGCCGTCCATTTCGTGCCCACGATGGGCTATTTCCACGAAGGGCATCTGAGCCTAATGCGCCGCGCCCAACACGATAACGGCGCCGTCATTGTGAGCATCTTCGTGAACCCGTTGCAATTCGGCGCCGGCGAAGACTACAACCGCTACCCGCGCGATTTCGAACGCGACCGCCAGATGGCGCAATCGGTCGGTGTGGAGGCGATTTTCTACCCCGATGTCGCCGAAATGTACCCAGCAGGCTATCAGACAGAGGTGCGCGTGAAGGAACTCTCCAAACCGCTCTGCGGCAAGTCGCGCCCCGGACACTTCGAAGGCGTGGCGACGGTGGTGTTGAAACTGTTCCACATTGTGACGCCCGACCGCGCCTACTTCGGCATGAAAGACTACCAGCAACTGCGCGTAATCCAGCAACTTGTGCGCGATATGAACCTGCCCATCGAAATTGTGCCATGCCCCATCGTGCGCGAACCCGACGGGCTGGCAATGTCGTCGCGTAATGTTTACCTCACGCCCGAAGAGCGCACCGCCGCGACCGTGCTGTATCGGAGCCTGCAGTGGGCGCAAGAGCAGGTGGAATGGGGTGAGCGCGACGCCTCTAAACTGCGCGAGGGCGTGTTCCAGCGAATCGCCGCAGAGCCGCTCGCGCGAATCGACTATGTGGAAGTCGTCGATGCCGAGACGCTTCAACCCGTAGAGCGCATCGACCATCCAACCCTCATCGCGTTGGCGGTCTTTTTCGGCAAGGCACGACTGATTGACAACTGTATCGTGGCGCCCGCTGCAGGGCACTGAAGTAAATCCCATGCCAATGCGCAATCTGGTGCTGATTTTAGGCGACCAGTTAGACCGCCGCTCGGCAGCGCTGGACGGGTTTGACCCCACCTGCGACGCCGTCTGGATGGCGGAAGTCGCCGAAGAAGCCACGTATGTCTGGAGCCATAAAGCCCGCATCGCGATTTTCCTGAGCGCGATGCGCCGCCACCGCGACTGGCTACGCCAACAGGGCTACACCGTACACTACCACGCTCTGGACGACCCCCAAAACCAGGGCAGCTTCGCCAGTGAACTCACCCGCGCCATAAAGCAGCATCAACCCCGAAAACTGGTGGTGGTCGAACCGGGCGAATGGCGCGTGCTCCAAAGCCTCAAGCAAACTGCCCAGCAGCTGGGCGTCCCGCTCGAAATCCGCCCTGACCGCCACTTTCTCATCACTATCGATGAATTCAAACGCCACGCCGCAGGGCGCAAGCAACTGCGCTTGGAGTTTTTCTATCGCGAGATGCGCCAGCGTACAGGCATCCTGATGGAAGGCAAGCAGCCAGTGGGCGGTGCATGGAACTTCGACGCCGAGAACCGTAAGACATTCGGCACACAAGGTCCCGGCTTAGTGCCCCAGCCTATCCGTTTCGCGCCCGACGCCATCACGCAGGAAGTGATTCGGCTCGTCGAAACGCGCTTCCCCGACCACCCCGGCAGCCTGCGTGCGTTCGATTGGGCAGTGACCCCCGAACAGGCGGAGCAAGCGCTGGACGACTTTATCGAGAACCGCCTGCCCCTGTTCGGACCTTATCAAGACGCGATGTGGACGGGCGAGCCATATCTGTACCACTCGCGCCTCTCCTCGGCAATTAATCTGAAACTGCTTGACCCGCGCGTGGTAATCCAGAAAGCCGTAGACGCCTATCGCCAAAACCACGCGCCTTTGCAAAGCGTCGAGGGGTTCGTTCGCCAACTGCTGGGCTGGCGTGAGTATATCCGTGGTGTCTACTGGTTGTATATGCCCGACTATCTGGAGCGCAACGCCCTGAACGCACACGCCGACTTGCCCGACTTTTACTGGACGGGCGAGACCGACATGAACTGCCTGCGCGAAACAGTTCGGCAAACCCTCCAACACGGCTTCGCGCACCACATCCAGCGCCTAATGGTCACGGGACTGTACGCCCTGCTGCTGGGGGTGCATCCCAAGCAGGTGCATGCGTGGTATCTGGCAATCTATGTGGACGCGGTGGAGTGGGTGGAGCTGCCGAATGTATATGGCATGTCGCAGTTCGCCGACGGCGGGCTGATGGCGTCCAAGCCCTACATCGCCAGCGGCAAGTATCTCCAGCGGATGAGCAACTATTGCGCAAGCTGTCGCTACAAGCCCGATCAAGCCACAGGCAACGACGCCTGCCCCTTCACCACGCTTTATTGGGATTTCCTGATGCGCCACGAATCGGCGTTCGCGAACCACCCACGCTTAGGACAGCAGATTCGCAACCTGCGCCGTCTCAGTGAAGCGGATAAACAGGCGATTCGCCGCCAAGCCGCTGCCCTAAGGCAGGAAAAGCCCTCTGTTTAATTATAATAGAAGCGCACTTTCCAAGAGTCGAGCCGATTCTAAACGGAGAGCGGCAAAAGGAGGCTAAATATGCGGTACACCTTGAGTAGTCTTATCGCATGCGCACTTGCGCTGAGTTCGGTTGGTTTTGCGCAGAAAGGGCAGGCAGGCGAGAAGCCCGATCCCTACGCGAAGCCGATTGTGTCCAAAACGCAGAATTGGCGTGTAATCCCGGTGAATGTCGGGCGACGCGACCCGAGTCAATATGTTCCGTATAGCGACTTCTTCCCCGCTTCAGGCGGTACGGTGGATGTGGATGTCACAGGTACCCCCAGCTATGACGGTACAGGCGCCTCCTGTAATGTACGCCTGACGGTGGCAGCGCCTTCTGGAAAGGATGCTTGGACAGGCATCGGCTGGGATGTGACGCTGACCGCCTACTCTCCCAGCTGGCGAAGCGAGGTCGCCGTGCTGATTACCAATGTGAACGGCGAGGGCTATGTGCTTCGCCCTGGTGCAGCAGACGCGAGTCCAGGAACGGGAAGCTACTCCAGCGGCGGCGTGAACGATCTGTGCGGCGTCTATAACCTGCCGCCCTTGCCCCTCCCAGACGGCAACCTGTACTTGGAGTTCTATGAGACCTACAACGACTTTGCCGACTGCGGACAGGATGGCAACTGGGATAGCGGCACGCTCACCTTTGCGTTTGGTACCATCCCCCCATTCACGGGCTATGACGAGCAAGGCGACGCGGGCGACCTGCCTGAAACCGCGCAAGCGACCCCCAGCGGCGCCCTGAGCGCGATTCGAGGTACGCTGAGCGCAGGCGATGTCGATATGTACGCTGTCTACATCACGGACCCCTCTAGCTTCAGCGCAACGACCAGCTGCCAGACAGGTCTGGATACCCAAATCTTTCTCTTCGATGCGAACGGCAACCCCGTGGTGTTCAACGATGACGATCCCAGCGGAGGATTCGCTTCCCGCATAGATAACTCCGCCTTCTGCATTCCCAGCGCAGGGCTGTACTATCTGGCGATTACCGCTTACGATCGCGACCCCACAGGTTGTAACGGCGGCGAGCAGTGGGCGGATACACCCTTCGGGGCGATTCGCTGTGCCGACGGAGCAGACGCAGCCTCACGCATCGGCGGGTGGACAGGCTCCCACAGCGCCAATGGAACCTACATCGTGTCTATTACGGGCGCCGAGGGCGCCAGTCCTGGCGACCCCGCCGATTGCCCGTCGTTCCAAGGCTGGGATGAGTTCACCAACGGCGGCGGCGATGCGGGCGACCTGCCCGAAACCGCACAAAGCACCGGCAGCAATGTGATTCCGGTCATCCGCGGGCAGCTGGGCACCGATGATGTCGATATGTACGCCATCTACATCGACAACCCCGCTGCGTTCTCTGCCACAACCATCGGCGGCGCATCGTTCGATACGCAACTCTGGCTGTTCGATGCGAACGGCAAAGGGGTGGTCGCCAATGATGACTCGGGAGGCTTGCAATCGCGCATCGACAATACCGCAGGCTGCATCACCGCGCCGGGCGTCTACTACCTCGCGATTTCGCGCTACGCTCGTAACGCAGCAGGGTGTGCAGGGAGCGGTATCTGGAGCAGCCGCACCAATAACTGCCCTGAAGGTCCTGAATCGACCTCGCGAGTGGCAGGCTGGTTCAACAGCACTGCGGCAGGTGGAGAGTATCGTATCTTCCTAACAGGCGTGCGCGGCGCTGCTGCAGGCAACCCCGCCGATTGTCCGCCCCCAGGAAGCGACCAGTGGGATGAAACCGCCAACGGCGGCGGCGATGCAGGCGATGTCCCCAGCAACGCGCAGCCCGTGCATAGCACCGACCGAACGCCGTGTCAAGACCCTGTAACCCGCATCACGGGGCAGCGCGCTGCAACCGATGACGCCGACATGTTCGTCATCTGTATCACCGACCCGGCGAACTTCGTCGCCTCCAGCGCAGGCAGCAGCTTCGACACCCAGCTCTGGCTGTTCCGCTGCGACGGCACGGGCATCGTGCATAACGACGATTACAGCGGTGTACAATCCCAGATTGATAACTCCACGGGGTGCTTGAACGGGCTTCAGGCGGGAACCTATCTGCTCGCGATTACCGGCTACAACCAAGACCCTGTGGATGCGAACGGTACTACCCTCTGGAACAACACCCCGTTCGGTACAATCCGTTGTCCAGATGGTCCGGGAGCCGCGAACCCGATGGTCGGCTGGACAGGTACGGGCGGTTCGGGCAGCTACCGCATCACGCTCACGGGCGCCTACTTCGTCAGTCAAGACGGATGTGGCGGCGGACCGGGTCAGTGCGAGGGCGATGTGAACAACGACGGACAGGTTGATGACGCCGACCTGCTGGTGGTGTTGTTCAACTTCGGCTGCTCCGG
>NKPV01000220.1 GCA_002254605.1 Armatimonadetes bacterium JP3_11
GAGTACCTCAAGCGTGCGGAGCGCAACGACCCACACGCGTGGGATTCCACGCTGTGGGAAGGCTTTATCCATTATCTGAGGCGGCGTTCGATGAGCGAGTCGTCCATCGCACGCAAGCTCAGCGCGGCGCGGGCGTTCTTGAAGTATCTTTATCGGCGTGGAGTGCTGGAGACCGAGCCGCCCGACGCGCTGGTTGCGCCGAAAGTGCAGCGTGCGTTGCCTGCTGCGCTCACCCCCCACGAACTGCGACGCCTGCTGCTCCAGCCCCCACTGGATACGCCGCACGGACTACGCGACCGCACGATGCTGGAGACGATGTATACCACCGGCGTGCGCGTCTCCGAGCTGCTAAGCCTGACGCTGGAGCAACTGAACCTGAGCGAGCGGTTGATGCGCGTGGAGGGCAAGCGCGGACGCGAACGGTGGCTCCCCCTGACCGAGCAGACCGTTTCCTGGATTCAACGCTACCTGAGCGATGCACGCCCAAAACTCGCTAATCCCAAACGCCCGAACGCGACGCTATTCCTGAACGCTCGCGGCGACCCGCTGAGCCGTATCGCCTTCTGGAACAAGATTAAGTACTACGCCGCGTGCGCTGGCATCGAAAAAAGCATCTCGCCGCACACCCTACGCCACTCGTTCGCCGTGCATCTGCTCAACGGGGGCGCCGACCTGCGCGCGGTGCAGGAACTCCTTGGGCACGAGGACATCAGCACCACGCAAATCTACACGCAGGTTAGTCTGGAGCGCCTGAAAGAGGTCTACAAGAAGGCGCACCCAAGAGGGTAGGGGGCTTCGTCGGTGGAGCTCTGTGTGAGGGGTGCCCTCACCCCCTGAACCCCCCAGACGGGGCGAGGGATGAGGGGCTCGTCGCGAACCTACACGCGGATGGTCTCACCCGGCTTCAGGGCGAGGATTTCCAGCCCGTCGATGTCCCGCGTCGCCTCGCGGAGCTGGTCTGGCGTGCCGGTGAGCAGGGGAAAAGTACCCCAGTGCATCGGGATCACCCGCTTGACGCCCAGCAGTTTAATCGCGTACGCGGCTTCACGCGCTCCCATCGTGAACACATCGCCGATTGGCAGCATCGCAATCTGCGGCTGATACAGTTCGCCAATCAGTTTCATATCGCCAAACACGCATGTATCGCCCGCGTGGTAGAGGGTCAGCCCGTTCTCAAGGCGTATGATATACCCCGCAGGGTCGCCCAAGTAGACGATATGCCCACCTTCCTCCGTGCCGCTACTGTGGAAAGCGTTCACCATCGTGACCGTGATGCCCTCCACCGTCACCGAGCCGCCCTTGTTCATCGGCTGAACCTTCTGCACGCCGTGTCGGTTGAGATACAGATACATTTCGAAGATACACACGACCGTCGGCTGATAGGTTTTCGCGATGGCGACCGCGTCGCCACAGTGATCGGAGTGCCCATGCGTAATCAACATCAGGTCAACGCCCGGTAATTGCTTCGCGCTTTCGGGGCACGCGGGATTGCCTTGTACCCACGGGTCAATCAGGATCCGCTTGCCTGTCGGTGAAGTGATTAGAAAAGTGGAGTGTCCCAGCCATTGGATTTGTGTTTGCATTGTACCAACCTCCTTCAATAGGATACCCGTTCGGCGGGGTGTCGTCGCTTCTGCGGTATACTTCCTCTGTGAGCTGGCTGACGCCTGAGTATCGCGCGGTCTCCGAGCGGTATGCGCCGCGCTTCATCGTGTTGAGCGGCGTGTGCATGCTCATGGTGCTGATGGCGTGGCTGGGGATTGGCTTGCGTGCGTGGGAGCGTGCGCAGCACCCCAATGCCCTTGCAAATAGCGCGGAAGCCTATCTGCGCAGTGCGCAGTACCAGCTCGTCAACTGGCAGCCGTGCACCGTGCAGGCGATTCGCCAAGCGCAGACGCGCGACCGCCTGATAATGATCGAAGTGGGGGCGTACTGGTCGGGGCGATGTCAGCGATTGGGCTACGAGGCGTTTTCGGATTCGGGTGTGGCGGATTTAGTCAATCGAGAGTTTGTGGCGATTAAGTTAGATGCGGACGCCGCGCCGAAGCGAGCGCGCTATATCCGCCAGTTAGCGCAACTGCATGGCGCGCCCGACCGCTACCCGATTGTGGCGTGGTTCACTCCAGACGGGAAGCCCGTCCGCGCCGTTGCGCCCGATACCCGCGCCGAGCTGATGCGTCACCTGGAAGAGCTCAGCCAACTGTACCGCAACCGCTCCGAACAAATCCAGCAGTTCGCCGAGCCGCTGGAGCGTGCATGGAACGAC
>NKPV01000290.1 GCA_002254605.1 Armatimonadetes bacterium JP3_11
TGCCTATGTCCTTGCTGGCGGCGACCTCAGCCAGCCCACTGAAATGCCCCTCTCCTACTTCTACAACCTGGAGATTCAGGTCGTGGGCTACTTGGCACAACAGCCCAAGACTTGGGAACGCATGCGCCATATGCTGGAGACGGGCAAGCCCCTGCGGAACTAAGGATACACCCCCCAGGCACAATTGGCGATGGGGTTCCTCGCTTCGCGCCGAGTCATCAATAAGGCGCAGGCAAGGAACCCCTCCAACGGGGTATCCTCTGTACGCCATGTCGGAACTGCGCTGGCATCCGCTACTGCAAGAGTGGGTTATCACGGCGACGCACCGTCAGGAGCGCACGTTTCACCCGCCTCCAGAATACTGCCCGCTCTGCCCAACCGTGCCTGGCGGCGTCCCGACCGAAGTCCCCGAACCGACCTACGAGATTGTGGTGTTCGAGAACCGTTTCCCTTCGTTAGTGCGCGAGCCGCCTGTGCCTGCCGTCGCCTCAACGCCTTTTTCGCCCGTGTTGCCCTCGCACGGCGTGTGCGAAGTGGTGCTGTACACTCCCGACCATCACGCCACGCTCGCAGATCTGCCTATCGAA
>NKPV01000319.1 GCA_002254605.1 Armatimonadetes bacterium JP3_11
AAGTACCAACTGCTGCACGCAAAGCCCCCCATCGTGTCCGTCTCGCGTTTGGCGGGCTGTCCGCACTGGGGGCAGGGGGTGTTCACAAACTCAGGGATGCTCGCCAAAGGCGACTCGCCCGTGCCCGACGGCTGATACTGCTCCACATCGGGCAGCAGCACGGGCAGCTGGTCTTCGGGCACAGGCACTTCGCCGCAGGCAGGGCAGTGAACGATGGGAATCGGCGCGCCCCAGTAACGCTGGCGACTAATCAGCCAATCGCGCAGGCGGTATTGCACCTTGCGCTGCCCGATGCCTTGCGCCTCGAACCAGTCGGCAAGGCGTTGCATTCCCTCGCGGTTGGGCAACCCGCTGAACGCGCCCGAGTTGACCATAATCCC
>NKPV01000004.1 GCA_002254605.1 Armatimonadetes bacterium JP3_11
GCGGCGTCCTCGTGTTCGATGGACAGCACGCCGTTGTAGCCGACGCGACGCAACGCGCCGATATACTCTCCCCAGCGCACGCTGCCCAACCCCGGAATGACATACCGCCACCATCCGCTGCCCTGATTCCCCACATATTCCAGCCGCGCCCGCATGACTTCTGTATCTTTTGCGTGGGTATGAAAAATACGCGAGCCGAACAGGAACACCGCGTTGATGTAATCGATCTGCTGCCACAGCAGGTGCGACGGGTCAAAGTTCAGCCCGAAGTTTGCGTGCGGCACCACTTCAAACAGCCGTTGCCAGTGGTCTAACGCCTGAATGTTGGTGGCGAACCAGTTCTCCAGGGCGATGTTGATGCCTTTCTCGCCGGCGTACTCGCACAAAGGATGAAACACGGCGGCGCAGTCCTCCTCGATGGTTTGCATCTTGCTTTTACCCGGTACGGGATGCCCCGCCAGGGTGCAGACAACATCCACCCCCAGCGCGTGGGCGATGTCGATGGCTTTGCGCACGCCGTCGTTGTTGCGCTGGCGCTCTTTCGGGTCGGGGTGTGTGTTATTCGTATAAAACGCGACGGCAGACAGCCTGACGCCTGTTTTCTCCATCAGGCGTTTGAGCGTGTCAAGGTCAGGGCTATCCAGATTCAGGTGGGGATGCCCGTAGCCACAGGCAAGCTCGAGCGTTTTGAAGCCGTGCTTCTGAGCAAACTCGAAGACCTTCTCCAGCGGTTCGCCGCTAAACGGCGCCGTGAGTATTCCGACATGCATAATAGGAGGCTATTTCGTGCTGGAGAGGGCAATTCCTGCTGTTGGAGCGATCCCCCTCCCCTCCCAAGCCCGTGGGAGGAGAGGGAGGGAACGCATCAACAACCGCTCCCGAAGTTGAACAGCACAATCAGCAGGTCGGCGTCATCGACGATGCTATCGTTGTTCACATCGCCTTGACCACCTGCGTTGCCGAAGTTGAACAGCACAACCAGTAGGTCGGCGTCATCCACGCAGCCGTCGCCGTTCACATCGCCCTCAACGCCACCGCCAATCTCGGTACCCAACACCTCAATCAAGTCGTAGCGCAGCGTACCATTGATATTGTAGGTCGCATTCGGATTGCTCGGGTAGTTTGCAGGGGTGTACTGATTGGTTGCAGGGTCGAAGATCGTCACCACGCGGAAGGCGAACTGCGCATTGTCGTTTACATTCGCATCGCCGCTGAGGTCGATTTGTACCAGTTCGCCATAGCCATTCGGGTCAGGCTCGCTATGCCAGCGGTCGCCGACGCGCGCTTCCAGCGTGCGCACGCGCGTCCAGTTCAAGCCGCCATCGGTGGCGTACTCCACAGCGAGGTACTTGGAGGAAGTATTGCTCCAGCGCACATCGAACTTAATAGTAATGTCCTTGTAGCCTGTGGTGGGCACCCTGACCACGATACCTGCCTGTCCGGGGTTCTGTCCCTGCGCAGGGTATCTTGTGGTCTGCAGCGCCCAGTTCGGTGGGTTGGGATGGGTCGAGTTATTCGGGTCCAGCGGGGAACCGCGGAAGCCCGAACCATTATTATTGAACCGAAACTCTGCCAACGCAATCGAGAGTTGCGCCTGCGATGCGAACACACCTCCGTCGGGAGTCAACATCGCGATTTCGTCTAACGGGTTCGACTCGTTGAAGTTCCAGAAGACCAGTTGCGTTTGCGCCGCGCCGAACGCAATCGCGGCGGTTGTTAAGCCCAGCGCGCCGAACGCGCGTAAGATGCGAAGTCCTTTCATATTTTATCTCCTATAGGCAGCAGCCGCGTGAATTATGGACGACGGCGCATTAAGGCTTTGTTAAAGCATCGCCGTTAGATGATGGATGGTGCTATGGAGACGCCTTCACTGGAGGTACTTGCACGCCTGCTGCACGCAGCGCTGCTAAGGTAATCATCGCTTCGCGCCGTATCGAAGCCTCTGAGTTGGTCTCTGCGATTTTGACTAACAGGTTGAGCGCGTCGGGGTCGCGTTGTGCTAACTCGCCTAAGACTTTGATACAAGCTTTCCGCACGCTGAGCGCAGGGTCGTTGAACGCCGCGCGTTCCAGCAGCTGACGCGCTTGAGGCTCATTCCACCAACGTGCGCAGGCAGTAACCATCCGCTCGCGCACTGTGGCAGACGGCTCGCTGGGGTAAATAGAGACGAACACGGGTAGTACGCTATTTGCAGGAAGCGACGCTAATGCTTCTGCAGCGCGAATACGAGTCGCCTCTTCGCCTTGCCGTGCGTGGCGCTCCAGCAGTGGGAGCGATTCTGCATCGCCTAACGCCCCTAACACGGTAATCCAGAACTGCACCTGTTCCTGAGTAGATGCTGCCTGCAACTGTGCACGGCTCCAGTCTGCGATGGCGCGGTACACTTCTGATGTGGGCAAGCGTCGCGCTAAGTTGGATACACTCATCAGCAACACTTGTTTTAGGTCGCCTTCGGGGAGCGCTTTGGCGCGTTCCCAAAGCAGCTGTACCGTCTCAGGACGAGGTGTTTTCAAAAATGCGAATTGCTGCGCCAAGCCCAGTTGCTGATTGAAATTTGTAAGGCGGTCAAACGCTTCCACCAGGGCGCGTTGCGCCTCAGGTCGCTCACCTTGGCTCAGCACGCTGATTAAGAGCCAGAAGCCATCATCATCGCGTGTGCGAGCGAGCAGGCGTTTTTGGAGTTCCGACACAAACGATGCGCCGTAAATCACCAGTCCCGCATCCAGTTTGAGACGCAACGCCGTTTGCCTGTCCGCGGGCACTGCTTCGCCCTGCTCTATCTGCGCCAACATCGCATCCAGCGATTGCAGCAGTTGCTCTTGAGTAGTATCTCCCAGCTGCGATCGCGCACGTGCAATCTCTTGTTCAGCAGGGGTGGGAGGCGCGAACAGCGTGTACCAACGCCCCCTATACTGGCTTAGTTTCGCACGCTTCGCGCGGGCTGCTTGCTCCGAAATCGAAGTGCGGCGCTCCAGGCGGATGCTCAGCTTCAAATCGTTACGGGAAACAGGCAGTCCCTTCAGCCCCGTGCGTTCACGCAACGTCCCAGAGATCGAGAGAATAACCCCTTCGGAATCGATGCGATATTGCAAACTGCCCAAAATCTGGTGGGTTTTGCCAATTTCTTGCTCTTCGGGTGTTAGCAAGACTTGGGCGACGGCTTTATTGATAACTTGAACGCCACTTTTTTCTGTCCGAACGAGGCGATATCGTGCGATGATTTTGCCGCTGGGATGGAACTCTTCAGTGCGCCATTCGGTGCTTTTGGGATTGGGGCGTACGAATTGAAACGGATAGAGAATGCTGGCTACTGCTTGTCGTTGCCAAGCTTCTGCGCCCTCTGGGGCAAAGAACTCGATAGCGCCATCGTGCGTGCGGCGAAAGTAGGCGGGCGACAACTTTTGGATTTGCTCCAATAGGTGTTTTAATTCGGGTGTGAGCTCGGTTTCTATACGCCACTGGTTCCAACTGGCTTCAAAGAGATCCTCTCCGACCGTTTGCATCACTAATTGATAGTGATAGCGCTGCGTCAAGTGCATATCGGGCGCAGCGGTGGCGGTGTTCGGCGTATCCGTTAATTGTTGAAGGGGGCTCAACCACAGTTGCGAGACGGTTTCGCCATGCACCGTATAGTGATAGGTATCTCTCGCGAAACCACTCGCAAAGGCTAAAAGAGCGAGCAGTAGGTGCAAAATCGTTCGTGGAGGTCGCATAGCACGCATCTTTAGAACATCATAAGAATAGGGGGGCAAAGCCCCCCATTGCTGTTAGAAGCAGGTCAGGTTGATAGTGTGTGACCAGCTGCCCAACTCATGGTTCCAGCTGATGCCGTTCCAGGAGAACAGCGTGAGGTTGCCCTCAGCACAGCGCCGACCGAAGAACCAAATACACCCACGAGCATACGCTTGCACATTACCACTGAGAGCATTCAGGTTCGCCGTCAGACGGGCGTTGAAGTTATAATCTAAACAGAGTCGCCCGTTTTGCCCACGGAAGGCGAAGTTTCCTGTGGCGGAACCGTTAAGATTCCCGTTCACAAAGGTAATGTTGCCGCGCACGCCTGCTTCCGCACTGACAATTCCGGCATTAAAGCCGATCCATGCCTCTGCGAAGCCCGTGAGCTGCCCATAGGGACGTGCGTTGGCTTGCTGACCCAACACTTGGAGGTCAACAGAGGCAGCTAAGTTCAGGTAGCCTGCAACACCCGCTCGTCCGTTTATGCAGATGTTAATGCCCAACACATTCACGCAACCGAGCGGTATGGTAGGACTGCGCCAATCGATGCTGGCGATTCGCCAGTCCCAACTGTCCGCGTAGCGCAAAGGAACCGTTCCTGAGCCGCTGGGACCCCATACTTGGTTGCCCAATACGCGCACACTGACATTGTAGCTATAATTGAGGTTCTGCAAATCGCTGGTGGAGGCGGATGCCGTCGCAGTGGCTTCGGCAATGTTGTTTTCAGAGCCGCCAATGCGTCCCTGCAACACGGCTTGACCGCTCACCGTCGCCGATAACGGAGACGGGTAGCAGACCTGATAGCTCCCCGAACCGTAGAACCGTGCGCCAAAGATCGAGTTCCCGAACCAACCTGTATCGAAGGAGCGTCCATCACCCGTACACGCTGCGGGCATAAAGTCGCCGTTAGGATTTGAATCCAGCGGGTCGCCCGACAAAGGCATCTGCGCCTCCAACTCGCGCAAACGCTGCTCGGATTCCGCAATCTCAGCCTCCAACTTCGGCGAGTAGTACTCGAACACCGTGTCTGTGCGCAGTGAGTAGCCGTGATCGTTCAGCCACTGCTCCATCGCGTTCAACTGGCGGTAGTAATCGCCCGCCTTCATCTTGACGCCGTTGACCACGATAATATCGTCGGCATTGACGGGTTTGCCCGTGTTTGGATCTACCATCTCAAACGGGGTGAACTTAATGGGCGTACGAGGACGAAGTTCCCATGTAAGACCGAGATCCTTGACTCCCTTTTCGTGCAACACGATCTTGGAGCCATCTTTAATCGCAGGGTCGCCCTTCTGGGCATACACGACAACTGACTGCGCTATGAGCAGTGCGCTCATGCTAAGTGCAATACCGCTTCGCATCATAGGTATGACCTCCTTAAGGACCTGATGGAATTGCCTGCATTCACAGGCTGCCCCTAATTATAAGGCAAAAATACGAGTTTGTCAAGGGGGGAGTGTTAAATTTCGGAAAAATTCCGACTTCCTGGTCATTCAGCTTGCCGAGTGTCGCCGGGGTTCGAAGTGTTTGCATTTGTAGCGGGCGCGTTTGAGGGTGGGTTCAATGACCGACCTCTTGTGGGCGGTGGTCTGTAGATTGAACCTGCCTATCATGCTACCGACGCCCACTGCTAAACGGTCTTTTAACGCACGCTTAATGAAGAGACAGGTACGCTCCCATCGGAGGCTGATGAAATGAGAGGCTTAGCGACTTTTCTGGCGCTTACGGGATTGGCGTTGACGGCGACGGCTCAGGTGCGTATCACGGAAGCGATGGTGAACCCCCCTGGCTCGCCCGACGCAGGACGCGAGTTTATCGAGATACAAAGCTGCCGACCCAACTTCTCCCTGCAAGGCTACTGGCTGATTGGCATCGACGGCGAGTGGCTTTTTAATCCGGGCAACATTCATTGGGCGATTGACCTGAGCAACTACAGCACAGGTGCGAATGGCTTACTGTTGGTGCGCGACGGCGCCAGCGTGCTCCTTCCCGAACCCGCTGCCGAAACGACCGTCGTGGTGATTCCGAACGCCTTCACCGAAGCAGGGATGCAAAATGACAGCTACACGGTGGCGCTCGTGCGCAACTTCACGGGTCGGGTAGGCGACGACATCGATACCAACGACGATGGAACCATCGACAATGTGTTATGGGAAGAGGCGGTGCAAGCCTTCGGCTGGTTGGACGGCGAGGTGGCAGCGGGTGAGTTCGACGCAGTCTATGCTGCCCAGATGAACGGTCTGGAAATTTCCACCGATTTGCGTCGGCGCGCGGACGGCTCCATTTGGGAACCCGACGCAATTCTCTTTTTCCAGAACGGCGCCGTTGTGGCTGCAGATGTGGGACGCGCTACGGGCGCAGGCGACTTTGGACCGTTCCTAACCAGCAACTCGCAGCGTGTGAATATCGGTACGCCGCCAGCGGAGTTCGCGCGGCAGGTGACTCCGGGCAACCTGAATCCGGGAGACCGCCCTGCCGTGGCGGGTGATGTGAACTGCGACCGCTGCGTGGATGACGCCGACCTGTTGCAGGTGTTGTTCAACTTCGGCGGGAGCGATGCCAACTCGGATGTGAACAGCGACGGCGTGGTGGACGACGCCGACTTGCTGATCGTGCTGTTCAACTTCGGCGTGGGATGCGGTTCGTAAAACACAGAAGGTACGCCGAACACGCAGGAGGCGTGAGCTGCCACGCCTCCTGTTTTTTTTCGTAGTTGCAGGAATCGTTTGCTGGGCTGCGAATTTGACTGTGTCAAGATGCGCTTCACGGAGCCATTGTATCTGTTGCTCCTGCCGATTTTGTGGGGCTGGGTCTGGTGGACAGGGCGGCGTCTACTGGGAGTCAGCCGTGCGCGTCGCCGTGCGATTCTCGCCTTGCGTATGCTGCTGATCTTGCTGGTCGTGTTCGCGCTGGCAGGGTGGCAGGGTGTTGGTTCCCTGCGCCGTGTGTGTACGATTTTCGTGCTGGATCAGTCTGCCAGTATTTCGGATGCGGGGCGTCAGGCGGCGCGCGCGTATCTGCGCCAAGCCCTTCAGAACGCTCCCGACGACGCGCTTTCGGGATTGGTGGTGTTTGGCGCGGAGCCAGTGGTGGAGTGGCTCCCCGCACCGCGGAAGGACCTTGGCGCGCTGTACGCGAAACCCAACCCAGACGGCTCCGACATTGCAGGCGCGTTGCGCCTCGCAATGGCGATGTTCCCGGATGGCTATGCGCGGCGCATCGTGTTGTTGACCGACGGCAACGAGACGCACGGCGACGCCCAAGCCGCCGCGCAGGTCGCCAGTGTGGAGGGAATCCCGATCGATGTGGCGCCCCTACCAACAGGCAAATTGGGCAACGATGCGCTTATCGAAGCACTCGAAGCGCCCAGCGTCGCCAAAGTGGGCGAACCCTACACGGTACGCATCGTCGTCCAATCGCAACGCCACGCCGAAGGCAAAATCACACTCGATCGTGAAGGGACGCCTCTCAAGACGCTCCCCGTGAAACTCTCGCCAGGGGTGAACCTCATCACGACCACACTCCGCGCGGATGCGCCGGGGATGCAGCGTATCCGTGCCACCTTAGAAGCCCAGCCTGACAGCGACCCGCGCAACAATATCGGTCTCGCTCTGACTCGCGTGCAAGGCAAGCCCCATGTGCTCATCGCCGAAGGCAAGACCGGCGCCAGCGAGGCAATCGCTCGCGCCCTTCAGGCGAACTCGATTGCCGTGACGCGCGTAGGGGAAGGCAACTTCCCGACCACCCCCGAAAAACTGCTGGACTACGACGCCATCGTGTTCAACGACTTCCCCGCCACGGCACTCAGCCCCCAGCAGATGGAGGCGATCAAAAACGCCGTGCGCGATGGAGGGGTCGGCTTCGTGATGATTGGCGGGATGCAGTCCTATCAGATGGGCGGCTACTACGGTACCCCCATCGCCGAACTGTTGCCCGTAGATTTAGACATCAAACACCGTCAAATCCAACACGCCGCCACAGTTATCCTGATCGTAGACGCTTCGGGCAGCATGAATGAACATCTCGGAACACATAAGGTGGCGCACCTTGCAGCAGAGGCGTCCATCAAAACGCTACGGATGCTACGCCCGATGGATCGCTTCGGCGTGATTATCAGCAGTCATGGCTCGGATTGGCTGTTACCCGACTATGCCCGCACAGGATTTGACCCGTTCAGTTGCGACGGGCGTAACTTTCGAGGTTGCCACGGTCAGCGCGCCGGTCAACCGCCCAGCGCGATTTTCCCTGCGAGCGAGCGTGAGTCGATTATTGCCGTCCTGCAAAAGGTGTACGGCACAGGCGGGGGTATTTTCGTGCGCGGCAGCTTGGAGATGGCGATGCGCGGAATGCTTACCGAACCCCCCGACCGCGCCCGCCACATCATCATGCTCGCCGACGCCACCGATTGCGACGAGCAAGAGGGGAGCATAGAACGCGCACGCCAGCTGCGGGCGATGGGCGTGACGCTGAGCGTCGTGGCGTTCGGTGATGGCAAAGACACAGCGTTCCTGAAACAACTGGCGCGTGTGGGCGGGGGACAGTTTTACCAGACACGCGACGCCCACGCGCTCCCACGGCTGTTTACTGCCGATGTGAGCGCGATGACCCGCAGCACAGTCGAGGAAGGCGCGTTTATCCCCAAAGTCAACGCCTCCGACGAACGCTTGCGCGAGGTCGATTGGTCGCGCACTCCCGCACTGCTGGCGTATAACTTGGTCTCAGACCGCCCGCTGGCGCAGGTACTGATGCGCACCCACAAGGACGACCCGTTGCTGGCGGTATGGCGCTATGGGCTGGGCACGGCGATCGCATTTACTTCGGACGCGCAGCCGCGCTGGGCGCAACGCTGGATTGGCTGGCAAGGCTATTCGGTGTTCTGGACGCAGGTGATTCGCAGCGCGATGCGCCCCAGCGCCCAGCCGAACCTGGGCTTGACCGCCACAGTGCGCAACGGACAGGCGATTGTGGAACTCCAAGCGTTCACGCCGCAAGGCGAGCCAATCAACGGACTGACGCCCCAGCTCACGGTGGGCGCGCCGTCGGGCGAGCAGCAGCAACTTACGATGAACATGGAAGGCGCAGGGCGCTATGTGGCGCAGTTCCCCTTACGCGAGCATGGGCTTTTCACGCTCACCACGCAAGGCGATTTCGGCGCAGGGCGCGCTACGACGCTCAGCACCGCGCTGGCGGTGCCCTATCCCTTAGAGTATCGGTTCTACCGCGAAAACCGCCCCTTACTGGAGCGCATCGCAGCGCAAACTCAGGGTCGGGTCAATCCAGAGCCTGCCCGCGCCTACGACCCCCCGCCGGCGCCCCAGCAGTTCACGCGCGATTTGTGGACGCTTGCACTCCTGCTTAGCCTGCTGCTGCTGATGGTGGATATTACTGTGCGGCGCGTAGTGATTACCCTCCCCGAAGCGGTCGCTGCGCTGTGGGGGCGGTTGCGCTGGAGGCGCGTCCCGCGCGTTGCGATAACGCAAACCGCCCAACGCTTGCAAGCCGCCAAGCAACGCGCCGCTGCGGCACGAGCCGCCCCTCACGCACGCCCTATCTCGGAGGCGCGCGCATCCGCGCCTACACCTCCGAAGGAATCGCCATCACCCCCCAGTCCAACCAGCTCGGATGCGCAACGCATGGAGGAGACGCCCAAGCAACGCGCTGCGCCCCCTGATAACCCCCATCCCCAAGAGACGCTCGACCGTCTACTCAAAACCAAGCAACGAACCCATAAACACTAAAAGGCAGCTCGGCGGGGGAATGAGTCTACGGGGTGGAATGCTACTCCCGTCGTTGCACGCCGCGGGACGCTTTATCGTTGAGGGATTTGACCACCGCGTACAGCGAATCGCTGAGCCACCAGAGCCGTTCCACGCTGGGGGAGATACGCGCCGCGGGCAGGGCGCATTCCGTTTCAGAAAACAACTGCTCAATCGCGGCGCGTTTCGCATCGCCCGCCACCAGAAACCAGACTCGGGGCGCCGCGTTCAACACGGGTAAGGTTAGCGTCAGGCGTTGATGGGGCGCTACCGGCGCACGGCTTGGAACCACCCAGCGCGTGGTCTCCTCCAAGGCAGGGTCGCCAGGGAATAACGAGGCGATGTGTCCATCGTCGCCCATTCCCAGCAGCACCAGGTCAAAAACTGGAACGGGAGCCTCCGCGCCGAAGTAGGCATGCAGTTCGGCTTCGTAGGCACGCGCGGCGTCCTCTGGGTTAGGGTAGTGCGTCGGCATCGGATGGATATTCTCGCGAGGAATCGGCGCTTTGCTCAACCACGCGGTGTACGCCAAAAAGTAGTTGCTTCGCGGATCCTCGTGGGGCACATAGCGCTCATCTCCCCAGAACAGGTGCACGCGCGACCAGTCCAACCGACTTTGATAGTGGCGTGTGGCAAGCAGCAGGTAGAGCGTTTCCGGCGTCTTGCCTCCAGACAACGCAAGGCTACAGGTGGGCTGCTGCGTCAGTCGTGCTTCCAGCAACTCGACCAGCGCGTCCGCCACCAGTTGCCAGTCCAGAGGCAATATCGTCCCGCGAGGATGGCGTTGCCCGTGCCGAATGATTAATCGCAACACCACTCGCAGGTCGGGGGCTTCCTCCAGCATCTGTAAGAGTTGCTGGAATTGCTCGTCAGCGTTCTCCGCGCGCTGCGTCTCCATCTCGAGCAGATTGTACCGTATGCGCCACTACAACGACTGCGCCCCCAGCGTGACGGGCAGGCTAATGCGTTGTCCTTCGCGGAGGACAGTGATTGCGACGCGCTGGTTGGGCTGTGCGAAGTAAAGAGCGCGTGTGAGGTCTGCCGCGGTGCGGATGGGCTTCTCGTCGAACTGCACGACGATATCGCCTACAGCAATCCCTGCTCGCTGGGCAGGGCTATTCATCGCCACGCGCCGTACCACGACCCCTGTGGGCAGCCCTTGATAGTCGATGCCCAGCCAGGCGTGTTCGGCGCGTCCTTTGGTGCGCAGGTCGTTCACCACACGCCGTGCGATCTCCGAGGGCACGGCGAACCCAAACACCGCCACCGACGCCACAGGAGCCCCCTCTACCGAGGCTAACTCGCCCGTCATTACGCCGATCACGCGCCCCTGCGAATCCAGCAGCGGCGCGCCAGACTCTCCAGAGCCGACCGTGCCGTTGAACTGCAAGAGCAGCACCACACGCTGATTATCGCGACGCACGCCGACACGGTCTTTGCCGCCCAGCGTGCCCACCGTTACACTCCCTTCCAGACCGCTTCTATTGCCTATCAGGATAACGGTAGAGCCAAGCGGCGCACGGTCCGACTCGCCCCAACTCAGCGCAGGGAGTTTAAGGGGAGTGTTCACTTGCAGCAATGCAAGCCCTGTGATATTGTCCACTCCTGCTACGCTGGCGACGACGGGTTCCCCGTCAGGCAAGTAGACCGTGACGCGGGTTTGCGTGCGCACCCCTTCCGCCGAGCAGACCACCCAGCCCGATGAATCGATCAAAAACCCACTGCTGCGCGTTAGGCGTCCGCTCAGGCGCGCCTCGATGGTCACTACGGCGGGCAGGGCGCGCTCTACCACCTGGCTAATCTCCTGTCCTGCACGCTCCAGCAGCGACGGCTGCTGCGCGAATGCCCAAGTGAACAGCCATGCCGTACTAAAAAGAACAGATAATCGCATCGTTCGCATTCCTCTCGTTGTATGTCTCGGATGATGGCGTTCCGTAACGAATAGGTAGGTACTCCACCTGCAAACCGTAGTGTAGTTCGTACTGGCTAAGCGGTAAACTGGCGACGGCGAACGGTTCGGAGTTCCGCATTGAGGACTCACTCCCTCTTGGCGGCGATTCTGGGGGCATCGGGGTCCGCATTCTCGCAGCAAGCGTTGCTTGGGCAAGTTGCATTTCCGCACCCGCGCGGCTGGCTGGTTTCCGCGTAGTGGCGTCGCGCGTGCCGCGCTGTATTTTGCGGACAATATAGGGTTGAGGCGCGGTGGAAGTGATCGCTTTCGGCGCCGCTGGGCGCCCCCCCCGCTCTGGCGCGAAATAGGCTGTAGGCGGTTCCGTGGCTCTGAGCGACAGGTCTTGGTGGATAGCAGGCGCGTGTGCTATCGCGAACGCGGGAGCCTCCGTTTGAGGCGTACGGATAAGCCACGCGAGCCACGCA
Source organism: Armatimonadetes bacterium JP3_11 (assembly GCA_002254605.1). Classification (GTDB taxonomy): domain Bacteria; phylum Armatimonadota; class Fimbriimonadia; order Fimbriimonadales; family GBS-DC; genus GBS-DC. The sequence continues at coordinate 11,868 of NKPV01000004.1, forward strand.
GCGACCAAAGCAACGGCGAAGCCTCCTGCATAGGCATAAGGTCGCCATATCGGCGCGTGCTTTACTGCCCCCTGCGCCGCCCGTCGCGCTTGAATCGCCGCCCACGGCACTTCGCACGCGGGTATGGGTTCGCTGCGTGCAGCGTGTAAGCCCTGCTGATACACCTGCTCCAGACGCCATGCACGCTGACATCGCACGCAGTGGGCGATATGCTTCTGGAGCGCACTCGGCAGGTCGTTCGCTCCGTTCGCTATCCAGCGTTGCACTGTACGGCAAGGGTGTTTTAGTCTCATTCCAGTTCTCCGATGGCTCGCAACAGCGGCTCTAATTTGGCTTTGAAGGCGCGTCGAGCGCGCATCACACGCAACTTAACAGCCCCCACACTCGCGCCCAAAATCTGCGCGATTTCCTCATAGTCCATCTCTTCCAGATCGCGCAGGATAATCAGTTGGCGATGATGTTCGGGCAGCTGATCCAGCGCGGTGTAGAACGCCTCCTGAAAAGCGCTCTGCTGTGTGGCTTCGATGGGGTCGGGCGCGTTGGGATGGCTCCATGCCAGTTTATGATCTGCTTCGCGTTCCAGCAGCACCTGCCGTCGGTGGCGCATGCGCGCTCGGTCGGTACAGAGGTTAAGGGCGATGCGCATCAGCCATGTGCTGAATCGGCTCTGCTCGCGGAAGGTGTGCAGGCGTTCGAACGCCTTGAGGAACACATCCTGCACGATGTCTTCCGCTTCATCGATATTGCGCGTGGAGCGGTACACGACTCGAAAAATCGGTTGTCGGTAGCGCAGGTACAGCTCTTCCATCGCGGCGCTGTCGCCTGCACGGGCTTTCGCTGCCAGTTGCTCGTCGGTGAGCGTGCGGTCTACCGCTCCAGCGTACAGGTTATCCATCGCTAACGCCCGATCCATCACATCGTCTGACGCTTATCCTTCTAAAGCGTTTCGGGAGAGCGTCGCCTGCAACACGCGTCGCGTTTGCGGCGTGATGCGCGCACGCGCGGCAATCGTATAGCCCGGAATCCACAAGATACCTACCTCGTCGCAAAGCAGCGGCAGCCGTCGGCGCTGCGCTTTGGGAATTTTGCGGTCGATGAAGATGTCGCTGAGCTTCTTCGGCGCGGTCATGCCTAACGGCTGGAACCGCTCGCCCCGTCGCCCATTCCGCACAACAAGCTGCCCCCGAACCGCATCGGCATCAAAACATACCTCCAGGCTCTGAGCGTCCCCGCACGACACGACCTCGCTCAGCCCACCAGGGACGCTTATCTCGCGAATCAGCAGCCACGCACCCGCTTGGGGAATGAACAACGGAGTACCGAGAACAACGGGATACTCGAACGATTCGGGTTCGGAGCGATCTTCGTGGAGGGTCAAAGCGTTCTCGTCGGTGGTCAGGCGCAGGCGGTCGCTCAGCTGCCAAGAGGTACGCTGTCCACGCAGCGCCGCACCGCGGATACCTTCCAGAATCTCGAAGGGGGGCAGGTTTAGCGTCCCCAGATGCGGACGGAGCCACTCACGCAGTAGCCGACGCTGAAGCGCGGGGTGGAGTCGGGTAAAAGAGAGCCGCGGAATCCGAGCAACGCTCCCTCTCCCTATGCCTTCCGCTTCGGCGACATAAGCGGGGGTCTGCAGGCGAGTAGGCTCCCCCCATTCGGCACGGGCAAGGGATTGTGGAGAGGCATAAATCGCCTTCAAGACTTCCTGCACCTGATGGTCCCACCACGCCTCCTCGTCTTCCAAAATGGCAGCAAGGCGGAGCAAATGGTTCTCAAAAGCGGGCGCCATCGACCGCATGAGGGGGATTAACTCCGCTCGAACGCGGCGGCGCATTTGATGGGGGTCTAAGTTCGTGCTGTCGAACACGGTCGGCAGGTTCTGCTCGGCGCAGTAGCGATGGGTCTGTTCGCGCGTGGCATCAAGTAGGGGGCGGATAATACGGTCGCGCCGATATGGCATCCCACACAAGCCACGCGGTCCAGTGCCCCGCAGCAGGTTGATGAGAATCGTCTCAATCTGGTCATCTTGGGTGTGCGCCAGTGCGACGGCGACGGCGTTTAGCTCGGCAGCGAGCCGTTCGAAGAAAGCGTAGCGTGCGTCGCGCCCGGCTTCCTCCAGCGATACTTTGCGTGCTTTTGCAAGGGCAGGCACATCGACCCGCTCCACATGCAGCGGAATTCCGAGCCGTTCGCACACCGCGCGGCACACTTCGACATCGGCGTCGGCTTCGGGGCGCATGCCGTGATGCAAGTGTGCCGCATGGATTTGGAGATGGAACTCCTCTTGCAGGCGGGTCATCAGGTGCAGCAATGCCGTGGAGTCCGCCCCGCCCGAATAGCCCACAATCACCACGCCCCCTTCGGGCGGTAGCAAGCCCCGTTCACGGATTGTGGCGCGGACGCGCTGCAGAATCTCCATCGGTTTAGTAGGCGCGCCAGTGGCGGCGGATGAGGTCGCGCGTTTTGCGCACCCCTTCAATCGGGTCGTCTTCGCCCGCATATTCGATGGAGAGTGCGCCGACATAGCTGGCAAGGCGCAAGATGCTCAACACGCGCCCATACTCGATCGTGGTTTCCTCGCCGCGTGCATCAAAGGCGAAACTCTTTGCGTGCGCGTGGAAGGCGTAAGGGGCAAGCATGCGCGCCGCGTCGTAGAGGCGTTCGGGCGCGCCGTGCCCAAAGTCGTAGCACACACCCACCCAGCGGGGGTCGCTCATGCGAATCAAGTGGAGCAGCGTCTCGGGGCGTTTGCCGATACCTTCGCGGTTCTCGATCGTGATTCGCACACGCCGACGACGGGCTTCGGGCAACAACCGTTGCAGGAACAGCGCCGCGCGTTCCAGCAGCTCCTCATCGCGCTCGCTGGTCAGGTGTAATCGAATCAGGGGGGCTTGCAGAATCGCCGCCGCGTGCAAACGCTCGGTTAACTCGTCCAGTCGACGGCTTAGGGTGGTCTCGTCGCTGAGGTTCACTGGCTCCGACACCATCACGCCGGTAATCGCGATGCCGTGCCGATGATAGGTCTCGCGTAGGTTTTCGAGATAACGCGGATGGAGGCTACTTAGGTAGCGGTCGCTGAGACTGACGCCTTGAATATCGAGCTCGTGGAGTACGGCGCAGCAGGTCTCCAGAGTGATCTGCCCCGTCTCCAGCAGGGGGTGCAGGGCGCGGGTTTCGCAACTGAGAATCGGCATCAGGGGCGCTGGTTTTGGCTCGCCGCGCTCTATCAGTTCGCTCACCCGCTCCAGTTTCTCGAAGACGCCCCCAAAACCTGCATTCACCAGCGAGCGCAACCCCTCGCGCAGAAAATCGCGTCGACTGGTGGGCTTGTCGTGTCGGCTCATCCAAGTTGATTATACCCTATGCCTATGCATCCCACAACATCGCAGGGTGCGCACAGGAACTCCAGCCCAATGAGAGAATTAAGTTGCTTATGCATCTGATTTACGGCGCGCCGATTTATACTTTCTGGAACGAACAACCGATTGCGGAAGCGATGGTGGTGCGCGAAGGGCGCATCGTGGCGGTCGGCGCAAAAGGCGACCTTGCAGCGCGCTACCCCGACGCGAAACGCATCGCAGTAGACGGCAAAGCGATTATCCCTGCCTTCAACGACTGTCATATGCACATTTTACCGTTGGGCATCGACTTGGGCAAAGCCGACCTGCGTGGCTGTACTCATGTCGCCGAGATTCAGCACCGGCTTCGGGCGTGGATGGACGCCCACCCCGATGCGCCGTGGATTTTGGGACGTGCCTACGACCAGAATCTGCTGCCCGACGGCAAGCACCTCACCCGCCACGATTTGGACGCCGTGTGCGCCGAAAAACCGATTTACCTCAACCATGTAAGCAAGCACGGAGCGGCGGTGAACACCCTCGCGTTGCACATCGCAGGGATTACGCGCGATACGCCTGACCCCGACGACGGCGTCATCGTGCGCGATGAGCACGGTGAGCCGACCGGCATCCTGCTGGAAAGTGCGGCGGGGTTGGTATCCCGGCACATCCCCAAACCACAAGGCGCGGAGTTGACACGGGCGGTGCATCGCGCATGCGAAGACTTGGCGCGACGCGGAATCCTTGCTGCAAGCGACGCCTCCACGGGCTGGCTCGACCTCAACGCCGAACTAACCGCCTACACCCAAGCGTTGGAAGAGGGCGCGCCCGTGCGCATGACCCTGATGCCCCTGTACGAAGTCGCCCAGCGCGCAGGATGGCTGGACAACCACGAACAGTCAGGCGAAGCCGCGGGTTTCAGTCCCCAGCCCCCCGCGCCTCACCCCGACCTGCGCTGGGGCAGCGTGAAACTGTTCGCAGACGGCGCGTTCACCACCCGCACCGCCGCCCTACGCCACCCCTACGCCGACACCCCCACCACCGGCGTGCTGATGTATGAACCCGAAGACCTCATCCAGCGCATCGTTAATGTGCATCGCGCTGGATGGCAGTGCGCGGTGCACGCAATTGGCGACTACGCGATCGAACTCGTTTTGCAAGGCTACCGCCGCGCATTGGAGACCTATCCGCGTCCCCATCATCGGCATCGCATCGAACATGCGATGCTTATGGCAGACGACCTGCTCGCGGAGATGCAAGCGCTGGGCGTGGTGGTTGTGCCACAGCCTGAGTTCCTCTGGTGGCTTACGGGCGCATATCTGAAGGGCTTAGGGGAGCGCGCCGTGTCGCTGATGCCGTTCCGCAGCTGGTTGCAGGCAGGCGTGGCGATGGGCTTCAGCTCCGACCAGCCCGTCGTGCCCGGAGACCCCATCGTGGGCTGGCGCGCCGCCGTGACCCGCACCAGCCGCGACGGAACCTGTCTCAACCCCGAAGAGAGACTGGATCCGCTGAGCGCGCTGCAGATGTTTACCGTGGGTGCTGCATACGCCACCTGCGACAACGAAATCGGGACGCTTGCCCCCGGCAAACAGGCGCGATTCGTCGTGCTGTCGCACCCACCCGAACACATCGCCGAAGCCGAGGTGCAGGTCGTTACGACCAGTTGGGAACTGCTACGCACGGGATAGAGAATAAGACTACTTCCCAGTCTCCTCTGCCTGCACCGCCTTGAGCATAAAGTTCACCAACAGCGCATAGAACTCTTCGGGGCGCTCGTAGCGGGCTTGCACATGCTCGCACCCCTCCGCCCACCAGAGTTGCTTAGGTTCACGCGCTGCCTGAAACAGCCGTTCCGCGTGGCGCGGCGGGATGAGCTGGTCGCGTGTGCCGTGTATCAACAGCACGGGGCGCGGCGCGATATGCCCGATAATGTCTTCAGGCGCGACCTTGGAAGGGGCGCGACGCGTGTAGAACCGCCCAATCCAGAGCGTGGGGTGCAATAAAATGGACGCCTTCCCTACCGCGTTGCGCCACCAGTCCTTCACGGCGTCATTGAGCCGCGCATACGCCGAATCCGCCGCCACCGCGCGAATGCGTGTATCTTCCGCCGCCGCCAACAAGCTCGCCGCGCCTCCCATCGAGGCGCCATACACCACCACTGGCAAATGCGGAGCGGTGCGACACGCGAAATCGACCGCCGACAACACATCGAGACGCTCCAGATCGCCAATCGTACAGAGATCGCCCTCGCTTTTGCCCATCGCCCGAAAGTCAAACACAAGGCAGTGAAACCCCGCATGCCACAACTCCTTCGCTACAGGCAACGGCTCACACCGATTCATCAGGTAACCATGGCAAAGAATCGCAATCCCAACGGGCTTGGGATTGGGAATCCACCAGCCGTGGAGGCGGATCCCGTCCCGCGAGGGGAACGCTACATTCTGGTAGGGGAGTCCCATATCGCGCGGGGTCATGAAAAACGGCGTCCGCGGCGGGCGCAGCGTGGCGCGTGTCGCCAGATAGTTCGCCAACAACCACACCCCCAGCGCCAATCCAACGCCAACAACCAACACAAGCCCCATGGCATAAAGTATACTGCATTGCAAGCGAATTGAGTATTCTGTTCTGCACTGGCACACTGACTTGAAAACTCTGAAAAAATAGGGTATAATTAAGAGGTGTAGCAAAGGAGGCGAGTTATGCGATACTACCAACTTGTAGTTGGGACTTTGCTGTTAGCGGCAGTGGCGACCCGACCTGCGGTCGCACAGAACCCGTTCGTCTACTTCGCAGGCAACCCTGCGAATGCCTGGTACACTGTCGGCGGTACTTGCGCAAGCCCAACGCTCACGGCGACCTACCTATTCTTCATTTCAGGCGATGTGGGAAGCGCAGGGCTCCCCGCGCGTTGGACGGCGCTGCCTTTCGAAATCTGCGCGCCGATGACCTTTGATTCGATCGTGTACATGCCCGGTCTTACGACCGGCGCCCCGAACCTGCGCATCTGGATTACTGGCGCCCAAAACACTGCCAACGGTCCCGAGCCGAACTTGAACGACATCAAGTTCGCCGGCGACTTCGGAGCGTATCCGGGGGATCCGCCCGTACTCTCGGACGACCAGTCGATTCTCACTTATTACGGCGGCACAACCAACTTCACCTATCTGCGCACGACGCCGTTGGGACAGAGCATCACCTTGCAGCCGGGCTTGTACTTCGCGATTATCGTGGGCGACGAGGACTTTGCCAATGTGGGACCGCTTGACTCCTATATCGCGTTGGGCATGGGCGCTCCGGGCGGTCCGCGGCTCGCGCGAATCGGCACGGCAGACGAACTGCCTCAGCCGATTTAACCAAGTGTCCCGCGCGGTGGTGATGTACACCAGCGACTACGACACCACCCAGCCCTTGACCCAGTGGTTTGCCTCGTTTGCTGGTCAGGATAACTGCAACGACCGTATCTTGGCGCAGCTGTTGATGCCCTATGTGAAGAACTGGCAGATGTTCCGCTGCCCTTCGGACCCGCAGGCAACCGACTCGATTCTGGATGCATGCCCGGCAGATAACGAAGCACCGCCCACCCAGCAGTGCATCCGCGAGTACCGCTGGGCGTTGAAAACGAACCTCGGCTACAACTATGTGTATCTCTCCCCGATTATGCGGAATGCGCAGACGAACCAGTGGTACAACAAACCCGCCACGGATGCGCAAATCGGGCGCCCTGCTCAGACGGTGCTATTTGTAGACAGCATCTGGTGGCGCGATCCCAGATCTCGTCAACCGCTCTGCGGCGGCAACTGGGTGATCATGCCGCCATGCCGTATCTACCGTAACCAGGCGGGACAAAATGTGGACACATTCACTCTCGTGCGTAGCGAGTGCGATAGTGGACGCGCGAACGGCTGGTACGACTACCAGGGCAACTCGTGCGGGGTGGGGGCGCGCCCTGCTTGCTGGCGCCTGCAGACCGCGACGGGCTGGTACACCTGGATGGAGTTCGGCGGTACTTGGCCCTTCCACCGACGCGAGCGCATGATGGTCGCGTTTGTCGATGGTCACGCGAAGCCGTATCGCCCTTCTCAACTCACTCAGGGCTGCGACGCGCGACCGCAGTGCGGCGGATTTGTGCTGGATCCCGAAGAGTATCTGTGGGATCTGGACGACTACGGGCGGTGATGCGCGATGCAAGTCTCCAAACCCGTGGCGATTGGGATCCTGATTGTCGCGCTGATTGCGCTGGCAGTGGCGCTGTGGTTCACCTACGGTGGAGGAAGCGGCGTCCATCAAAGCGGCGTCCCTGAGTCCGCCTACCCCAAATCGCAGGGTGGACCAGGTGTTGAAGCCGTCGGCGGTGAACCGCTCTACACCGGTTCGGGTCCCGCAACCTCACTGCCCTTGGAAGGGCAAGGCAGCGGCGGCGGACGGCGGTAGAGAACTCTCCCTCTCCTTGCTTACCTCCCCTCTCGCTCATCGTTTGGCGAGAGGGGTCTTTGGTGCACGATTGCGCCCCTTTCGGTCCGCTTGAAAACACCCCGATGCGCAGCGCGCTGGTGCAAACGGGTATACTCTATGCCATCACACACCGCGCCCGACGCGTCAGGGTGTCTCCGGGGTGCTTGGCAGCTGCCGAGGCACTGCTTGCTGAGATCGTAAGCGCGGAAGACGGCGCGGGAGGAACCAACCCGGAGGTAAACAATGGCAGAACTGACTATGCGCGAACTGTTGGAAGCGGGCGTGCATTTCGGGCATCCGACCCGCAAATGGCACCCCAACATGCGCCGCTACATCTACGGCGCACGCAGCGGGATTCATATCATCGACCTGCACAAGACCGTCGAGATGTTCAATAAGGCGCAAAGAGCCGTCAAGGAAATCGTCAACAACGGGGGTCATATCCTCTTCGTCGGCACGAAGAAGCAGGCGCGGGACGCCATCAAGGAAGCCGCCCTCCTCAGCCGCCAATACCACATCACCTACCGCTGGCTCGGCGGCACGCTCACCAACTACCGCACCATCCAGTCCCGTGTGAAGCGACTCAAGGAGCTGGAACGGATGATCCAAGAAGGCGAGCTCGACCGCATCCCCAAAAAGGAAGCCTCGCGCCTGCGCAAAGAACACGAGAAACTGGAGCGCAACCTGGGCGGGATCAAAGACATGCCCGGACTGCCCTCCGCGCTGTTTATCGTAGACCTTAAAGAAGAACATACCGCAGTCGCAGAAGCGCGTCGACTGGGCATCCCCACTATCGCTATTGTCGATACCAACTGCGATCCTGAACTGGTGGACTACCCCATTCCCGGCAACGACGACGCGATTCGCGCTATCCGCCTCATCGCAGGGCGTATCGCCAACGCGATTATCGAAGAAAAACAACTCGAATGGCAAGGCGCCGAAGTCGTTCCTGCAGAGGAGATGCCCGTCGTGGAAGAGGAAGCCCCGCTCTCACCCGAACAGGTGGCGGAATACGGCAAGATGTTCGGCGAGGAAATCGCCCCCGAAAACCGCCCCTCCGACGAGGAGATTATGGGCAAAGAGTGGGAACTGATGAAGCGACACCGATTAGAAGACTTAGAGGAGGAATACCGATGAGCATTAGCCCACAACTGATTAAGTCCCTGCGCGACGAGACCGGCGCAGGCTTTATGGACTGTAAAAACGCGCTGGAACAAGCCGGCGGAGACCTCGAAAAAGCACGCCTGATCCTACGCGAAAAAGGCGCGATTATCGCCAGCAAACGCGCCAGTAAAGAGGTGAACCAGGGCGTCATCGCGGGCAAGCTCAGCGAAGACGGACGCACCGGCGCACTGATCGACCTGCGCTGTGAGACCGACTTCGTGGCACGCAACGAAGAGTTCCAGAACCTCGCCGCCGAACTGCTGGAGCATGTGCTGGCGGTCGGCGAGGAAGGCAAAATGGACGCCCTCCTGCAACGCCCCTCGCTCACGGACAGCAGCATCACCGTCGAGAAGCAAATCGAAATCGCCATCGGTAAGACGGGTGAGCGAATCGTGTTTCAAGGCTATGCCGTTGCCCGCGTGCCCGAAGGCGAGAACGGCGTGGTGGACATCTACATCCACCATAACAAGCTCGTCGGCGTGATGGTGGTGCTGACAGGCAGCGCGGACAAAGAGACGATGCAGAACTTAGCCCACGAAATCGCCATCCAGATTGCCTGGAGCGCACCCCAGTACCTCTCCAAAGAGGAAATTCCCGCGGAAGCGCTGCAGCAGGAACTGGAAATCGAGAAACAGCGCGCGCTCAACGAAGGGAAGCCCGAAAATGTCGCGGAGAACATCGCACGCGGACGCGTGAACAAGGGCTTCGTCCAAAAAGTCGCCCTGCTGGAGCAGCCGTTCTACAAGGATGAATCGAAGACCATCGGCGATATGCTCAAAGCGGCAGGGAGCGACCTCAAAGTCGCGCGCTTCGTGCGGATGGAAGTCGGAGCGCCTTAATACAGAACCGCGGCGTTGCGCTGCCCACTAAGAGGACAGTACAGTACCGTGGCGAATCTGGCGCTATGGGGGGCGTTGATGCCCCCCGATTAAGTTTCACGCCTCACGCCCACCCTCAAAACGCCCCAAGCCACTTCACCGTAGCGTGCGCGAGGATGCGCGTGCCGTTGGGGAGTGTTTGGAGTTTGCCTCTCACGGCAACCCGCTCGCCTTGCAGCAACGGCACGGAAGGCGCAGCCAATTGAACCTGTACCGTCGCCTCGCTCAGGGCGTCGCGCACGATTAGCGGCTGCTCAGACGAGAGCCAGTCCTGCGCAACAATCTTGCCCAGCAGCATGACCTCGACATCGTCGGGGAGGTCCGCCACGCTTTCCACACGGCGCAGAGCAAGCACAGGCGTCTCGCCCACCAGGAGAGGCAAGTTCACCCCCATCCCTGGCGCGACCCACACCTGACTCACCTGTTGGACAGGCAGCCCTTCCGCCCGCACCGTCAGCGCGTAGACCCCCGCGGGTAGATGCACCGCCGCAAAAAAGCCATTCCCGTCGGTAGTGAGTGTACGCACCAACGAACCTGCCTGATACACCTCCACCGTCGCGCCGTCCACAGGGCTGAAATCAGTGGCGTTCAAGACGGTTCCCATCAAATGTCCTGTCGTGGGCGACCGCTTCCAAGGCATGGGGGGTGTCGGAACCCACTCGCCGAAATAGTCGCCCAGTGCGGTGTAGAAAGCCTCTTCATAGCGATGGGAGCCTTCCTCCGAACCGCTGCCCGTGGTCGCTGCGTAGGAGAAAAAGTTCACCCCATACACTCGGTTGCCCGATGGCGAGGGCTGCCGCGCAAACTCCACCTGCTTCAAGGTGTTCTCGATAGTGTTGAGATAGTTGCCGATGCCCACCACACCGATGCGCCCGTGCTGATGGTCTTTCAGAAAGGTCGCCCAGCGCCGAAAGAACTCGGCATAGCGCGGGTTCGCCTCGTTGTAATAGACCATCGGAATCGCCATGTCCAAAATCCCCTCTTTGAGCCAGCCTTGCCAATCCTGAAACACGGCACGATAGGCAGAGCGGTTCACCCAGTCGTCGGTGTTCTGTGGTCCGTCGCCCCAGGTGATCAGCGCCGCGCTGACCTTGAGGTGCGGCTTGAGTGCGGTCGCTTGCGCGTAGATTTTGCGCACCACTGCCGTCACCTGATCACGCCGCCACTGCTTCCAAAGCGGGTCGGTGGGGTCGGGTTTCCCCTCACGCCCATAGCGACGATGGAAACGCGCGACGCTGACCGGGTTGTAGCCCCACCGCTCGCCCGTGTAGCGAATATAGTCGAAATGAATCCCGTCGATGTCATAGCGGCGCACGATGTCCAACACGACTCGCGTGAACCATTCGTGATAGAGCGGATGTCCCCAGTCGCCGCCGTAGCCGACCTCCGTAATCCGTTTGCCCTCGTAGTCTTCGGTTTGCACCTCAGGGAAGCGGTTCAGGATATGTTTCGGATCGCTGGGCCAACTACTGCCGGGCCAAATCGGGTGGCTATTGACCCACACATGGACTTCTATGCGCGGAGATTCGCCATGGGCTTTCTCGATGAGGTATGCCAATGCATCAAAGCCTGCCTGCTGCTGGGTGGCAAACGGCTCCAAGGGCGAAAAGTAGTGCGCGTCGCCGCGCTTGCGCATCTGCACAATCACGGCGTTCAGCTTCGCCGCACGCACCCGTCGCAACAGTGTATCCACTTGCTCGGGTGTATGGAACCCCTCATTGAAGCCGTCTACCCAAAACCCGCGAAACTCTGTTTGCGTATAGCCAGTGAGCCACATCGTCAATATCCCTGCGGTCAGCATCCATCGATAGCGGGCGGTCGCGCCCAACAGTATTTCCCACATGCGCATCGGGCTATAGGATACCTTGCGCGACGCTGTCGTGGAACGCTTTGCTCCAAGACTACTCTTCGCCCAGCACGCGTTGTACCGTTGTGTCCAGGTGGCGCAGGTGATGCTCTAAGCTTAGGCACTGGCGTATTTCGTCTTCGTTGAGATAGCGGCGCACTTCGGGGTCGCTTAGGAGCGCGTCCACAAATGCGATGCGCTCATCCCAGACCCGCGCGGCGTTGCGCTGTACGAGCTTGTAGGCGTGTTCCCGCGCGAGACCCTTCCGAACCAGCGCGAGCATCACATGCTCACTATAGGGCAAGCCACCTAACAGCTCCAGATTGCGCCGCATATTCTCGGGCAGCACGACCAGCCCGCGTAAGATGCTGGTGAACTTACGGAGCATCCAGTGTATCAGTGTACACGTGTCGGGGATGACGATGCGCTCAACGCTGGAGTTGGTCAGGTCGCGTTCGTGCCATGTGGCGACGCTTTCGAGCATTGCGAGGGCGTTTGCCCGTACCACGCGTGCCAGCCCACTAACCGTTTCGCAGTTCCACGGGTTGCGTTTGTGGGGCATCGCGGAGGAACCTGTCTGCCCCTGCGCGAACGGCTCTTGTACTTCGAGAATCTCGGTGCGCTGCAGGTTGCGGATTTCGGTTGCGAACTTCTCCAGTGAGGCGGCAAGCACGGCGAAAGCACAGAGCAGGCTCGCGTGGCGATCCCGCGCGACGATTTGGGTGGATGCCGGGTCCGGCGTTAAGCCCAGTTTCGCGCACACATACTCCTCTACGCGCGGGTCGACATTCGCGTGGATGCCCACCGCACCCGACACCTTGCCCACGCTGATTTCGGGCAGCAGGCGTTCCAGTCGCTGGATGTGCCGTTCCATCTCGGCGTACCAGCCCAACAACTTGAAGCCGAAAGTGATTGGCTCGGCGTGGACACCATGCGTGCGTCCAATCATCGGCGTGTGAAGATGCTCTAACGCAAGGCGGCGAATCTCGGTCTGTAGTGCGTCGCACTCCGCGAGGATGAGTTCCACCGACTTTTTGAGGCGCAGCGCGAGCGCGGTGTCCACCACATCGTAGGAGGTGACCCCGAAGTGAATCCAGCGTCCCGCTTCGCCGACATTTTCGGCAAGGTTGCGCACAAACGCCATCACATCGTGGCGCGTCTCCTGCTCCAGTTCTGCAATGCGCTGCCCATCGAAACGGGCACGCTCGCGAATTATCGAAGGCGCGTCGGTAGGGATATAGCCATAGTGCGCGAGCCCCTCGCAGATAGCAATTTCCACCTCTTGCCAGGCGCGATACTTGCCCTCCTCGCTCCAGAGGTCGCGCATCTCAGGGGTCGTGTAGCGTTCTATCATTCCGTCTAAGGAGTATAGCACATGGAAGCGTGGCGCGAGTTTTCAAAGGCTCTTTGCGCCGAACGGCGTCGCGCCTGACTCCAGCACCTGCCGGTTGCCTGGGAGGGTTTCGATGCGCGGCGTCAAGACATAGACCGTGCGCCCGTGCTGAAGCAGTTCTCGGCAGAGTTGCACGATGTAGCCATCGGGGCGCGCCTCGACCACAATCACGGCGCTGGCAAGGTAGGCGATGAGCGCATCACGATACTTACTATTCGAAGCGACCCATCCATCGCCTGGACGAAACGGGCTGAGCGCCAACGCGCGTTCGGGTTCAAACTCCGCTTGCCAGATGCGCGCCTGTTTCAGAGGCTCCCGACGCAAATCTGTACCGAAAGTCGCCAGCAGTCCCCGATCGAGGACCAGGAGGTAGGGCGCGTTCTGGCGCACGGCGCACAGCAGCGCACGCTGGTACGCCGGTTGCGTCGCGCTCACGAGGGGGGTAAATCCCTGCGCCATCAGGCTTTGCGCCAGCGTTTCCAGTTCCTGCAGCCCTTGCTTGGAGACCGTATGCGATGCCAACAACGCGAAACTCGGCTCGCTGAGGAGGCGGTGGTCGCCGTAGAGAAACAGAATCGCAGGCGGTTCGGGCATCTCGTCCAGTGCGACAGGGTATGCTGCGTCTTGAAAACTCATCCAGCGCACCCCGCAGCGCGTCAGGTGCGCTTCCAAGCGCGCTGTCTCCTCCAGCCACTGGCTCAGCTCCTCCTGGATTGCCCGAACCGCACGCGATGGCAGTTTATACTCGCTTTGAAGCACCTCCGCCGGCAGGCGCAGCACCTCCGCGGGCGACTCACGGCGCACCTGCTGACGCTCCAAAACAGAGCGCAGAGTACGACGCCCCACATCGGGCAACAAGCTCAGGAACAAGAGCCACTGACGGTCGCTCATTAACCGCCCAATTTAGTTAACAGTGCGCCGACTCCTACCGACGAAGCAGGATTCGGGCTTGCTGCGGCGTACTGGCATGATGATGGCGGTTTCGGGGGTACGGGACGACGCACAATCGTCCATAAGAGGGTTCGACGCGTTGATTTTCTGGCAGGTGATGTATCGTCGCCTGTCCTTATCAAAGCTCTTGTGGGGGAGTTGGCTCTTCGCGACTTGTGCGGGGCTGGTCGCGACCCTAATCATCGTCCTGCTCCAATTCGGTTCAGTACATACCTCTGTTTATGCCATGTTGGGCGCACTCGTGCTCTTCCACCTGTTGGGGCGCGGCTGGGTAGAACACCGTCTTCCCGATCCGTCGTTCCAGAATGATCTGCGCACGGGGAATTTCGAGCAGTTGCGCCTGATGCCCTATACCGCGCATATGCTCTTAATTCAGCGTGGGCTGCCCGATTGGCTGTTTCGCGCCGTGGCGATGAGCCTCTGGCTGCCCTTATATGTGCTGGCGAGCCAGATTGAAGGGACAAACCTTTGGGACGCGGTTGCCCTGTGGATGCTGTTTAGCTTCGCGAACTACTTTGTGTTGGGAATCGTTTCGTTTGCTCTGGCGGCGTCTGCTTGGGAAGGCACGCCTTATATAACGGCGATGGCATTGTTGGGATACGCGTGGATGCTGGATGGGGGACGGGCGCGCGCAGCCTTTGGCAACAGCCGTCTGTTTAGCGTAATGTTGGCGCTCCCCATCTTGGGGCGTATGGCGTTGCCGCCTCAGTTTGCGGTGGTGCTTCCCGATTTGCGGATGTTCACGCTGGTGTGGCTCATCATCGAACTGCTCCGTTTCGAGCGCATGGCGCGATGGGTTAATGCTCCTTCGGGGGTGTGGCGATGGTTCTATCTGTTGCCGTGCGCGGGCGTGATCGTGTTTAGCGGTGTCTTCGCGTGGCACGAAAGCGGCGCGCAGGGCTACAGCGGCGCAGGGCAAACGCACTTTGTGGCGCTGGGCATGTTCTGGGTGGCAGGGTATCTGAACCTATTGCTGCTGACGGTACGCCGCCAAGCGGAATCGGTGCTTCAACCCCTGCGGGTGCATCTGTGGGAGTCAGGAGTGCTGCGGCTCATAGCGTTGGCGCTGACGGGGGGCGCCGTTCTCCTGTGGGGCTTGGAAATCGGTTCGGGCGCGTTCTGGGCGACGCTTCTTTGGCTCAGTTTCGTCGAGTGGCTGGGCGGCGCGCTGTTTCGGCGTGGGGCGCAACGCGCCTACGAACGCGCACCATCTGGGGTTTACGCGGCGGTTCTCCTTGGTATTCTGCCTGCGTTGGTGTTCTGGTGGCAGCCGTTGCATCCTGTGCTGGGCGCGCTCAGTCCAACCTATGCGCTGCTTATGGCGTCGGATGCGTGGAGTGCGGCGGGCATTAAGGCGCAGCCGCCTCTCTGGATGTGCCTTCTCACACCGCTGTTGCGCTCCGCACTGGTATTGACACTGCTTTCCAGCGGAACCCTTGTGGCGCGTCTCCGCTCGCCTCGACGCAGCCTCACCACGCATCCCAGAATAGAATGGTATGCCCTGCCCTTGGTGTATCCTCTGTTCGACGGGTTGGTCAGAAAGCACACCGTGAATCCCATCACACGCTTGACGCTGATGGAACGGCAGCCTGCGTGGGCGTTGGGCTTTGGAGTCGGGATGTTCGTGATGGGGCTATTGCAACCAATTGTCGGCGCAGTGAATTTCGTGCTGTTGATTGGGCTGTGGATCTTTCTCTGGCTGTGGGGCTATCATGCTACAGCGCGTCGGGTACGGCGCTGGCTCGATTCAGGCGAGTTAGTCGGGGTCTTTCTGGCGGGGTTGAAACCGAACCAGATTTATTGGGGCTGGGTCTATGGCGCGTGGGTACATCAAATGCGCGTGTTGATTGCAGCTACCAGTGGCTACAGTTTGGGCTGGTTACTGCAAGCGCTGTTCACTCAGCCTGCGCACCCGGGCGCGATGGGGATGGGATGGATCTTGATTGGCTTGAGCTTCGGCGCAGGGTTTTACATCATTTATCTCGTGCTGTGGTCGTGCGCATGGCTGATAGCGGCGCCCTCGGCAATCCGCGACCAGCTGGCGTTGCCCCAGCGTGCGGCGCCCTTGCTGGGACCGCGCGCTGCGGTGCTGGCGACCTTTTACAGCCTGCTGGGATGTTGTGCGCCGCTTGCGCCGTTCTTGCTCATCGGGCTACCTATATACGCCTCGCAAAGCACAATCGCTCTCTACAAACTCGCTCGCGCCTCTGGGGAACTCAAACGCTGATGTGGAATACTTAACTATAGGCGAGATTCCGCGCTTGGGATGGCGACGGGGCTTTGGGGTAGCCTCTGTCATTCCCAACGCAGCGAGGAACTCAGGACAAGGTGGCGAGACTATGTTGAGCCGAGACCTATCGTTGCAGGCACTGTTTGGGGAGTTGGTGGAGCGCGCGTTTGCACTGTCGTTGCGCTGGGACGATCGGCAGGTGATGCGCTACCTGACGAACCTGCTGACCGAGTTTGCGCATATCGATAGTCTGTATCGTCTACGCGATCTGAACGGGCGACCGCTGCAGGAGGTCGCCGAGATGCTCTACTACGCCGATGTGCGGCTCGGCGCCCAGTCGTTCTATCAGGAGCGCGAGGTGCATCGCCACATCGGCGACTTCACGCTGTTTTGGACGGGCGTCTATCCCGAAGCACTGCCCAAGCTGCGCGCCTCCCTGCGCAAAGACCACCTTATTGATTATGTGAAACAGGGCAAAGAATCGTATCGCCTGGTCTCGCTGTTCGATATCGGCGAGTGGCGCGAGGAAGCCCCCATGTTCCGCCGCCTCTCCGAGAACTTCGAAGTGGCGATGCAGGGGTTGTATGCCGTGCGCCAGATGTGGGAACAGATGGCGCACGAGAGTTTCCGCCAATTCCGCAAGCAGGTAGAAGGGTTTTAATAAAAAATGAGCGACGCTGTCGAAAGGAGGATCAAAGCCCAGCGCCGCTGACATCTATTCAATTCGCCCTGTGGAACGCCCTCGCAGAGCATTCCACCCTATTAAGACTCAAAATGCCTCCAAAAGCGGACAGCGAATTCGGCAAAATTTCAGTTAATCGGCAGGAATCGCACCGCAATCAGGGTATTTAGAATTCGGTGATAGCGATGGTGCGATGGAGCATAGCGACGCTGTGTTTGAGCGGTCTATTGATCTGGGCTGGTTGGCAGCCGACGACTGCGCCCAACACGCTGCAGTGGACAACCTTAGAGGGTAAAACCGTGCGTTTGAGCGATCTGCAGGAGGCACGCGCTATCGTGTTTATCACGCTGTCTACACGGTGCCCTGCGGTGCCTCGCTATGCGCCCCGCTTGAACGCTCTTTATGAAACCTTCTCTAAGCAGGGGGTCGCATTTTACGGCATCTATCCCGAAGCAGACGAAACCCCCGAGTCGGTTCGCGAGCATGCGCAGCGGATGGACTTCAAGTTTCCTGTGGTGCTTCAGGGCGCAGTGGCTATCGCGCGGAGCGTGGGCGCAACCCATGTGCCGCAAGCATTCGTGCTGAACCCTAAAGGCGAGGTTGTGTATACAGGCGCCATCGACAGCGTAACAAAACGCGAGGTGGCACAGCATCAGTACCTACGCGATGCACTGCGCGCCACGCTGGCAGGCAAGCCGATTGCGCAGCCCCGCACAACCGTTGTTGGCTGTTTCCTCAACTTGCCTGAGAACGACGCCGAAACACCCGCGCCCGTCACCTTCGCCGAACACATCGCGCCAATCCTGTACACGAAATGCACGACCTGCCATCGCCCAGGCGATATTGGTCCGTTCCCGCTGCAAACCTACAACGACGCCAAACGCTGGGCAAAAGAGATCAAATACTACACCGAGAAGCGGCTCATGCCCCCGTGGAAGCCGACACCTGGCTTCGCGAAGTTCAAGAACGAGTTCTACCTCACCGACGAGGAAATCGCGCTGATTGCCCGCTGGGTCGATTCGGGTGCGCCCGCAGGCGACCTCAGCAAGGCGCCCAAGCCTCCCACCTTTAACAAGGGCTGGTTCTATGGTGAGCCAGACCTGGTGGTGGAAATGCAGGAAGAGTATGTGTTGGAGGGCACGGGCGGGGACGAATACCGCTATTTCGTGATCCCTGTGGAACTGCCCGAAAACAAAGTCATCGTGGGGATTGATATTCAACCCGGCAACCGCGAAGTAGTGCATCATGCGAACATGTTCGTGGACATCTCAGGGCGCGCCCGCCAGCTGGACGCGGAAGACCCAGCGCCGGGCTACGCCAACTTCGGCGGTACCGGATTTATTCCCGCGATGATGCTGGGCGGCTGGGTACCCGGCATGCGCCCCATCCGACTGGAAGAAAACTTCGCCGCGGTGCTGCCACGTAAGTTCGACCTCGTGATGCAGATACATTACTTCAAGCGCGGCAAGCGCGAAAAAGACCGCACCAAGGTAGGGCTATACCTCGCCGATCGGACAGAAACGACCAAACCGGTACAACTTGCCGTAATCGGCAACCGCAACATTCTCATCCCGCCGGGCGAGAAAAACTACCGAATCCACGCACGCTGGACAACACCCAGCGACCGCTCTGTCTATGCGCTGGCAATTATGGCGCATATGCACCTAATTGCGCGCGGCACAGAAGTCGTCGCCAAGACGCCCGACGGACGCACCATCCCCCTACTCCAAATCAAGGATTACGACTTCAACTGGCAACAGGCGTATTTCTACGAGAAACCCATCGAGCTACCGCCGGGTACCGTCATCGAGTGTGTCGGCTGGTATGACAACTCGTCGGATAACCCGAACAACCCCAGCAATCCGCCCCGCGAGGTGCGCTACGGTGAGGGCACTTATGACGAGATGTTCTACATCTTCCTCGCGCTGCACGACCCGAAGGCAAAAAGTTCGTATCTGATTCCAGCGAGTTTGTAAAGGGATGGGCTGGTTGGTGCGACGCCAAGCCAGAAAAGCGTGGCACCCCTTCCGCACGTGTTGCAAGGAGTGCTGCACCGCAACACGAGGAGCAGCGGCGTATGCTCCCGGAAGGACTTTCTTATCGGCTGACGGGGTTTAAGGGAGTTGGGGTAAATACCCCGCCCCCTGAATTCTTTGCCCTCTGGGGTATACTCTGCGCTGTTGGGGGTACCGATATGGCGTTGAACGCTTTGAATTGGGTGGATCGTTTGCGCCCGTACCGGCGGCGGGTGCGTCTCTTGCTGGCATGGCGCTACGGCGCAATCGCTGGAATCGCAGGCGCGCTGAGTGCTACCTTGCTTAGCCTGCTCGATTGGCGTGGGGTTCTGACAATTTATCCATGGCAACTAATTGCGTGCGTGCTGCTCGGTGTGCTGATGGGCACGGTGTATGCCCTGCTGATTCGCGTCTCGGATGCCGCAGTGGCGCAACTGATTGACCGACGCGCAGGACTTAAAGACCGCCTGCAGACCGCGATGGAGCATACCGACGGCGCCCATCTGTTCGACCAGCCATTGGTTGAAGACGCCCAGAATGCTTTGCAGCATACGAACCCCCGCCAGATTCTGCGCCCGCAGTTCGGTAAATGGCAAAAACTCTTTGTCGGCTCAATTGCGTTGCTGCTGATGATGCATTTCCTCCCGCAAATCATGGCGGTTGTCGTGCCTGAGCGACGCGAGGAACAGAAAGAGATCAAGCAGGCAGCCGAAGAGATACAAGAGGTCGCCAAACCGATTCTGGAAGAGGCGAAAAAACCCGACGCGGATGAACTCACCAAACGCATCGCGCAGAATGTGGAACTCTACAACAAGCGCGCCCGCGAAGCGAAGATGACAAAGCAAGAAGCGTTGCTCCGCTACAACGAAATCATGGAGCAAGCCCGCAAACTGGAACAGCAAAACCAGAAAAAACTGGAGCAACTCCACCAACAGGCGCAAACCGCAGGCGAACAACTCGAAAAACTCGCCCAGAAGCAGAACCCTGCCGACCTGAACCCCGAACTGAAGCAACTGATGCAGCAGATGCGCTCGGAGATGCAAAGCCTCCAGCAGCAGCTGCAGTCGAATCAGGACATGCAGGGGCGACCTCTCAGCGCAGAGCAACGCGCCGCACTCCAGCAGCAGCTCCAGCAGCTCCAAGCCACCATGCAGGCGATGCAGCAGCCCAATCCAGCGAACCTGCAAAGCCAAATGAGCGAACTCCAACGCAAACTCGACGAACTGCAACGGCAACTCCAGTCGGGTAAAGACGCCCAGGGCAACCCCCTGACCAAAGAGCAGATGGAGCAGCTCAAGAAACAACTCGAATCGCTCCAGCAGCAGATGCGCGCGCTCCAACTTTCCAAAGAGGCGCAAGAATTCATGCGGAAACTGCAGGAGGCACTGCGCAACGACCCCGCCTTCAAAGAGGCGATGGAGCATCTGCGCAAACTCGCCGAGCAGATGCAACAGATGCAACGCGAAACCGACCCCCAACAACGCAAACTGACCCAAGAGGAGATGGAGCAACGCCTGAAAGAGCTCGAGAAAAAACTGGAAGAGCTGGCGAAGAAGTATCAGTCCGACGAGCAAATCCGCGAGTTGGCACGCCAAATGCTGGAACAAGTCAAGCAGATGCAAAAACTGAGCCAGTGTCAAGGTGCGTGCATGGGGCTGGGATTGGGAACCTCCTTCGGGCTGGGCTTCGGCGGGGGCGGTACGAAGCAAAAGCAAGCGTGGGATAAGGGCGACTACTTCGGTCAGCCTGAGCTGTTCAACCAGGGCGATAAGCAGCCCGAGCTGAAAATCCCGATGAAGGACCAGGCGGTTAGTGGTCAGCCACCGCTGGTACCCGGCGTAGGCGATTACATGGACTACGAAGCGCCCCCAACACCCGGCGGCAGCTCGATTCCGCTGACGCGCGTGTTGCCCACCTACCAGAAAAAAGCCGAACAGGCGTTGAGCCGGCAAAATGTGCCCCCCGCTGAGCGCAAGCGCGTGAAACGCTACTTCGAATCGCTGCAAAGCGGGAAGTAGACCCTCAGAGAGGAATCGGGCGACTTGGAGCGTATCTCTGCGGTATGAGCCGTTGGAGATGGGGCTGGACATGCGCGCTGACGCTCGGTATCGCAACAGCGCAGGTCGCAGGCGAGCGCGTGGGAGTCGTGAGCGCCGGGAATAATCTGGCAGTGCGCCCCGCGCCATGTAGCGCCACTCTGCTGGGAACCGTGCAGGCAGGGATGGACGGCGTCGTTCAGGGCGCAAGCCAAAACTGCAACGATCTGACATGGCTTCCCATAGTGTGGGCAAATAACTTGCAAGGCTGGTCTGCGACAGGCGCGAGCGGAACCAATTACCTTGCGCCGCTGGCAGGGCAGGGCGTGTTTCCCAATGTTGCTGCGCCGTTAGCGTATCCCGTGCGGGTCGGTCCGAACGCCTCCGCGCTGAATGTGCGCACTGGACCAGGCACCGAATACTCGATCATCGTCTCCAAATCGGCAGGTGCGACGGGCTGGGCATTCGAAGCCTACAACAACACCGCGACAAACACGGTCTGGTGGAAAATCCGCTGGGACGATGGCGTGGTGGGCTGGTCGGCGGAAGCGGTGCGCGGAGCGGGCATCTATCTCTCCTTGGTGGGCGCGCCGCGCCTGAAGTATCGGGTGAGCTTACAAGTGCTGGGCGCGCCGAGTGTCGGTGTCAGCGTCAACCTTGCCGATATGAACCTCGGCACAACGGAGGTCGTCGCACCAGCGAATCTGGTCTACCTTGCAGGGCAGACCGTCACGCTGACTGCGCCCGATGTCGCTCCCAACGGCGCCACCTTTAGCCGCTGGATTGTGAACGGCGCCACGCACACCCGCCGCACGATTACCCTGCGTCAGGCGCAACACTATCGTATCACGCTGGTCTATAGCCCTGCCGTCCCTGCCAGCGAAGAGGAGTTCTTGCGCAGTCTGGTCGCACCGTGGCGGCAGGGTCAGGTCTGGCTCCCTTCCACTTACGACACCCACGCGAGCGGCAACCCGCAGTTTGCCGTGGACTTCAATCGCCTCTCCAGCGCACGCAGCGGTTGCCCCTTCTACAACGGCTTTCTGCAGGACTGCAACGAGCCGATGCTGGCGTCGCACTGGGGACGGGTCTACACCCGTGCGCAGAGCGGTTGCACAGGCTATGGCAACTACGCAGTGGTGGTGAGTAATGTGCGACAGCCCGGCTCCAGCAACACTTACCTCGCCACGATTTATGCGCACTTGAACTACTTCCTGGCTCCGAATGGCGCGGTGGTGGATGCAGGCACACCGATTGGACGGCTGGGTAGCACAGGCAGCTCTTCGGGACCGCATCTGCATTACGAAGTACGCTATGTAACGATCTCGGGCGGCACGCTCACGCTGGGGACGCGCTTGCAGGTGCTAAACAACCCGCGCATTCGGCTTAGTGGACAGCCTCTGCAGGTGGATTTTAGCTGTCCGATCTCTGGCTTGGGCTACGGCGGTCCGGCGATCACGGGCACGGCGCCGCTGGGAACCCTGCCTGCGAATATCGAGCCGCCCTGCGCGCCCTACAACTGCCCCGGCGGTTTGACCGAGCAAGGCGACCTGCCCGACTTTGAACCCAGCCGCTGCACCAGCGACCTGCCTGAAACGCTCACGCTCCACCTGGCGGATGTGAACGGCGACGGCTGCGTGGATGATGTGGATCTGCTCAGCGTGTTGCTTGCGTTTGGCGAAACCTGCGACAGCGGCGAGGACATCAACTGGGACGGTATCGTCGACGACGCCGACCTCCTGCAAGTCTTGCTCGACTTCGGGCAAGGGTGCGAATCCCAAGACTCGTAGCCGTTCCACAGGAATCTGCCCTTGGTGCGCTAACTATGATGCCGTGCAAACACTTTTTGCAGCGACTTGGTGGTTCGGACGGATTAGCGTCGAGGCGGCGCAACGACGGTGGGAGGAGTCGCAAGAGAGCGACTCGGCGTTGCGCTTGCTGGATGCGGTAGTGGAAGGCGCAGCGGCGGTCGAGCGCGCCCCACAAGTGATGTCGGTCGGCTATGGCGGCTTGCCCAACCGCGACGGCGAGGTGGAGCTGGACGCAGCGGTCATGGAGGGCGCGCGTCTGCGAATCGGGGCGGTAGCCGGCGTGCGGGGCATTCTGCCCGCGATTTACCTCGCCCGCGCCGTCATGGAACGCACCCCGCATGTGATGCTGGTAGGCGACGGCGCCATCCGATTCGCGCTTCAACATGGCTACGAGCCGCAGCAGTTGCTGACCGTCGAAGCCCTGCGCCGCTGGCAGGAGTGGCGTCAGCAGCGCACCGCGCCCCAAGAGGTCTCCACCGAACGCAGCGACGACCCCGACGATGTGCGCGTCAGCCAAGCGTGGCATGCCCGCCAACCCTCCGAATCACACGATACCGTCGGCGTGCTGGGGTGGAACGCAGGGCACTTAGTGGTCGCTTGCACCACCAGTGGGCTGGCGTGGAAGATGCCCGGTAGGGTGGGCGACTCGCCCATCGCGGGCGCAGGGCTCTACGCGGACAACGAGGCAGGCGCGGCGGTCTGTACAGGCGTTGGCGAGGAAATCTGGCGATTCGCCTTAGCCGCGCGCGTAGTGGAAACCATGCGCGCCGGCTACTCCGCACAGCAAGCGTGCCAGCATAGCATCGAGTTTATGCTCCGTCGACTGCCTGATGTCGCAGCGCATCAGTGCGCCGTAATCGCAATTCGCGCCGACGGCGATTTCGGACTTGCCGCCACCCAGCCCCAAAAGTTCGAGGCGTTTACCGCACGCGACGGCGTTATCGAACGGCACCAAGCCAGCCGCGACTAAGCGACCCTACACGGCGCAGGCGCTACCCTCGGGAAGCAAGCGGTAGCGGAGCAGCCCTTGCTGTTCCTCGCGCAGCGCCAAGCCCTGGCGGGTCAGTTGCTCCAAGTAGTCCCGCGCTTCGGCAAGGGGTTTCGAGCAGCCGTAGGTACTCGATGCTCCCCACGCGAACTGTGCGGGAAACAACCTGCCCTGAATCGCTGCGGAACACAAACCCGACGGACGCGCCCTGCTTCCTTTCTACCCCAAGCACATCCAGCTGGAGCCACGATTCACGCCCCGAAGGGATAGAGTAGCCGAATTCAGGTAGATGAAACGCAGGGTAGCCTGTCTCTTGTGCTTTCTGCCACAGGACTCGCAACAGCGAAACCTCGTTCGGTTCAAGCCTGAAATAGAAGACTCGCGTGTTTTCAGGCAGTTCCAGTTCACGCCTGAAGGCTCGCGCAATCAGGGAGGTAATCTCCAGTGGTTCACGAACGCCTGAAAGTCTGCGCCACGCTTCACCTGCTCTCAATCGGCGCGAAAGGCTGAATATTGGCGCAGCGGTAGAGCAACCGCCTTGTAAGTGGAAGGTCAGGGGTTCGAATCCTCCCGTCGGCTCCAGTTCACACGAACGCCCCCATATGGAATAACCCCTTCGTGAGGTCTCATCGGCTACAACGGGCAGTGTATGCATCGCTGTGGGCGTTTGCGCTCAGCTTGACGGCGGCAAGCGTTGTCGGCTTCTGGTCTTCGCTCGGTCGTCTGCAACACACCCTGCAGGATGCTACCCAGGTAGAGCAGCACGCGCATCGTCTGGAAGATGCTCTGATTCGGATGGAGCGCAGTCTGCTTGGATTAGCCCACGCCGATTCACGCAAAATACGCTTCGCAGGCTATGACGAGACTCGGCTCTACACTGAACTGCGCCACGCTTATCAGCAAGCGAACGACGCTGTGAGCAATATACTCACCGCGGTTTCTGACGACGCGGATTTTCAATTCTATCGGGCGATGCTACGCTTGGAATTGGAGTGGTTGCAAACCCGTTCCCGATTAGCGGAGTATATTGCCGCCAATCAGCCCCATCGAATCAGCCTCACAACACTCCGCACCTTTAGCTTTCGCGGTCAGGACACCATCGATGCGGCGCTGCGTGATTTCAAAGCCGTTTTTCAGAGGCAATTAGCGCGTGATGCTCAACAGAGCCTACAAGCGATGGGGGGCTATGTGACGGGGCTATTAGTAGCACTAAGTCTCTTCATTGGGCTGTTATGGCATCGCTGGGCGCGTCCGTTGCGGTGGTTCCAGCGTGCGCTTGCACACCCGGATTGCGGGGGCGAGACGCCCCCGTCCCTGAAGGGCACCGAATGGGAAGCGATTCTGCAACGAGTAGCCTTTCAGGAGCGGCGCCTCCGTGAAGTGGAAGTGTTTATGCGCGATTTGGCAATGGGGCGCGCTCCTGAACCGCTCAAACCCAGCGACTCCACCGATTCGCTTGCTCGAAGCAGTGCGTGGCTCATCAAGCGCATCGAGGAGTTGCGCTCCGAGCGACGCGAAGCAGTATAATCGTTCTGTGCGCTGGATTTTGGGAATCGAGACCAGTTGCGATGAGACTTCCGCTGCCGTGCTGGAGGGGCGCACGGTACGTTCCAGCGTGGTGGCGTCGCAGGCAGCGCTCCACGCCCAGTGGGGCGGCGTGGTGCCCGAAGCCGCAGCACGCCAGCATGTGGAGCGGCTGAACCCCGTTTTACAACAGGCGTTAGACGAAGCGGGTATCCGCCTTCAGCAGATCGACGCAGTCGCCGTAACGAACCGTCCCGGGCTGGTCGGTGCTCTGGTGGTGGGGCTTGCCGCCGCGAAAGCGCTCGCATTCGTTCTCAATAAGCCTCTGGTGGGGGTGAACCATCTGGAAGGTCATCTCTATTCCGCGTTTCTCACGGAGCCAGACGCGCCTATCCCGTTCCCGCATCTCGCGCTCGTCGTGTCAGGTGGGCACACGGAACTGATTCTCGCACGCGGGCACGGCGATTACCGCTTGCTGGGGCACACTCTGGACGACGCCGCTGGCGAAGCGTTCGATAAGACCGCGCGCCTGCTCCACCTCGGCTATCCAGGTGGTCCTGAAATTGACCGACGCGCCCAACAGGGCAATCCAAAGGCGTTCCCTTTCCCTCGCGCTCGGGTGGCGGAATGGCACTTCAGTTTTAGCGGGCTGAAGACCGCCGTGCGTCGCGAGGTGGAACGGCTTCAGCAGGGCAACGCACTCACCGAAGCTGTGAAGAATGACCTGTGCGCCTCGTTTCAGCAGGCGGTGATCGACGCGCTGATAGAAAAAACGATGGCGGCGGTCCGAGCCGCTTCGGTGGAGACGCTGACGGTGGTGGGAGGCGTCGCAGCGAACTCGGCGCTTCAGAGGCAGATGCGCGCCGCGTGCGACAAAGCGGGGGTGAATCTCAAAATCCCGCCCCCGAAATACTGCACCGATAACGCCGCGATGATCGCGCTGGCAGGCTACTTCCGCTTGCTGTCGGGAGAACGGGCGGACTACGACTTAGACGCCTACGCCAACGCACCGCTCGGAGACTTCTCGAATACGAGCCGCTGACCCCTCCTGCATCAGGTATAATCCCGCACGACAAGGAGGGAGTTACTTATGGCAACGACCTTTTCCATCAAGGCAGAGCCGCGTACTTTGTTAGGCAAGAAGGCGAAGCGATTACTTGGGCAGGGCTATGTGCCCGGCGTGGTGTTCCGCTCGAACGGCGAGTCGACGCCTGTGCAGTTCGAAGAGCGCAGCCTGGGGCGTGTCTTACATCAGGCAGGAACCACCCACCTGATTGAGGTGGAATTGAATGGTGAGAAACTTACTACTCTGCTACGCGCTGTCGACCGCGAGCCGATTACTGCGCGGATTCGGCATGTGAACCTCTGGGCAGTGGCGATGGACGAACCTGTCGAGACCGAAGTGCCTATCGTGCTGGAGGGCGAGTCGCTCGCCGTTAAATCGGGCGGCGTGCTTATTCACCCAGTCGAGAAACTGCGCGTTAAGTGCTTGCCCACCCAAATTCCTGAAGCGATTCATGTGAATCTGGCAGCGCTGGAGAACTTTGGTGACTCCATCCACCTACGCGATCTTCAGTTGCCTGCGGGCGTGCAGGCGTTAGACGATCCCGAAATCACCATCGCGTCGGTCGCTGCACCAAAAGAGACGGAGGAGGAAGAAGTCGCCGCCGCGCCGAGTGGCGAAGCGTAGGCGATTACGACGGCTCCGCCGTCGTAATCGCCACTTCCTGAGCATCTCCAGGCTCCTATCACGCCGGTGCACTTGTGGCGTCGCCCGGTGCCAGACGTACCCTGAAATACTCAATCGTGCGCAGCAACCCCTCTTCCAAACTGACTTTCGGCTCCCAGCCCAAAATTTGCCGTGCGCGCGTGATGTCGGGACAGCGCTGCTTGGGGTCGTCAGGAGTGAAAAACTCTTGAAACACAATTGGGCTGCTACTGCCCGTGAGTCGTTTAATCATCTGCGCGAACTCCAAAATCGTACGCTCTTCGGGATTGCCGATGTTCAACGGTTCGTGGTAGTCGCTGTGTGCCAGCCGCCAAATACCTTCTATCAGGTCGGACACATAGCCGAAGCTGCGTGTTTGGCTCCCATCGCCATACACAGTAATCGGCTCGCCCCGCAACGCTTGGCAGACGAAGTTCGGCACCACGCGTCCGTCGTCCAAGCGCATCCGCTCGCCATAGGTGTTGAAAATCCGCACGATACGGGTATCAGCGCCCTTGTAGCGATGATATGCCATCACCAGCGACTCGGCATAGCGTTTCGCCTCGTCGTAAACGCCCCGCACCCCGATTGGGTTCACATTGCCCCAGTAGTCTTCCGCCTGCGGATGCACCAATGGGTCGCCGTAGACCTCCGAAGTGGAGCTAAATAGGAACTTGGCGCCCTTGTGCAGCGCCAGTTGGAGCGCGTTTTCTGTGCCGTAAGAGCCGACGCGCAAAGTCTCTATCGGATGCTTCACGAAATCCACAGGGCTTGCCGTAGAAGCGAGGTGGAACACATAATCCACTGGTCCCTCAATATCGAACGGTTCACATACATCATGCTGGAGGAACTGAAAACCGTCGCGCCCCATCAAATGTTGCAGGTTCTCCAGCCGACCTGTGATGAGGTTATCTATCACGACGACTTGCCAACCTTCCGCCATCAGGCGATCCACCAGGTGCGAACCGATAAAGCCCGCACCGCCTGTTACTACTGCGCGTGCCATCTTACAGGTTCCAATATAGTACCCTATCTAAACTGTCAGCACGGGTGTCTTTGAGATAAATGCCCTTCAGGTCTACAGTGCATACCTGTCGTGGTGGATTTTTCTTGGCAAAATCGCCTCCTTCGCCCAATCGTGATTCGTGAGATACGATTCCGCGCTCTTCTTGCCCAGAAAATTCTCTACAGCGCCATGAATCGGAATCCCTCTTCAGATACTCTATTCGACTGGAGTAAGTGAGGAGACGACGATGACGATTATCCAAGAGAAAGATCGGCAGACTTTACAGCAGCGGTTTGGGAGCTTGCACCATACCGTGAAGCTGGTTGTGTTCACCACGAACGCACAGCCGGAGACCAGCGAGCTGTTGTCGCAAATCGCGCAAGAGTTGGTAAGCGTTGGGGGCGGCAAGGTGACCCTGGAGCAACATAATATCGAAGCGGAGCCGGCTGTGGCGCAGGAATACCGTATCACGCTTGCGCCTGCGATTGTGGTGCGCACGGAGGAAAAGGACTACGGTATCCGCTATTTGGGCATTCCCGCGGGCTTCGAGTTCGCGTCGTTGGTGGGCGCGATCGAGGATGTGGGTAAGGACGACCCCGGTTTATCGCCCGATAGCCGCCTGATGTTGGCGAATCTGCGCACTCCTGTGCATATTCGCGTGTTCGTGACTTACGGCTGTCCGTATTGCCCTGCTGCGGTGCGTCTGGCGCACAAGCTGGCGATGGCAAGCGACCTGATTACGGCGGAGGGCATCAGCAGCGAGGAGTTTCCTGAGCTGGCGAACCAGTTCAGCGTGATGGCAGTGCCCAAGATCGTTGTCAACGACCGCCACAGCTTTGAGGGTGCATTGCCCGAGCCAGCGTTTGTGCAGCAGGTATTGCGCGGAGCTTCCAGCAGCGGGCTGATTATTGTGCCCTAAGCGCGTCGGAGGTCGTCATCAGGCGCGCGCCGGCTCTTTGCATTTCCTGCAATGCCCGTTCGCTGTCGTCGGGCTGTAGGTTCACGCCGCGAATCGCATCGGTGAGCACAATGACCTCGTAGCCGTGTTGGAGGGCGTCCAGCACCGAGGCGCGCACACAGTAGTCGGTCGCCAAGCCGCCCACCAAGAGCCGCTGGACACCGTGCGCCTTGAGAACCTCGTCCAGCGTCCTGCCGTCGTCTGTGCGCCCCTCAAACGCCGAGTAGCCGTCATCCTCCGTGCCTGTGCCTTTGGAGATGATGATGGTTCCCTCAGGGAGTTTCAAGCCAGGGTGAAAGGCTGCGCCCGGTGTGTTCTGGACGCAGTGCACGGGCCATTGACCACCGAACTCGGCGAAGTGTTTCGTTTCGCGGGGATGCCAGTCGCGCGAGGCAAGCACCAGCCCGCCTTGATGAGCTAGCTCCGCTGCAAGCGCGTTCAGGGGCGGAATCACCTGGTCGCCTTCGCTCACCGCAAGCGCACCACCCGGACAGAAATCGTTCTGCACATCGACGATTAACAGTGCCGTGCTGCGCATATCCAGAGTATACCTCTCAACCAGGTAAACGGAGCGGATTGGATATTCAATACCCAACTCCCACTGATTTTCCGAACACTCTCGTCGTGCGTCTTGTTGGTGTTGCGGCGCGGGTATCCTACGGGCGGATGCGTATCTTAGAGATTGTATCGGGCACGACGGCGTGCGGCGCGACGGTACACACGCTGCAGATTGCCAAAGAGTTGCACCGTCGGGGCAACACGATTATCCTGATGGGCAAGCCGGGCGCGTGGGTTATCGAGCAAGCGCGTGGGGCGGGCGTGCCCGTGCTGGAGACGCGCATGAAGCGGCTCCCGTTGCGCGACCTGAGAGCGGCGGCGCAGTTCGTGCGTGAGAACCAGATTGAGGTGCTGCTGGCGCATATGTCGGGTGCGAACAATTTTGCCGTGTGGCTGAGTCGCCTTGCGAAAGTGCCCGCCGTGCTACGCGCCCATGCGCACACGGTGCATTTCCACTGGCGCATGGCGCACCATGTGATCGCCGTTTCGGAGCAGACGCGACGGTATCACATCACGCGCAACCTTGTGCCCCCGTCGCGTATCAGCACGGTGCATGGCTTTGTTGACCCAGAGCGGCTGATAGTGCCCGATAAGGGCGTGCGTTCGGCGGTACGGGCGGAGTTGGGGCTGTCGCCGTCGGAGTGTGTTATCGGCGTGATTGGCAACATCATCCCGCGCAAAGGGCAGATTTATCTGATACGCGCTCTGCCGAAAGTGGTTGCTCGCTATCCGCAGGTGCGCGTGTTGCTGGTGGGGGTGGTGCATCCCCCGCGATACGGCGAGCAGGTACGGCGCGAGGCGGTGCGGTTGGGTGTTGCTGAGCATGTGATGTGGTTGGGCGAGCGGAAGGATGTGCCGCGCCTGCTACAGGCGATTGATATTTATGCGTTGCCCACGCTGAGCGATATGTTGCCGATGGCGATGTTGGAGGCGATGTGGGCGCAGCGTCCCGTGTTGGCAACCGACGCGGGCGGTATTCCTGAAGCGATTACCGACGGCGTGGAGGGGTGGTTGGTTCCCCCCAAAGATCCTGACGCGCTGGCGGATGCGCTGTTGGAGATGCTGGCGAACCCTGACGAGCGTGCGCGCCGCGCCCAAAACGCCCATCAGCGCGTACGGGAATCGTTTACGGTGCAGCCCCAGGTGGCGAAAATCGAGGCGATTTTACAGCAGGTTGCGGCGCAGTATCACAGTCGCAGCCGTTAGAAGCGCACCACGCGTGCGCTTTCCACGCCATCCATCTGCCGTATCTGCTCAAACGCTTCGGGGGGGATGGGGTTATCCACCTGCAAAATCATCACGGCGCGCCCGCCCATCTCCGTGCGTCCCACATGCATCCCTGCGATGTTCACCTGATAGTCGCCCAACACGGTGCCCACGCGCCCGATGATACCAGGGCGATCCTGATGTTCGGTCATCAGCAAGATGCCTTCGGGGTGCACATCGATAAACAGGTCGTTCAAGTGGGTGATGCGCAGGTCGCTTCGCCCGAACACGGTTCCCGTGAGTTGCTGTGCGCCGTGGGGCGTATGCGCGGTGAGGGTGAGGGTATCGGGATAGAGTTCGGTTTCGGGGCGCACGCTCCATTCCAGCTGCACGCCGCGCTGTTGGGCGATTAGGGGCGCGTTCACGAGGTTCACAGGCGCGTCTGTGGAGCGTTGGAGGAGCCCGGCAAGGGCAGCGCGGGCGATGATGTCCAGCGGTAGGTCGCTCCAATCGCCTGAGAACAGCGCGTGGAGGCGCTCGATGGGCGCATCGGCGAGTTGGCTATGGAAGGCTCCCATCCGTTCTGCGAGTTTGAGGTACGGCTCCACGCGGTGCATCAGTTCCGCGGGGATAGGCGGCAGGTTCACCGGGCTACGCGGCGCACCCCCTTGCAGCACCGCCACAATCTGCTCGGCGACATCGACCGCCACTTTGACTTGCGCCTCCACGGTGGACGCGCCTAAGTGAGGCGTCAGCACATTTTGGGGCTGATGGAGCAGTTTCAGGTCGGGTGGGGGTGGCTCGGTGGGGAACACATCGAGCGCGGCGCCCGCCACATGCCCCGACTCGATAGACTCCACCAAGGCGTCTGGGTCGATCAGCTCGCCCCGCGCACAGTTCACGATGCGGACGCCGGGTTTTGTGAGCGCGAGGGTATCGCGGTTGAGCAGCCCGCGTGTTTCTGGGGTGAGCGGCGCATGCAGGGTGATGAAGTCGCTTTCCCGCAGCAGTTGCTCCAGCGGTACCGATTCGACCCCCAACGGACGCAGATGCGCTTCGGTTACGAACGGGTCATACGCCAGCACGCGCATGCCGAACGCCCGCGCGCGTCGCGCCACCTCGCGCCCGATTTTGCCGATGCCGATGATGCCCAGCGTCTTGCGCGACAACTCGACCCCGATAAACTGGTTGCGTTTCCATTCGCCGGCGCGAAGCGAGCGATCCGCCTGCGGAATCCAGCGCGCCAAGGCGAGCAGGTGTGCGAACGCCAACTCCGCCGCGGCGATCGTGTTCCCCTCGGGCGAGTTGACCACCACAATCCCGCGTCGTGTCGCGGCGTCTACATCGATGTTATCGACCCCCACGCCCGCGCGCCCGATGACTTTCAGGCGCTTGCCCGCCTCGATAACCTCGGCATCCACCCGCGTCTGCGAGCGCACCATCAACGCGTCGTAGTCGCCGATAATCTGCAAAAGCGTCTCGCGAGGCAGATTGGGACGGTAGTCCAGCTCCGCTGCCCGACGCAGAATCGCCAGCCCCTCTTCGGAAATCGGATCGCTCACCAACACACGCATCGATATAAGTGTACCTATTTCGCCGTGAAGGGTATACTACTTCATATGGAACCCGTCAGTGCGATTTTATCGCAACTGGTCTGGATAGTGTTCATCTTTCTGGCGGTGATGCCGATGCTACGGCAGCGGATGCTGGAGTCGGCACGCTTGAGCCTGATTCGTGAGATCGAGAAAAAGCGCGGTAGCCGTGTGATTGTACTTATTCATCGGCAGGAGTCGCTCGCGCTGTTTGGCGTTCCCCTGTTTCGGTTCATTAGCATCGAGGATTCCGAGGAGGTGCTGCGTGCGATCCGGATGACGCCTCCCGATATGCCCATCGACATCATCTTGCACACGCCGGGCGGGTTGGTGTTGGCGAGCCAGCAGATTGCATGTGCGCTGTGCGACCATCGGGCGCGGGTAACAGCGTTCGTGCCCCACTACGCGATGTCGGGCGGTACGCTAATTGCGCTTGCCGCCGACGAGATTGTAATGGACAAGCACGCGGTGCTGGGTCCTGTGGACCCGCAGGTTGGGCAGTTCCCGGCGGCGTCGATACTGAAAGTGTTGGAGCAGAAGCCCGCGAGCGAGATTGATGACCAGACGCTGATTTTGGCGGATGTGTCGCGCAAGGCGTTGCAGCAGGCGCTTGCGCTGGTGAAGGAGGTGCTGATGGCGAACGGCATGGACGCCGAACGCGCGCACGCCTTAGCCGACCAACTGACGCAGGGATACTACACGCACGACTATCCCATCTCGGCGGATATGTTGCACTCGATGGGGTTGCATGTGCGCACCGACCTGCCGTCTGAGATTTATCAGTTGATGGCGCTCTATCCGCAGCCGGCGCAGCGCAATTCGGGCGTGGAGTATGTGCCTGTGCCGTATCATCCCGACACGCTCCCCCAGACCCCACGCGCTCCTGCGGCACGCAGGAAAAGTGTGCGGCTGAAGAATTAATTACTTGTCCATCCCCAGTCCGAGTTGGCTCTCGTTGGGGCGTTCGTTTTGGACAGCCCAGATAATCCAGTTGCGGGCGTTGCCTGCGAACGCCACATTTGGGGGATAGGAGTCGTTGCCCGCTGCGTCTAAGAACAGTCCCAGCGCGAAGCCGCGTTCGCGCAGCGTGCCCTTGCCGATGGGGTTCGCCCGTCCGAGGTTCGCCTCGTTGCCTCGTACTTGATAGAGGTCGTCGCCTGCGAGGTCGACAAAGACGCCGATTCCGTTCGCGTTTGCGCCTCCGAGCGCGAGGTTGGGCGCGTTGTATTCGTCGTTGCCCTCGAACTCCATCAGGTAGCCGATAGCAAAGTCGTGTCCTGCGCCCATCGCCATGTTCATTGCGGCGAGGTAGCGGTCGTTGCCGAGGCGGTCTTCGAGGTAGCCGATGGCGAAGTGGGCGCTTGCGCCTTGCACATACCAGACGCCTTCACGCACATCGTCGCCTTGCAGGTCGATGAGCATACCGACGCCGCCCCAGTAGCCGACGCCTTGCCCAAACACGCCACAGGTATAGCGATCATTGCCCTGCACATCGACCAGCATCCCGATTCCGCCTGCCCACGAGCGTCCGTCGAGGTAATCGGCGCGTCTGCCGTAGCCTGCGCCTTGCGCCATACTGACATTCCGCTCCGCTGTCTGGGGCGAGGGGAACTCTACAGGCGTTGGATGCGCCGTGTAAGCGTCGTCGCCCAGCGCGTCGAGCAGCGCGCCGAACCCTTTCACTCCGCCGTACCCTTGTGATTCGTAGAAGCTTGTGTACCGGTCGCGTCCTGCGCCGTCGACGAGCACGCCCACCCCCGCCATCGCAGCGCCCTGTGCGCAGGCGTAGGCATCGTAGAGGTCGTCGCCTTGCAGGTCCAGCAGCATTGCAACGCCGAATCGCGCCGCGCCCAGCCCCATCGATTGCGTGCGGTAGACATCGTCGCCTTCGAGGTCGGCGAGCATCGCATAGCCGAGCAGTGCGCCGCCGAACGCCGCGCCGCTTTTGCCCCCGCGCCCTTCGCGCTCTACCAGCGGTTTGCCAGAAGCGTCTGTGTCATCGCCGTAGCGGTCGTCACCGGCAAGGTCAATCAGAAACGACACAGCGTTTTCCAGAGCAAGGGTCGCGCCGCCGCCGTAGTAGGCGTCGTTGCCGCCCGTGTCCAGGAGCACCAGATAGGGCATCTGCGGATGCGTATCATTCCCCCCGCCACACAACCGAATCCGCCCCCATGGAGTGTCGATGGTGAACTCAAACGGCTTCCCGAGCGACTCTTTGGTGGGTGGGTCGGCTTTTTGGAACGCTTCGATGACTTGCTGGATACTGAGCGCGCTATCGTGTCCACCTGCCAACAGGCGCGCCAGGTCCACTTTTTCCAGAGCGCGTTCCAGCAAGAGCAGTTCCGCGTTCGGTTCCGTGCTGCCCAGTGTCGCCTCGAACTCTTTGACGGGGAGTTTGAGCAGTTTGAATAGTGCGTTGCGCTCTTCGGGGGTCAGGTCGCGCAGGGCGGCGTCGCGCCAGCGTCGCGCTTCGATGGCGACATAGACCAAAAACGCCGCCTGACGCAGCACCCATTCAGGCAGCGTCTTCTGAGCGCGTTGGAGTTGTTCCCGCACGGCAGGGGACATCGGTGTGTTCGCTGCTTTGTACACTTCCCCAACCGCGTTCTCCAACGCATTCGGCGCGTTTGCGCGCGCGTACAGCGGCTGGAGTGGGTCGCCTACCAGCGTGCGCCGTATCGAGACGCCAATCGCCCCCGCGCCCATCTCCACCGCCATGACGGGACGCCTGATGGCTCCCACC
Source organism: Armatimonadetes bacterium JP3_11 (assembly GCA_002254605.1). Classification (GTDB taxonomy): domain Bacteria; phylum Armatimonadota; class Fimbriimonadia; order Fimbriimonadales; family GBS-DC; genus GBS-DC. The sequence goes on from NKPV01000004.1 coordinate 46,944, forward strand.
AGGCTACTGCGCAAGCGCTCCGCATAGTAGGGGAAGCGCAGGGGGTCGTGCAGAAGCATCACAAACAGCGGCGTTGTATGCTGCGTGCGGAAAAAGTAGTCAAATAGGTGTGGGGCGAACCGTACCTCTTGCGGGGTTAAGTTGGCTTGTGCCAACACCTCTGCGTACAGCGCGTCGGTGGGTTGTTGTCCGAACGCCGTCGCCGCAAGCCACAGGCAACACACCACAGGGCGAATCCACATACGGAATTAGTTTCGCGCGTGTTGGGGGGTTCCTGCGCATGCGTATGGCGGCGCCGACAGCCATTTTGCGGGATATGCCCTTTTGGGTGTGGGAATCTGGTATCTTTATAGTGGCATAGCCATGACAGGGAATGTGCTGGCGGCGCGTTATGAGTTATTGGAGCAGCTGTCGGAGGGGCTGCTGTTTCATGTGTACCGCGCTCGCGATTTGACCCGTTCGCGCGTGGTGACCCTGAAAGCCGTGCGCGCGCCCTATGCCAGCAATCAGCTGCTGTTGGACACGCTGCAGATGACCCTGGACGCTCGGACGCGCCTACGCCATCCCAACCTGTTGGAGTTGTACGAGATCGATCTTGCCGCGCAGCCCCCGTTCTTTGTGGAGGAGTTCGTGCGCGGGCTGGACTTGGAGACGCGCGTTCGTCGCACCGCGCCGTTTACCGTGCCCATCGCGATTGAAATCATGATTGGGATTGTGGAAGGGCTTCAAGCCATCCATAGCGCGGGGATGACGCATGGCGACCTGCGTCCGGCGAATGTGTTGGTCGGCTCGGAATGGCGTGTGTGGCTAAATGGGGTGGGGATGCGGGGTGTCTATTGTGCGGAGCCGAGCCTTGCGGCGGCGCATGAAGCCCGCGCCGCTGCCTACACCGCGCCCGAACTGTTTCGTGGAGCTACCCCCAGCATCGCCAGCGACCTCTACGCATGTGGTGTCATCCTGTTTGAGATGATTAGCGCCACAACGCCTTTCCGAGGCGAGACCCCCGTGCTAACTGCCGAGGCGCATCTGAACGAACCCATCCCGTCGCTCCGGCAGCGCAATCCTGCCACGCCGCGCACGGTGGAGGGTATCGTGACCAAGTGCCTGCAGAAAGACCCCGCGCACCGCTACGCCACCGCCCTGCAACTGCTGAACGATTTAAAAGCGGTGCGCGATGCACTGCGGTTCGGGAAGTCGCTGGGCTGGTCGCCCATCGACCTGCCCGATTCGTCCACGGCGAAGGCGCCTTCCAGCGACATGCTCGCTCGAAAATCCGCCCCACCTCCCCCCGCATCCGAAGAAGAGGAGGAAGAAGACGACATCCCCAAGTGGTTGCGCACCATGATTCGTCTCACAGGCGCGCTGGTTGTATTGGGCTTAGTAATCGGTTTTGCCACGTGGATGGCGTTGCGCTTTGTTCCCGAAGACCGTCCCGTCCCGCAAGTGGTGGGCAAAACGCTGGAAGAGGCGAACCGTATCTTGCGCCAAGCCGAGCTGGAACCAGAAGTGCGATTAGAAGGTTATAGCGAGCAGTATCCGCCCGGCGTCGTGTACTCCGTGAGTCCGCCTGAGGGGCGCGTGGTACGCAAGGGCAGCAAAGTGTACCTGTGGGTGAGCAAAGGCTCGCGGTTCGTGGAAGTGCCCAATGTGAGCAATATGCCTGAATCGCACGCCCGCCGCGAACTGGAAGGCATGGGGCTTGCGGTGATGGATAGCGTGGAAGAGCGCACAAGCGCCACAGTTCCGCTGGGCTATGTCATCGGTACGGTTCCCCCAGCCGGCGCGCGCATCGACCGCTCACGCCCGATTAAACTCATCGTGAGCATCGGCTCAGGCTACGACACAGCACCGACCACCACGCCAGAATCCCCGCAACCCGACACGCCCAAACGCCAATTCGAAGTCAAAATCGATCTCAGCGACCAACCCGACCGACGGATTCGCATTGAAGTGGAAGACGCGCTGGGCAAACGCACGGTGCTGGACGAGCGGCGCACCGGGGGGCAAGTGTATACGATTCCTGTGGAGGCGCAAGGTGCTTCCGTACGGATAAGAGTCTATGTGGATGAGCAGTTGGTTCAGGAGATTATACGCTAGCGAGGAGGTAAATGGGTGAACCATAGCATCCTGATCGCTCCGTCCATTCTTTCCGCCGATTTTGGCGCGATGCGCGAAGCGGTGCATGCTCTACAAGACGGCGGCGCGGACTGGATTCACTTCGATGTGATGGATGGGCACTTCGTGCCCAACCTCACTTTCGGTGCGCCGATGGTCGCCGCCCTGCGCCCCCACTGCAACTTGCCGTTTGATGTGCATCTGATGATCGAGCATCCCGAACGCCTGGTTCCCGATTTTGCGGAGGCAGGCGCGAACAGTATCACGGTGCATGCTGAAGCGTGTGTACACCTGCATCGCGTGGTGGAGCAGATACGCGAACTCGGTTGTGGCGTTGGGGTTGCGCTAAACCCGCACACACCGCTGGAGACCGTGCGCTACATCCTGCCTGCCATAGATGTTTTGCTGGTGATGACCGTTAACCCTGGCTTTGGGGGGCAGGCATTTATCGATCTGATGAAGCCGAAGATAGTGGAGGCGCGTCTGATGATTGAGCAGAGCGCGCCCCATGTGCTGTTGGAGGTGGATGGCGGCGTTTCACCCGACAACGCCCGCGAGTTGGTGGAGTTGGGGGCGCGTGTGTTGGTGGCAGGCTCCAGCGTGTTTAGTGCGCCTACGCCGCAGGAAGGCATTCGCGCGTTGCGGTTCGCCCTCGTCAGTCAAAAAGTATGAAACGCAAACTCTCCAATCGGGCTTGGATGGCGATTTTGCTCACGGCGCTGGCTGGGTTAATCCCTGCGCGGCTCTTTCTGCTGCGCGCCCTGCCCCAAGAGACCGCCGACGAGAAGCGGATTTGGCTGATAGCGGCGAGCGCGATGCTAATCGCGGCGGTGGGACTGCTGTTCGCGCTGATGTGGCTCGCACTCAAAGACATTCGTGAGATTCAGGAGCAATACCGCAAGGCGCACCGCGCAGCCTTCGAAGAGATGACCGAGCAGATACGCGCCGACTATCAGCGCAAACAGGCGCAACCGCAAAGCAAGCAAAATGGCGCTGACTGAAACCGATCTACGCTGGATGCGCCGTGCGGTGCAACTGGCACGGCGCGGCTTTCCTGTGCCGAACCCCCATGTGGGAGCCGTGATTGTCAAAGACGGGGTGCTGGTAGGCGAAGGGTACCACCCTTACGCAGGCGCACCGCACGCCGAGATTTTCGCGTTTCAACAAGCGGGCGACGCTGCCCACGGCGCTACCCTCTATGTCACCCTGGAGCCGTGCTGCCACTACGGGCGCACCCCACCCTGCACGAACGCGATTATCGAGCGGGGTATTCAGCGTGTGGTCGTGGGAATGACCGACCCGAACAACCAAGTTGACGGCAAAGGAGTCAACCAATTGCGCGCGGCAGGCGTACAGGTGGAGCTGCTTAACCCCCACAACTCCGCTGAGGCGAAAATTATCGAGGAGCTGGAAGCCATCAACCGAATTTATCTCTACTGGCGTCGCCACAACCGCCCTTTTATTACCCTCAAAGCGGCGATGAGCTTGGACGGCAAAATCGCGACGCGCACGGGCGACTCCAAGTGGATCACGAGCGAGCAGGCGCGGCGATACGCTCACCGCCTCCGAGCGGAGCATGCCGCGGTGCTGGTGGGGGCGGAGACGATACTCAAAGACCGTCCGCAGCTCACGGCGCGACTGCGCGGCGTCAGAAACCAGCCTCTGCGCGTGATTCTGGACACCCATTTGCGCCTCCATCCCGCGATGAAACAATATCAGCCCGTTCTGAACACGAAACAGGCGGAAACTTTAGTATATCACCTGCAACTGCCAGAGGAGGATACAGAGGAACGCGCGCGCCAACTGAGAGAAATGGGCGTGCAGACGAAAGCGTTTTTCCCGGAGCCGGGACAGCCTATGCGTGTCCCTGTGGAACAGGTGGTGCAAGATCTTGCTGCACGGGGCATTTCGAGCATTTTAGTTGAGGGTGGTGGGCAGGTCGCCGCGTCGTTTCTGGAGGCGCGGTTGGCGAACCGAATCGCCTATTTTTATGCGCCCAAACTCATCGGCGGGGCGGAGGCACGCACCGCACTGGAGGGGCTGGGCGTCACCAATGTTGCAGACGCGCCCCGCGTGAAAAATGTGTCCCTTCGCAAACTCGGCGGGGACTGGGTGGTGGAGGGCGATATCGAGTACCCCTAAGCCAGCACCGCTTGCACCAGCTCGCGCGCGGCGACCACCGACTCGGCGAAGACCTGCAGGGCGAACTCCGCGTCTTGCTCGGTTAAAATCAGCGGCGGCTCCATGCGGATGACTTTGGGGTTGTTGAGGGTGTACGCCGCGATGACCCCCCGCTGTATCATGTTGGTGATGGTGAGCTCGCCGAAGTCGGCTTCGTGGAACTCGACGCCGATCATCAGCCCGCGCCCGCGCACTTCTTGAATGAAGTCGGGGTACTCTGCCTGCACCTGACGCAGCCCGCGCATAAGCCGTTCACCGACGCGCTGCGCGTTTTCTACCAGCCCTTCTTGCTCGATGACTTCCAGAGTCGCCAGCCCAGCGGCGCAAGCGAGTTCGTTGCCGCCGAAGGTGCTGGTATGGAGCAGTGGATTTTCGCCGAACATCTCTTCCCACAGCGCCGCGCCTGCAGAGAAGGAGCCAATCGGCAGCACGCCGCCGCCCAGCGACTTCGCCAGCGTTACGATGTCGGGGCGTACCCCCGAATGCTCGACGCCCCAGAGCTTCCCCGTGCGCCCCAGCCCGGTTTGCACCTCGTCCACGATAAGCACGGCGTTGTAGCGGTCGCAGAGCGCACGCAAGCGCGGTAAGTAGTCGTCGGGCGGAATGCGGATCCCGCCTTCGCCCTGAATCGGCTCGATGATCACGCCGGCGGTCTGGTCATCGAAGTGCGCCTCGACCGCGTCGGCGTCGCCGAAGGGCACATGCACGAATCCGGGAAGCAAGGGGTCAAACGGCTTGCGGTAGACCTCGCGTCCGCTGGCGGAGAGGCTGCCCATCGTCTTGCCGTGATAGCTGCCGATGGCGCTGATCATCTTCACGCGCCCGGTGGCTTTGCGAGCGAGTTTGATCGCGCCCTCTACCGCCTCGGTGCCGGAGTTGCAGAAGAAACTGTACTGCAAATCGCCGGGCAGCACCTGCGCCAGTTTTTCCGCCAGTTGCGCCTGCGGCGCGTTGAACATGATTTTGCTGGGCATCGGCATCATGTCCAGCTGGCGTTTTACGGCTTCCACCACTTTCGGGTGGCGATGCCCCAGCGCGAACATCCCATAGCCGCCCAGACAGTCCAGAAACTTCCGCCCTTGCGCATCCCAGATATAACAGCCCTCGGCATACCACTCCACGCCCAGCCCAGCAAATCGCAGTACCTTCGCCAGACCGGGGTTCAGGTGGCGTTCGGTGAGCTCGGCGATGGTGTCGGTAAACGCCTCTGGGTTTTCAGGAAAGCGTATCATCGCTTCGTTGCACCTCACAGGGGATTATACCTGCTGTCGGGTTGCCACACGCCCAGCGTTTCCAAGTGCTTCGCCAAGGTCGCCAGAGGCAACCCCACCACATTGAAATAGCAGCCCTGCACTTTTTCGATGAGCAGAGCGCCGTATTCCTGAATGCCGTATCCCCCCGCCTTGTCAAACGGCTCGCCTGTGGCGATGTACCAGCGAATCCACGCGTCGCTGAGGGAGCGGAAGGTGACGCGCGAGCGTGGGGCATCTTGAATGATGTGGGTGGTGTGTCCGTTCTGGCGCAGCAGCAGGCACAGCGCAGTAATCACCGTGTGCGTGCGCCCGGAAAGCAATCGGAGCATATCGAACGCCTCGCGCTCGTCGGCGGGTTTGCCCAGCACGCGCCCGTCGATGATGACGAGCGTATCGGCGGCAATGATGAGGGCATCGGTATAGTGCGGCGCAACCGCCTCCGCTTTGGCTTTTGCTAATCGCTTGCCCAGCAGGGCAGGTCGCGCCGTGTACTCAGGTAGAGGCTCTTCAATCTGCGCTGGGTGTACTTCGAACGGTCTGCCGAACAATCGCATCAACGCCCGTCGGCGCGGCGATTGCGAAGCCAGCACCCAGCGCAGCGTCTCCATACCTTAGTCGACGGTCGCCTCGAGGAAGCTGCGGATGTCTTCCTCGCTCATGTTCGGCTCACCCGGAGCGACATTGTTCAACTTGCCTTCCAGCATCCACCGCTCCAGCTCGTCCACAAGGTCGAACAGGTGGTCAAACGAGTCCACAATGAACAGCAACGGCTGGTAGTGGTCAATCTCAAAATACTGATTAATCACCCACTCCAGCTGGATTGGGTAGCGTTGGACATCGGGTGATTCGATTGCGTGGGCGATTTCTCCGTAGGAGCTAAGCAAACCGCTGCCGTACACCTTCAGTTCGCCGTTCTTGCCGCGCATTAGCCCAAACTCGATAGTGAACCAGAAGAAGCGTGCCAGGGCGCGCGTGATGCTGATAATGCGTTGTACCTGCAGTTCGGGGTCTTTGATTTCCTGCACGATGCGCGCCGCGGTATGCGCCGCCTCGCCAAAGCGCACCAGGGTATCGGCAAAGCGCTTATCGGTGTGCATCGGTACATGCCCTGCGATGTCGTGGAAGATGTCGGGTTCGGGCAGGTAGTCAAGCGAATTGATGTCGCGCACGGTGATGGTGGTGGGGAACTCGCGGCGGCGGAGGCAATCGAAAAAGATATAGGCGGGCACATACCCCGACACCGCCTTCGCCTTGAAGCCTGTCAGGGGCGCCAAGAACTGGTTCACATCGTCCAGACGGGGCACACGATGGGGGTCTAAACAGAGTTTGGACACGCCTTCCAGAAACTTCTCGGTGGCATAGCGTTGCCAGCGTTCTTGAATGCGCGCGTAGAGCCGTCGCCACGCTTCGTGGTTCTCCTCAGAGTACAGCTCGTACGGCTGCTCGATATACAGCTCGCCGCGATTGCGGGCAATCTCGATAAACGGGGCGCGGGTGGTGGTCAGCCCCATCCCCGGATAAAGTTTCGTTTCGGTAAGCGCCATTGCTCTCATCCTCCGCGATATAGGATACCCCACCGATCTTCAAAAGTTTAAGTGCTGTACGCCCTCACTCCCCTCTCCCGCCGCGTGGGTGCAAAGTAGCGCGACGATATTCCTGCCGTCGCACCGAGTCGCTTCTACCCTATAAGCCCCAACTCGGTGTTCCGTCATAAACCTTGCGCTTTTAGC